>JACQOJ010000075.1 GCA_016202605.1 Betaproteobacteria bacterium
CCTGAACCTCGGCCGGCCCAACAACGGCGGCACCAAGATATTTTCCGTTTCCGGCGACGTCGAGCGGCCGGGCAACTACGAGGTCAGGCTGGGCACGCCGTTTGCGAAACTCCTGGAGATGGCGGGAGGCATGCGCGGCGGCGGGAAACTGAAAGCCTGCATTCCGGGCGGTTCATCGATGCCCGTGCTGCCCGCGGAAATCATGATGGCGACCGACCTGGACTACGACTCGATCGCCAAGGCGGGGTCGATGCTCGGCTCGGGCGCGGTCATCATCATGGATGAGACGCGCTGCATGGTGCGTTCGCTGCTCAGGCTGTCGTATTTCTACTTCGAGGAATCGTGCGGCCAGTGCACGCCCTGCCGCGAGGGCACCGGCTGGCTCTACCGCATGGTGCGCCGGATCGAACACGGCACGGGCAGGCGCGAGGATCTCGATCTGCTGAACAACGTTTCCGACAACATCGCCGGGCGCACGATCTGCGCGCTCGGGGATGCCGCGGCGCTGCCGGTGAAGAGTTTCATCAAGCATTTTCCGGACGAGTTCCGGTATCACATCGACCACAGGAAATGTCTGGTCCCGGACTATGTCTGAACGCGGAACATTGAACACGGAACATTGAACCTGACATGCTCGAGATCGAGATCGACGGAAAGCAGCTCGAAGTGCCCGATGGCAGCACCATCATGGATGCCGCGCACCGGGCGGGCATCTTCGTCCCGCATTTCTGCTATCACAAGAAGCTCTCGATCGCAGCCAACTGCCGCATGTGCCTGGTGCAGGTCGAGAAGGCGCCCAAACCGCTGCCGGCGTGCGCGACCCCCGTCACCAAGGGCATGAAGGTGTGGACCCACTCGGATCAGGCGGTCGATGCGCAGAAGGGCGTGATGGAGTTTCTGCTCATCAACCATCCGCTCGATTGCCCGATCTGCGACCAGGGCGGCGAGTGCCAGATCCAGGATCTCGCGGTCGGCTACGGCGCGAGCGGCTCGCGCTACGAGGAAGACAAACGGGCGGTGGTCAACAAGAATCTGGGACCGCTCATTTCGACCGACATGACGCGGTGCATCCACTGCACGCGCTGCGTGCGCTTCGGCCAGGAGATCGCGGGCATCATGGAACTCGGGATGATCGGCCGCGGCGAGCACTCGGAGATCATCACCTTCGTGGGCAAGACGGTGGACTCCGAGCTTTCGGGCAACGTGATCGATCTCTGTCCGGTCGGGGCGCTGACCTCCAAGCCGTTCCGCTACACCGCCCGAACCTGGGAATTGACGCGCCGGCCCTCGGTGAGCCCGCACTGCGGTCTGGGTTCCAATCTCCTCGTCCAGGTCAAGCAGAACCGGGTCATGCGCGTGCTGCCGCGCGAGAACGAGGCGGTCAATGAATGCTGGCTGTCGGACAAGGACCGTTTCTCCTACGAGGGGCTCAATTCCGAGCAGCGGCTCGCGCGGCCCATGCTGCGGCAGGACGGGACGTGGCGGGAAGTGGAATGGCAGATCGCGCTCGAATTCGTGGCGCGCGAAATCAAGCGCCTCCGCACCGCGCATGGAGCGCAGGCCATCGGCGCGCTGGCGACCCCGCACCAGACGCTGGAAGAGCTCTATCTTCTGCAGAAACTCGTGCGCGCCCTCGGTTCGGGCCACGTCGATTCCCGGCTGCGCCAGTCCGATTTCAGCGCCGACGGCGAACTCGGCGGCGTGCCCTGGCTGGGCATGAAGATCGCCGAGATCGGCGAACTCGACCGCGTGCTGGTCGTCGGCAGCACCCTCAGAAAGGATCATCCGCTGCTCGCGCACCGGCTGCGCCAGGCGACGAAGCGCGCGACGGAGCTCGATCTCGTCAACCCGGTGGACGACGACCTGCTGATGCGGGTCGCGCACAAGGCGATCGTGTCTCCGGCGGCGATGCCCGACATGCTGGCGCAGGTGCTGAAAGCGGCGGCGCGGCTGAAAAACGCGGTGTTGCCTGAAAACGTGCGCGGCGCGCTGGAGCCGGTCGCGATCTCCGATGCGGCGCAGCGCATCGCGGCAAGCCTCGCTTCGGGAACGCGTGCCGCGGTCTTCCTCGGCAACCTTTCCCAGCACCATCCCCGGGCGCGGCAGCTGCACGCGCTGGCGCAGGCGCTGGCGGACATGGTCGGGGCGCGCCTGGGATTTCTGGGTGAGGCCGCGAACAGCGTCGGCGGGTACCTCGCCGGTGCTGTTCCTTTCGCCATGCCGGCCGGACGGAACGCGGCGCAGATGCTGAAGACGCCGCTCAAAGCCTACCTGTTGCTCGGCGCGGAGCCCGAGCTCGACACCCACGATCCGCAGCAGGCGATAGCGGCGCTCAGTCAGGCGGAACTGATCGTCGCGATGAGCCCGTACCAGCACGGGGCCGTCGAATACGCCCACGTCTTGTTGCCGATTGCGCCATTCACGGAGACCGCGGGCACGTTCGTCAATACGGAGGGCACGGCGCAGAGCTTCAGTGGCGTCGTGAGGCCGCTCGGCGAAACGCGTCCCGCCTGGAAAGTCCTGCGGGTCCTGGGCAATCTTCTCGGGCTCGAAGGTTTCGGGCACGACAGCGCGGAAGAGGTAAGACGGGAAGTCCTCGGCGACGGAAACATTGCCGTGCGGCTCGATAATCGACTGAAGTCCGTTGAGCTTGCCGCCCTGGCGTTCCGACCCGGCGCGGAGCTGGAGCGCATCGGGGAAGTCCCGATCTACAGCGCGGACGCGATCGTGCGGCGCGCGGCCTCGCTGCGCAAGACGTGCGACGCGGCGGCGCCGGCGGCATGGATGAACCAGGAAACCGCGGACCGGCTCGGCTTGCGGCACGGTGATTACGTGCGCGTGAGGCAGGGCGCGGGAGAGGCGATCGTTCCGCATGCCGTCGATGACAGGCTTCCTGCGAATTGCATAAGGCTTGCCGCCGCGCGCGCGGAAACGGCCGCTCTGGGCGCCATGTTTGGCGCGCTGACTGCGGAACGCGTGGCGGCGGCGGAGAAGGTCGCGGTATGAGCACGGTGCTGCAACCGTTCGTCAACTTCGGCATCTGGCTATGGGGCCTTCTCGCCACGGTGGTGGTGTGGATTTTCGGCCAGGAACTGGCGCCGCCCATCATGCTCACCGTCAGGATATTGCTGCTGATCGTGTGCATTGTCGCGCCGCTGATGCTGGCGGTCGCCTATCTCACGCTGTGGGAGCGCAAGATGATCGGGTGGATGCAGATCCGCATCGGGCCGAACCGCGTGACTTTCTTCGGGATCCGCTGGCTCGGTGGCCTGGCCCAGCCGATCGCGGACGGGCTGAAACTGCTGGTCAAGGAAATCATCGTTCCGGCGGGAGCGAACAAGGTCCTGTTCGTGCTGGCGCCGGTCATGGCGATCATGCCCGCGCTGGCGGCGTGGGCGGTCGTGCCATTCGCGCCGGAAGTGGTGCTGGCGAACATCGATGCGGGCCTGCTCTACATCATGGCGATCACCTCGATGGGCGTATACGGCATCATCATCGCCGGTTGGGCGTCCAACTCCAAGTATGCGTTTCTCGGCAGCCTGCGCTCCGCCGCCCAGATGGTGTCGTACGAGCTTGCGATGGGGTTCGCCCTGGTGTGCGTGCTGATGGCCGCGCAGAGCCTCAACCTGACGGAAGTGGTCGACGGACAGCGGGGCAACTGGGGCGCGCTCAACTGGTTCTGGGTTCCCCTGTTTCCGATTTTCCTGGTGTATTTCATCTCCGGCGTGGCGGAGACCAACCGCGCGCCGTTCGACGTGGCGGAAGGAGAGTCCGAGATCGTCGCCGGTTTCCACGTCGAGTACTCCGGCATGGCGTTCGCGGTGTTCTTCCTCGCGGAATACGCCAACATGATCCTCATTTCGACCCTTGCCTCGATCATGTTCCTGGGTGGATGGCTCTCACCCGTTCCCGCCGTGCTCGCCAACGCCATCGGCCTGCCGTGGCTGGCCGCCGGGAGCGTCGGCTGGCTGCTGGTCAAGATTTTCGTCGTGGTCTCGAGCTTTTTGTGGTTCCGGGCGACCTTTCCGCGCTACCGCTACGACCAGATCATGCGGCTCGGCTGGAAGGTTTTTCTGCCCCTGACCATCGCCTGGATCGTTATCCTCGGCGCCTGGATGCTGACGCCGCTGTGGGTATGGGGCAAGTGAGGCTGCCGTGATCGATCGCGTCCGCGATTTCTTCCGTACCTTCTTCCTGCTGGAGCTGGTGAAGGGCATGATGCTCACCGGCCGCTACCTGTTCGCGCGCAAGATCACCGTGCAGTATCCGGATGAAAAGACGCCGCAGAGCCCGCGTTTCCGCGGACTGCATGCGCTGCGGCGCTATCCGAACGGCGAGGAACGATGCATCGCCTGCAAGCTCTGCGAGGCGGTCTGTCCGGCGCTCGCGATCACCATCGAGTCCGAGCAGCGTGAGGACGGTACGCGCCGCACCACCCGCTACGACATCGATCTGACCAAGTGCATTTTCTGCGGCTTCTGCGAGGAATCCTGCCCGGTCGATTCCATAGTCGAGACGCGCATCCTGGAATACCACGGCGAGCGGCGCGGCGACCTGATCTACACCAAGCCGATGCTGCTTGCGGTCGGCGACATGTGCGAAGAGCAGATCGCGAAGGACCGCACGGAAGACGCCGCGTACCGATAAACCCGTTAGCAATAGAGGATACCGAGAACACGGAGAAAAGCATTGCGAATTGGTTGCGGTTTGTTCTTCGTTTTTCTCTGTGACCTCCGTGGTCTCTGTGGCCGAATTTCATGACTTTTGGTGAATTTGTCTTTTACGCCTTCTCGGCGGTCCTGATCATCGCGGCGCTGAGCGTGATCACGGCGCGCAACCCGGTGCATGCGGTGCTGTGCATGGTGCTCTGTTTCTTTACCACGGCGGGACTGTGGCTGCTGCTTAGGGCGGAGTTCCTGGCGATCGTGCTGGTGCTGGTTTACGTCGGCGCGGTGATGGTGCTGTTCCTCTTCGTGATCATGATGCTGGACATCAACATGGCGCGGCTGCGGGAGGGCTTCTGGAACTATCTGCCGCTGGGGGTGCTGGTCGCGTTGCTGCTCGTGGCGGAGATGGCGATCGTGCTGGGCGGCGGTTATTTCGGCCTTTCCGGCTCGCCGCCTCCGCCGCCACTGCCGGCAGGCTACAGCAACACCCGGGAGCTCGGCCGGCTGGTGTACACGGAATACGTCTATCCGTTCGAGATCGCCGCGGTGATCCTGCTGGTCGCGATCGTTGCGGCGATCGCGCTGACGCTGCGTCGGCGCAAGCAGACGAAGTACATCGACCCGGCCCGGCAGATCAACGTGCGCCGGCAGGACCGCGTGCGCATGGTCTCGATGCCGCCGGAAAAGAAAGAGCGGGGCGGAGAGCGGGGGACGGAGGGATGACGAAAGGACAATGGAGGGTATTCGGTCATCCCTCATCCCTCATCCCTCATCCCTCAGGTCAAAGGGGAGCCTGGTGA
>JACQOJ010000011.1 GCA_016202605.1 Betaproteobacteria bacterium
AGGCGAATGTCGCCGACCGCCGACTCGACACCAATCGTTTCTTGCGCAACTCGTTCAGAGGCGGTGACATGAGCCCGGGAGCCTCGGAACGTGCGACAAGGCGAATGTCGCCGACCGCCGACTCGAAGGGATTGCTTCGTGAAGAAATCCTGGCTGCTTAACGCCGTTCTGCTGGTCATCGCCGCCGCGCTTGGGTGGTTCGTCTATCTCAAGCCGCGAAGCGACGAGCGGCCGTCTTACCGGTTGACCGCGCTGCAAGCCGGCGCGGCGCGGCAGATCCGCCTCGAGCGCCGCGGCATCCCGCCGATCGTGTTGGAGAAAAAGGAGGGTCGGTGGCGCATGACGGCTCCCTTCAGCGGCGATACCGACCCGTTTCGGGTGCAACAGCTGCTCGCCGTCGTCGATGCGAAATCCGCCCATCGCTTCGCGGCGACGGATCTGGAGCGCTTCGATCTCGACCGTCCACAGACGCGCCTCACGATCGACGGCGAAGGATTCGACTTCGGTGCGGTCAGCAGCGTCATGCGCGAGCAGTACGTGCTGACCGGTGGCGCGGTTTACACTATCGAGCCGCGTTACGCCGGAGCGTTCCCCACGGACCCCGCGCAATTGCTGAGAAAGCAACTCTTCGCAGCAGGTGAAGTACCCGTGCGCTTCGAGTTCCCGGATTTCGCCGTCGCGCAAGGCGAACGCGGCTGGGAGATATCGCCGAAATCTCACGAGCTGAGCCAGGATGATTTCAACCGTTGGGTCGCCATGTGGCGCGAGGCTGCCGCCTTGCGCGCGGAACCGTACGCCAGCGCCAAATCGATGGGTATGATCAGGGTGGACATCAAGAGCGCCGGGAAGCTCGTATTCGACATAGTGCAGAAGGAACCCGAACTCGTGCTCGCGCGATTGGACGAGCAGGTGCAATATCATTTCTTCCTGGAAGTGGGAAAGCGCCTGCTTGCCCCGCCCGGGGCGCCCGATCGCTGAGCGGCAGCCGTCTCGCCGCTGAATGTACCACCATGCCCGAATTGCCCGAAGTCGAGACCACGCGTCGGGGCCTGATCCCGCTGCTGACAAACCAGCGCATCCGGCACGCAATCGTGCGCAACGGCGCGCTGCGCCTGCCGGTACCGGGCAACCTGCCGCAACTGCTCGCCGGCGCCTTGATTGCCGGCATCACGCGCCGCGGGAAATATCTGCTATTCGACTGTGGCGTGGGCACGCTGATCCTGCACCTCGGCATGTCGGGCCGGTTATGGATAGCGAACAGCACGAAACCGCCTGAACCGCACGACCATTTCGACCTGGTGCTGGAGAACGGGACGGTGGTGCGCCTGCGTGATCCCCGCCGGTTCGGGCTTGTGCTGTGGCACAAGGGCGACCCGGCGCGCCACGAACTGCTGGCGGACATCGGCCCGGAGCCTTTCGGGCCGGAGTTCACCGGCGCGTGGCTCTATCGAACCACCCGGCGGCGCGGCGCCGCGATCAAGCACGTGCTGATGGACAGCCGGGTCGTCGCGGGGGTAGGCAACATCTACGCCAACGAAGCGCTGTTTCGCGCCAGAATTCATCCACGCACCCCGGCGCGACGCATCGGAGAGAAACGATACGAGCTGCTGGCACAGGCAATACGGGAAACACTGAAGATTGCGATCGACGCCGGCGGCAGCACGTTGCGCGACTACGTGGGCAGCGATGGCCAGGCGGGCAATTTTCAGAGCCGGTTCTCCGTCTATGACCGCGCGGGAGAACCGTGCCATCGCTGCAGCGCGTCGATCAGGATTATCCGCCAGGGACAGCGGTCGACCTTTTACTGCTCACGCTGCCAACGGTAAGCGTTTCCTTGAGCGTCAAGAGCTGCAAGCAGCGCGTCGGAAGCGGGGGGCCGTTCGGGTTTCAGCCTCAGCGCCGGATGCTTGATGCTCAGCCCGTCTTTTGAGCGGTGAGCCGCAGATACCTCTCGTAGAGATCGTCCTTCGTTTCGACGTGGCGGGGATCGCCGGGAATGCAGTCGACCGGGCACACTTTCCGGCACTGTGGTTCGTCAAAGTGACCGACGCATTCAGTGCACTTGTGCGGGTCGATCACGTAGATCTCCTCCCCCGGCGCGATGGCGTCGTTCGGGCATTCCGGCTCGCACACGTCGCAATTGATGCATTCGTCGGTGATCATTAAGGCCATGGCCGCCCCAGCCTACTTTCCGCCCAGTTGCTCGATCTTGGCCGCCAGCCGCCTGGCGACGTATGGCGGCACGAACTGACTGACGTCGCCGCCGAGAACCGAAATCTCGCGCACGATGGTCGCGGACACAAACATGAATTGCTCGCCGGGCGTGAGGAACACGGTTTCCACGTCGGGGTAGAGTCCGCGGTTCATGCCCGCCAGTTGAAACTCGTACTCGAAGTCGGATACCGCGCGCAGGCCCCTCACTACAACCCGCGCATTGTGCTGCTGGACAAATTTCATCAGCAACCCCGAAAAACCCATGACCTCGACGTTCCCTATGTCCTTCACCACCTCGCGCGCCATTTCCACGCGCTCTTCAAGAGTGAAGAACGGCCGCTTCGCGCGGCTGTCGGCCACTCCGAGGATCACCGTGTCGAAGAGCCGCGCTGCGCGCCGCACCAGGTCCTCGTGACCCAGCGTCATCGGATCAAACGTGCCCGGGTAGATCGCCTTGTTGTTCATGTTCTTTCCGTTTCAGCAGTTGATATCGCACCCGTCCCGCACGGTCCTTTCTCCAAGTCTCCCAGCCGGCGGGCAGTTCAGGCGACGCCGCACCTTCACAGTAGACCGCGGCGCCGGGCGCCATGTGGCGCGGCAGCAGCGGCAACAGGCGCGACCAGGGGCTCAACTTGAACGGCGGGTCGAGAAAAATCACGTCGTAAGCGCCGTGGTCGCCGCGCAGAAATTCTAACGCATCCGCTCTCGTGAGTTCCACCGCGGCGGCGCCAAGCATCGTCCGCGTTGCCTGGAGCGCCGCGAAGGTCGCCGCATCGCGCTCCACCATGACCACCCGTCCGGCGCCGCGCGATGCCGCTTCGAATCCGAGCGCCCCGCTGCCCGCGTAAAGATCGAGACACGTTTTCCCGGTGAGATCCTGGCCCAGCCAGTTGAACAGGGTCTCGCGCACCCGGTCCGGAGTCGGCCGCAGGTCGCTGCGCGACGGAAACGTTATCGATCGACTGCGCCAGGCGCCGCCGATGATGCGCACGCGATTGGATTTCATGGCCGGCAACCCCGACGCAAGGGCGCGCGCGGCGGCACGGTTCACTTCACGGGCTGCGTCGCGGCCGCCTGTGCCTCCGCCGCCCCGACCACCACGGTCACCATGCGGTCGGGATCGATTCGGCGCGCGAATGCGCTCTTGACATCGTCGGCGGTCACGCGCTCGATGTTCTTGACGAAGTCATCGAGGAAAGTGAGCGGCAGGCGGTAAAACCCGATCGCTGCCAGGTAGCCGTGTATCTTGCGGTTGCTGTCGATTCTCAGCGGGAAGCCGCCGATGAGGTTCTGCTTCGCGGCCGTGATCTCCTCCCGCGTCGGTCCATTGGCGATGAACTCGCGCAGCGTGGTCCGCACGACCTCGAGCGCCTCCTGCGCCTGCTCGCGTTGCGTCTGCATCCCGATCAGAAACGGCCCGCGCTCCTTGAGCGGCGAGAAGTAGCTGTAAGCCGAATAAGCCAGCCCGCGTTTCTGCCGCACTTCGTCGGCGATGCGCGAGACGAAGCCGCCGCCGCCCAGGATGTAATTGCCGATGAACAGCGGATAGTAGTCCGGATCATCACGACGGATGCCGGGTGCACCGATCAGGATGTGGCTCTGCGTCGCCGGGTGGGGAATGACGCGGATCGCCCCCGCCGGCAACGGCTCGACTGCCGGCAGCTCCGGCCCGGCGTCTTCGGAACGCGGCAGGCCGGCGGTAACTTTTTCGGCGATCGCCGTCGCTTCCTCGCGCGTCAGATCGCCGATCATCGCGACGACCGCTTGTTGCGCCGTGTAATGGCGCCGGTAGAAATCAATCAGGTCCTCGCGCGCAAGCCGCTCGACCGTCTCGGCCTCCCCGGAGGACCGCAGCGCATAAGGGTGATCGCGATACAGCATCCGGTAGAAATTCAGGGCGGCGATGGTGTCGGGCTTGGTGTCGGCTTCCTTCAGCGCCGCGACGAGCCGGATCTTCTCGCGCTCGAGGACGTCCGAGGGGAACGACGGGCGCTGCAGGATCGTGGCGAAAACCGAAAGTGCCTGTTCGCGCTCCTCGCGGCTGGACAGCGTGCGCAGCGCGAGCCCCGCCCGGTCGGTATTGAAGCTTCCGGAGAGCTGCGCGCCCACATCGGCGAGCTTCTGTGCGACCTCGTCCTCGGTCATGCCCTCGGCGCCCATGCGCAGCAGGCGGTTGGTCATGTTCGCCGCACCGGACTTGTCCTTGCGGTCGAAGCCCACGCCCGCGGGAAATTCAACGCTCAGGTCGAGCATCGGCAAGTCGTGATTTTCGACGAAATAGACGCGCGCACCGCTCTGCGTCTGCCAATGCTGAATCGGAAGGATGGCGTGCGCCGGGCCCGCCGCAAGGAGCAGCACCGCAACGAGCTTGAAAACCGTCCACTCAGCGCGCATGGCGTAGCCCCGGCGGCGGCGCGATCGGCTTGCGGGCGCCGAGCGGCTGCGGATCGAGATAGGCAACGGTCAGCCCTTCGTCCACGAAGTATTTCCGCGCCACCTCCTGCACCTGCTCGGGAGTCACCTGCCTCAGCTTCTCCAGCATGAGGTCGAGCG
Organism: Betaproteobacteria bacterium; assembly: GCA_016202605.1. Taxonomy (GTDB): domain Bacteria; phylum Pseudomonadota; class Gammaproteobacteria; order Burkholderiales; family SG8-41; genus DSOT01. The sequence goes on from JACQOJ010000011.1 coordinate 4,768, forward strand.
TCCTGTGCGAAAGCCCGGCCATCTCCAGCGAGCCGATCTGGCGCGCTTGATAGAACATGGAGTCGCGCTGATAGACGTGAGAGGCGACGGCCTGCGCCTTGATGCGCCGGAGTTCCTGTTCCGTCACACCTTCGGCGGCAATCCGCGCCAGCTCGCGGCGCAATCCTTCTTCCAGTTCAGCCGCGTTCCTGCCCGGACTCGGCACCCCGTCCAGATAGAACATCCCGGGCCCGCGACCGATCCCGTCGTAACTCGCGCCCGCGGAGTTCGCAAGGCGCTCGGTGCGCACCAGCGTGCGCGGAAAGCGCGCAGCCGCATTTCCGTCGAGCACGTTTGCCAGCATCTCCAGTGCGTACGGCTCCCAGTCGGTTTCCGGATCGCGCAGCACCGGGACGCGATACGCCATCAGCACGTACGGCAGCTCCGCCGGCGCCTTGACGGTGAGCCGTTTTATACCGAACTGCGGCGGCTCCTCCTGCGGTTTGCGCGGCGGCAATGCCTTGGGCCCGATACCGCCGAAATACCGCTCGGCAAGCCCGAAAACTTCGTCGGGCGCGACATCGCCCACCACCACCAGCATCGCATTGTTCGGCGCGTACCAGCGCTCATAGAAAGCGCGTGCGTCGTCAACCCGCATGTTTTCGAGGTCGTTCATCCAGCCTATGATCGGATTGCGGTAAGGGTGCGCGACCAGCGCGGCCGATCTCAGCCGCTCATAGACGATGGAACGCGGCCGGTCATCCGTGCGCCAGCGCCGCTCTTCCATCACCACCTTGATCTCTTTTTCGAATTCCTCCTGCTTCAGCACCAGATTGACGATGCGGTCGGCCTCGAGCTTGAGCGCGAGAGCGAGCTGCGACTTGTGCAGCGTCTGGAAATAACCGGTGTAGTCGAGGCTCGTGAAGGCGTTGTCCCGGCCGCCTGCAGCGGCGATGCGCCGCGAGAATTCACCAGCCGGGACTGCCTTGGTGCCCTTGAACATCATGTGTTCCAGCACGTGTGCGACGCCTGTGACGCCGTTGACCTCGTCCATGCTGCCGACTCTGTACCACAGCATCACCACCACGACCGGCGCCCGGCGATCGGGCTTCACCACCACGCGCAGGCCGTTGCCCAGCATCTGCTCCACGGCAACGGCCGCCGTTGCGGGCGCAGCGAGCCACAACAGGACCCCTGCGAACGCGCAGGCGAGGAGACGCGAAGGCGGTATTCTGAAAATCACGTTGCGCTCACTTCGAGGTTGACGGGTTTCGGGTAGAATTGTAACTGCTTCCCGCAAATCATGACGCCGGCGGAGGCCCGCGTCTTGCGGCGGCATTTCCGCCTGCATTTGGACCTCTCGATCCTCAGACCCCCGACCGCATGCTAAGTTTCCTCAAGTCCCGATCCGATGGCGAAGGCTGGTTCGCGCGCCTGCAGCAGGGTCTCGCCAAGACACGCAAGACGCTCGGGGCGCGCCTGTCCGGACTGTTCGGTTCCGGCCGAAAGCTGGATGCCGAGTTCTACGACGAGCTGGAATCCGCCCTGCTCATCTCCGACGTCGGCGTCACGGCAACCACTCATTTCCTCGACGCCCTTCGCGCGCGGGCCAGGCGCGAGGGTTTTACCGAGGCAGCCCAACTCAAGGATGCGCTACGCGACGTGCTGCTCGAGCTGTTGCGGCCGATCGCGGTGCCGCTCGACGTTTCGGCGCACAAGCCCTTCGTGATCATGCTGGCCGGCGTCAACGGCTCCGGCAAGACGACTTCGATCGGAAAGCTCGCCAATTACTACCAGCAACAGGGCCGGAAAGTCCTGCTGGCCGCCGGCGACACCTTCCGCGCCGCGGCGCGCGAGCAGCTGCAGGCCTGGGGCGAACGCAACAACGTGACGGTGATCGCCCAGCAGTCGGGGGATGCCGCGGCGGTCATCTTCGATGCCGTCAGCGCGGCGGTGGCGCGCAATATCGACATCGTGCTGGCCGACACCGCGGGCCGGCTGCCGACGCAGCTGCACCTGATGGAGGAAATCAGGAAGGTCAAACGCGTCATCGGCAAAGCGCTTCCCGGCGCGCCCCACGAGGTATTGCTGGTTCTCGACGCCAACACGGGGCAGAACGCGCTCAGCCAGGTCAAGGCGTTCGACGACGCGCTCGGCGTGACCGGACTGGTGTTGACCAAGCTCGACGGCACGGCCAAGGGCGGCGTCATCGCCGCGATCGCGCGTCACAAACCGATTCCCTTGCGCTTCATCGGCGTCGGCGAGAGCATCGACGATCTGCGCCCCTTCGACGCCGGGGAGTTCGTCGCGGCGCTGCTCGATTGACGGCACGAGGGGCAAGGTGCCAGGAATGAGGCGTAAGGTCATCCCTGCTTTCGTCGATCCCGTGTCGCGCCTCGCGTCCCACGCCCCGCGCTTCGGCTGATGATTTCATTCAGTCAGGTCCACAAGCGCTATCCGGGTGGATTCGAAGCGCTCAGGAACGTCTCGCTCGGCATCGCGGACGGGGAAATGGTGGTCGTCACGGGCCATTCCGGGGCCGGCAAGACCACGTTGTTGAAGCTCATGGCGGCGATCGAACGTCCGAGCAGCGGCAGCGTAGTCGTGAACGGGCAGAATATCGGGGCGCTCAGGCCCCGGGCCATCCCGTTCCTGCGCCGCAATTTCGGCCTCATCTTTCAGGACCACAAGCTGCTCTTCGACCGCACGGTTCTCGAAAACGTGCTGCTGCCGCTCAACATCATCGGCTACCGGCGGGGCGAAGCCGCGCGGCGCGTGCGCGCGGCGCTCGACAAGGTCGGCCTGCTGCCGAAGGAAAAGGCCTATCCGATCACGCTTTCGGGCGGAGAGCAGCAGCGGCTCGCCAGCGCGCGCGCGATCGTGCACCGACCGTCCATCCTGCTTGCGGATGAACCGACGGGAAATCTCGACGCGGCCTACGCGGGAGAAATCGCCGAACTCTTCCGGTCATTCAACCAGGTCGGCGTCACCGTGGTGATCGCGACGCACGATGAGCAACTCGCGACCCGCCTGAACCCGCGACTGGTCGCGCTGAAGAGCGGCGAGTTGATCGAGGCTGTCCCTGGAGCCGGAGCATGAAGGCCTGGCTTTCGCAGCACATACGCACGCTGGGCGCGACGCTCGCGAAGCTCGCGCGCGCACCGGTATCCACCCTGCTCAACGTCGGCGCTGTCGGCGTCGCGCTCGCATTGCCAGTCGGTCTCTATGTCGGGCTCGCCAGTCTCCAACACCTGGCCGGCGGGCTTCGGGTGGAACCGCAGGTCTCCCTGTTTCTTGCCCGCGATGCCGGTCGCGGCGATGTCGCGCAGATCGACAGCCGACTGAAGCAGCACCCCGGCGTGCGTGGATTCCGCCACGTTTCGCGCGAGCGGGCGCTCGAGGAAATAAAGACCCGCAGCGGGCTCGCCGACGTCGTCGAAAGCCTCGGCCACAATCCCCTTCCGGATGCCTTCATAGTCGATGCGAGCGACGCCGCGCCGCAGAATCTGGAGGCGCTGCGGGCGGAATTCCTGCGCTGGCCCAAGGTAGCTCACGTGCAACTGGACTCCGCCTGGGCAAGGCGGCTCGACGCGGTGTTAAGACTGGGGCGCCTCGCGGTACTGACCCTGGGAACGTTGCTCGCGTTCGCGCTCGTGGCGATCACCTTCAACACCATCCGGCTGCAGATCATGACGCAACGCGACGAAATAGAGGTGGTGAAGTTGATCGGCGCAACCGATCCGTTCGTCCGCCGGCCGTTCCTGTACTACGGCGCGACGCTTGGGCTTGCGGGCGGCGTTGCGGCGTGGCTGATCGTTGCCGCCGGCATCTGCGTCTTCAACGATGGGTTGCAGGAACTATCCGGCCTCTACGGGATGCGGTTTGAGCTGCGGTCGATGAGCGTCGGGGATAGCTTCAGTCTGCTGGCGTTTTCTGCCTGGCTGGGTTGGTTTGGCGCCTGGCTTTCCGTCAGCCGCCACCTGTCCGATTTCGAGCCCCGGTAACGCCCGTCGGGGGCTCGTCTTAACTGTTTGTTTCAAAGGCTTTTTTGAGCCGTGCTTGGGTCGTAAGCCCTTGTGGCATTGGAACTTTCCGGCATGTTGGCACTCTCATCGTGAGAGTGCTAGACTAAAGAAGTTGAAAAGAGGAAACAGTATGACCAGCTACGCATTGGCCCTCCCGTCGGCCGCCGGCAGTCTGGAGAGCTACGTCCAGACCGTCAATGGCTTTTGCATCCTCACACGGGAGGAAGAGATTGATCTGGCGCGTCGTTTCCGCCAAGAAGACGACCTCGAGGCTGCCCGGCAGTTGGTGCTTTCGCATCTGCGGGTGGTGGTGGCGATCGCGCGGGGCTACATGGGCTACGGGCTGCCGCAGGCGGATCTGATCCAGGAAGGCAATATCGGTTTGATGAAGGCGGTCAAGCGCTTCGATCCGGAGCGCGGCGTGCGCCTCGTGTCATTCGCCGTACACTGGATCCGCGCCGAAATTCACGAGTTCATCCTGCGCAACTGGCGCATCGTCAAGATCGCGACCACGAAAGCGCAGCGCAAACTCTTCTTCAATCTCCGCAGCCTCAAGCAAAGCCTGAACACGATGGGTGTCGCGGAGGTGAAGGCGGTCGCGAAGCAGCTCGGGGTCAAGGCCGAAGAAGTCATCGAGATGGAAACGCGTCTCGGCGGCCAGGACATCGCGCTGGAATCTTCGGGCGAGGACGACGACGAAGGGTTCGCGCCGATCGCCTATCTCGCCGCCGACGATGCCGAGCCGGCCCGCCTCATCGAGCGCGAAGAAACCGCGCGTCTGCGCGGCGAAGGGCTGCACAAGGCCCTGGAAACACTGGACGCCCGCAGCCGTCGCATCATCGAGGCGCGCTGGCTGAACGAAAAGGAATCCGCGACGCTGCATGAGCTCGCGTCCGAATTCGGAGTCTCGGCCGAGCGCATTCGCCAGATCGAGAACAAGGCGCTCACCAGAATGAAAAGCGTGATGGCCGCGGCGGCGTAAACGGTTCTTCGAGATCGCGACCCCAGGCCCCGGCTCAGCCCGGGGCTTTTTGTTTGCCCCGCAGCGCTCGGGGCGGCGGCGGCACAGGCTACCACCGTGCCCGGTCAGGACGCGCCCAGCAGGATGCGGATATCGTGCAGGAGCGCCGGGGCGCCCGCGTTGTGCGGCGCGAAAAGGCGCACCCTGCCCTGCCGGTCGAGCACGTAGGTGCCGGCCGAATGATCGACGCTGTAGCTCCCCCCCGGCAGCGGCTGCTTCTGAAAGAAAATCTTGAATTCCTTCGCCACGCGCGCCGTCGCTCCCGCGTCCCCGTAAAGACCGAGAAAACGCGGATCAAACGACGGGACATACTGTTTCAGCACTTCCGGCGTGTCGCGCTCCGGATCGACCGTCACGAACAGCACCTGCATCCCGTCCGCGTCCTTGCCGAGATCCCTCGCCACGAGCGCCAGCTCGGCCAGCGTCGCCGGACAGACATCGGGGCAGTGCGTGAATCCGAAGAAGATTACCACCACCTTGCCGCGGAAATCGGCCAGCGTCCGCGGTTTGCCGTTGTGATCGGTGAGGCGAAGCTCCCTGCCGAAGTCCGCCGCGGTGATGTCTGTCAGCCTGAACCTGGGCGTGGGTTCCGGGCGTTCACATCCGGCGGCCAGGAAAACACCGATCAAAACCAGCCCGATTGCGAGGCGACGCTTCATCCCGGGCCCGTGCGCTCGGCTAGAACTTGAAATAATGGTCGACCAGCAGCGCGGCGAACAGCGCGGTCAGGTAGAGAATCGAGTAACGGAAGGTTTTCTGCGCGACGCGATCGCTGTAGGAGACGTAGATCTTCACCGCGTAATACAGGAACACCGCCCCGAGCGCGATGGCGCTCACCAGATAGATGAGTCCGCTCATGCGGGTGGCGAACGGCGCCATGGTGCAGGCGAAAAGAATGATGGTGTTCAAC
>JACQOJ010000087.1 GCA_016202605.1 Betaproteobacteria bacterium
ACCGCTTGCACGTCGGCGTCGCGCGGAAACATCAGCGGCAGTTCCTGCTTGAACATCAGGGTGCAGGACGGCACCGCGGTGAGGATCGCGCAGCCCTCGCGCGCCAGTCTGGCGAGCACCGGAATGTTGACGCCCTTGTTGCGCGCCACCGCTTCCAGATCGCCGAGCTCGAGCTTGGGCATGCCGCAGCAGGCCTCCTTTTCGACCAGCGCCGCCGGGACCTCGTTGTGGGCGAGGACCGCGAGCAGATCGTGCCCGATTCCCGGTTCGTTGTAATTCACATAGCAGGTCGAAAAGATCGCCACCTTGCCGGGCGTGTTCCTGCCGTCCCGGACCGGAAACGATGCCGCCGGCCGCGCGCTGGCGCGAAACCGGCTGCCCGCGTACTCCGGCAGAACCCGGTCCTTGTGGACGCCGAGCGCGCTCTGCATGAGGCCGCGCGCCGTCGCGTTGCGGTTGGCGGCGTTGACGAACTTGACGACCACCGGAATCGTCGCGAGCCTGCCGATCGCATCGGTGCTGGAGAGCAGCTTGTCGCGGAACCGGACGTCCCCCTTGCGGAACCTGACGGCCTTGGCGCGCAGCATGAGATGCGGAAAGTCGACGTTCCATGGATGCGGCGGGACGTACGGGCATTTCGTCATGTAGCACATGTCGCACAGGTAGCACTGGTCGACGACCTTCCAGTAGTCCTGTTTGGCGACGCCGTCCACTTCCAGCGTGCTGCTCCCGTCGATGAGGTCGAAGAGACTCGGGAATGCGTTGCACAGATTCACGCAACGGCGGCAGCCATGACAGATTTCGTAGACGCGCTCGAGCTCCTTGAAGAGCTTGCCCTCGTCGTAGAAGCCCGCCGCCTTCCAGTCGAGCGGATGACGGGTCGGAGCCTCGAGGCTGCCTTCGCGGATGGTCATTTCAGGTGATGACTGATGAGTGACGACTGACGGCCGGGGGCGGCAAGCATGGGGCTTTACCCTTCACTCATCACCCACATCACCCATTGTCCATTACCCGCCTCAGTCAGTCAGCGCGTCGAGCGCCTTCTGGAAGCGGTTGGCGTGCGAGCGTTCCGCCTTGGCGAGCGTTTCGAACCAGTCGGCGATTTCCGTGAAGCCTTCCTCGCGCGCGGTCTTCGCCATTCCCGGGTACATGTCGGTGTACTCGTGGGTCTCGCCGGCGATCGCCGTTTTCAGGTTGTCGCGCGTCTTGCCGAACGGCAGGTCGGTTGCCGGATCGCCGCAGGTTTCCAGGTACTCGAGGTGGCCGTGCGCATGCCCGGTTTCGCCCTCGGCAGTGGAGCGGAACACCGCCGAAACATCATTCTGGCCCTCGACGTCGGCCTTCGCTGCGAAATACAGGTAACGGCGGTTGGCTTGCGATTCGCCGGCAAACGCCGCCTTCAGGTTGCCGTGGGTCTTCGATCCTTTGAGTTGCATGATATTCTCCTTTTAATCAAGCAATTAACGCACCGAGCGCCGCGCAATCAAGAGCACATCCGGCGCTTCGTGCTTTGGGGTTGTACAGATTTTAGACTAAATCTAACCTGTGAACTCAGTATAATCGCGCACCGAAACGGGTGTCAAGCGAGCCGCATCAAGCTCAGCGAACGAGCATCACCTCGATCTCGGAAAAGGTGCGCGCAATCTCGCTCGTCGTATGCAGGGTCACGCCCAACTGCCGCGCGATCTGCGTCGCCGAAAACACGCCGCGCACCTTCTGCACGCCCTTCCTGTCGACTTCCACCACGACCGCATGCTGGCGCCCCGCCTTCTTCAGCGTCGTCACGATATGACCCACCTTCGCGGCGCGCACGTCGGCAAGCGTGAGCACGTCGAGCCGCTCCTGCGGCAGCATGATGTCGCGCACCAGGAGTTCCTCGCGCTTGATCCCGCGCTCGGCGATCACCTGCATCGGCTTCTCGCCCAGGATATCGCTCGCCGTGATCACCCCCAGCATCCTGCGGTCCTGATCGACCACCAGCAGCAAGCGCACCCCGCGCTGGATCATGCGGCGGTGCGCCTCGTCCACCGTATCGCCCGAAAGAATGATGATCGCGGTCACGCGCTCGAAATCCGTCAGCACCTGCAGCGCCGGATCGTCCAGCGTCACCTTCTCCGGCAGGGTCTGGCCCGGCTGCGCGTAGCCGATGCCCGCCTGCAGCATGACAGTGGTCAGGGCCGGATAATCTCTGAGCACGGTTTCTCCTTTCGCGTGACTGCCGCGCCGCGGCCGAGCGCCGGTCCGAAGCAGACGATCGCGGGTTTGCTCCCGCACCGCAGCGCGCCGAATCGGCGCGCGTTCAGGTGCGCTCGAGCGCTCTCGAGTTCTCCTGGATCCGCTCGTGCCTGAACTGGCGGCCGGAACGGCGGTGCAGGTAGCGCGCCAGCTCCTGCAGCGCCTTCTGGTAGACCTCGCGCTTGAACTCGATCACCGCATCCATCGGCACCCAGTATTCGTTCCAACGCCAGGCATCGAACTCCGGTTTTTTGCTGGCGCGCAGGCACACGTCGCAGTCCCGTCCGACCAGACGCAGCAGGAACCAGATCTGCTTCTGGCCGCGGTAATTGGCGCGCCAATCGCGGCGCAGCCAGCGCTCGGGAACATCGTAGCGCAGCCAGTCTCGAGTGCGGCCGAGTATTTGCACATGCGCGCGCTTCAGACCCACTTCCTCCTTGAGCTCGCGATACATGGCCGCCTCCGGGGTTTCACCCGGCTTGATGCCGCCCTGCGGAAACTGCCAGGAATGCTCCTTTACCCGCTTGCCCCAGAAAACCTCGTTCTTCCAGTTGCAAAGTATGATGCCAACGTTGGGGCGATATCCGTCACGATCGATCATGGGTATCCCCGTAACTTGGTCACTGGGCGGGATTTTTTCACAATTCGGGATGGAAGGAAAGCCGGCGCGCTGCTCAGATGAACAGCAGCTCCTCGTCGTGCCGGTTCATGCTGCGCAGGGACTGCACGAAGCGCGGAAATTCCAGGTCGTACAGCCGCTGCAGCGCCCCGGCGCGCTGCGCGAGGTCGCTCCAGCGCGCGCTCCCCGGGCTGTCCTTGAACGCGAAAACGATGATGTTGCCCGGCTTCTCCGCCGGCAGGCAGACGGTGCCGGCGGGAAACGCGCGCTCGATGCGCAGCAGGGTTGCGTTGAAATTGCGGTCGCTGCCCCACAGGTTCACGACCAGGATCCCGCCCGCGTTGAGCCGGCGGTGGCAGGCGTTGTAGAACGCGCTGTCCGATAGCGCCTCGACCTGCGATTCCGCGTCGTAGCCGTCGACCGCGATCACGTCGGCGCCTTCGCTTTGCCGCGCCAAGTATTCGGCGCCGTCTTCGACAATGACCTTGAAGCGCGCATCATCGGGCGGCACATGGAAATACTGGCGGGCGATGGCCACCACTCGCGGGTTGACTTCGACCACTTCGGTCACGGTCCAGGGCAACCGGCGGTAGACGAACTTGGCAAGCGACCCGCCGCCCAGTCCGACCATCAGCACGCGGCCGGGACGTTCGTTGAACAGCAGGAATCCCATCATGCTGCGGGTGTAGGACAGCTCGAGCTCGTCGGGCCTGGCGATGCGCATCGAGCTCTGGATGGTGTCGCTGCCGATATGCAGGGACCGCACGCCGAACTTCTCGCTGACGTAGACCGTTTCCGCATCAACGGCCGGCTTGCGGACGCGCCATCTGGCAAGAAACTTCATCGATGCTTTCCCGGCATTCCTTCGCGGTTCGGTAGAATAATGGCTTTTGTCGATCCGGACCAGTCATGCGCGTATCCCGGTTTTTCATTTCGACCCTCAAGGAAGCGCCGTCCGAGGCCGAAGTGGTGAGTCACAAGCTGATGCTGCGGGCGGGGCTCATCAAACGGCTGACCAGCGGCGTCTATACCTGGATGCCGCTGGGTCTGCGCGTGCTGCGCAAGGTTGAAGCGGTGATACGCGAGGAGATGAACGCGAGCGGCGCGATCGAGCTGCTCATGCCCGCGGTGCAGCCCGCCGAGCTGTGGCAGGAATCCGGCCGGTGGGAGCAGTACGGACCGGAACTGCTGCGCATCAAGGACCGCCACCAGCGCGATTTCTGTTTCGGCCCCACGCACGAGGAGGTGGTAAGCGACGTCGTGCGCCGGGAAGTGAAGAGCTACCGGCAGCTTCCGCTCAACCTCTATCAGATCCAGACCAAGTTCCGCGACGAGATCCGGCCGCGCTTCGGCGTCATGCGCGGGCGCGAATTCATCATGAAGGACGCCTATTCGTTTCATGCCGGCAAGGCGAGCCTCGATGCGACCTACCGCGAGATGTACGACTGCTATTCACGGATCTTCGCGCGCCTCGGCCTGAAGTTCCGGGCGGTGGCCGCGGACACCGGCGCGATCGGCGGCACCGGATCGCATGAATTCCACGTGCTCGCCGATTCGGGCGAGGATGCGATCGCGTTCTGTCCGACATCGGAGTACGCCGCCAACGTCGAGCTCGCCGAGGCGGTGGCGCCGGCGGCGGCCCGCCCTGCGCCCGCACATCCGTTGCACAAGGTGCGCACGCCGGGGGTCAAGACGATCGCCGATCTGTGCCGCTTCCTCAAGGTCCCGGCCCAGCGCACGGTGAAGGCGGTGGTGGTCGACGGCATCGACGGGCGTCCGGTGCTGCTCATGGTGCGGGGAGACCACGAACTCAATCTCGTCAAGGCCGGCAAGCTGGAGGCAGTGAAAAAGCCCGTCTCCTTCTCGCCACCGGCCGCGATCGCCGCCGCCTTCGGCGCGGAACCCGGCTCGCTCGGGCCCGTCGGCTTTGACGGGGTCGTCATCGCCGATCACACGGTGCTGGCGATGTCCGACATCGTGGTCGGCGCCAACGAAAACGACCACCACTATACGGGCGTGAACATCGGCCGCGATTTTCCGGGGCCGCGCGCCGCCGACATCCGCAACGTCGTGGCCGGAGATCCCAGTCCGGACGGGAGCGGCACGCTGGAAATCTGCCGTGGCATCGAAGTCGGTCACATTTTTCAGCTGAGAACCAAGTACTCAAGCAGGATGGGTCTCACATTCCTGGACGAATCCGGCACGCCACAGTTGATGGAGATGGGCTGCTACGGCATCGGCGTCACGCGCATCGTGGCTGCCGCGATCGAGCAGAATTTCGATGAGCGCGGAATCATCTTCCCGCGTGCCATGGCGCCGTTCGATCTCGCGATCGTGCCGATCGGGATGGGCAAGAGCCCGCTGGTGCGCGAGGCCGCGGAGAAGCTCTACGCCGACCTGCGCGCGGCGGGCGTCGAGGCGCTGCTCGATGACCGCGACGAGCGGCCCGGCGTGATGTTCGCCGACATGGAACTGATCGGCGTCCCGCATCGCATTGTCGTCGGCGAACGCGGACTGAAGCAGGGACAGGTGGAATACCAGGGGCGGCGCGACCAGTCAGCCCGGGGCGTGCCCTTGCAGGATGCCGTTGAATTCGTAAAATCCAGGTTATGCGCGGACTGACCGGGCTTCTGCACTCAAGCGCGCCGCTGCTCATATTTCTGCTGCTGCCCGCGCCCGCGTGGAGCGGGGCGCAGATCTACGAGCCGCTCTCAGCGAGCGTGAAGGCGACGCTGTCCGAATCGATCAGCGACCGGGTGGCGCCGTATCTCGCTTTCGAGACCGAGCGCGAAGCGCGCGCCTGGCTCACCGCCATGTCGCGCAAGCTCGCGCGGCGCATGCCCGAACGGCGCGCGCGCGAGGAATTCCTGGTGACGGTGCACTACGAGGCGAAGCGCGCCGGTCTCGACCCGCAGCTCGTGCTCGGGCTGATCCAGGTCGAGAGCGCTTTTCGCAAGTACGCCGTTTCGCACGCGGGAGCGCGCGGATACATGCAGGTGATGCCGTTCTGGGTCAGGCTGATCGGGGCGGGCGGCCATAATCTGTTCCACCTGCGCACCAATCTGCGCTACGGCTGCGTGATCCTGCGCCACTACCTCGACATCGAAAACGGGAATCTGTTCCGCGCGCTCGGCCGCTACAACGGCAGCCTGGGCCAGGCCGAATATCCGAACATGGTGGTGCGCGCTTGGCACAAGGACTGGCACTACCCCGCGTACACAGCCGACAGCATACCCCGCTCCGACGGACGAAGCTGACCATTCATTCGGCGGAATACCGGAAGAAGTCGGGCAAGGCCAGATTCTCGAAAAGCAGTTTGTTATAAATCAACCACCTGCAACACCTGCCAAACGCCTATCGAAGTCTAGCGAAATCTGACGAAGTCTTAGAACAAGGTAACAGTGGTACAAAAATGGCTACAGCGTCGATGCCGCTCAAGTTACACGAATTCTAAACTGGCGGTCGCTAGTCCTAATTGCACCCTGCGTTGTAATCCTCCAATCCCCGCCAAAATTCAAGTTGGTCGCATCGACGAATCCCTGCGCGTAATGCCTTGCGAGGAACTGTAATCGACAATGTCATTGCGATTCCTCATTGAGGCGCACGAGATGCGCAATCATGATGAGCATGTGCGCCCTCTGGTCCTTGCTTGTTCACAAGTCGCGTGGAGAAAAGGATCGGGTATGTTGAAACGGAAAATCGTTCCTGACGTTCCTTCTCTTTTGAGAAATCGCAATGCGTGCACCATGCGTCAAAGAATGATCATGCGAAACACATAGCAGAGTCTTCTCGCTTTTTCTCATCCGCTTGTTCACAAAATCGGTTGATAACCTTGTGAGCAATCCGCCCTCCGCTCTTGCGCCATCGGCGTTGCTACCTAAATTTCATTCGGGCTGCTCATTTTGTAGGCAGCATGCGCATGCCCGTGAGCCCGGCTGCCTGCCTACCGCTACATTGAACTTACGGCCAAGGGTAGATTGTCCCGGCTTTTAGAAACCCCGGAACCACGTTCTCCGATTTCGATGCCCAGGTAGCAGGTGTGCGCAGGACGTCTCAGGACGTGCCAGGTAAATTCGGCATGTTACATACTCCTACGCGAACTTCCGGAGTCGACCGAGGCCGTGTAAAAACCAGAATTGAGCGGTGTTGGATTGACCGTTATCCTGGCCGGGCCGACGGGTTTCGGTTGCTGTAGCTGTTCTTGAGCGTGCCCGACGAGTAAAAAATGGGCTTCTACGCCGCCATGGCTCTCATCAGGGACTGCACTCCGAAGATCCGCATCACTCGTTTCAAGTTGTAAGCCAAGACATGCAGGCTCATCTCGGTGCTGACCCGCGGCAGCGTCTTGGTCAGAAAGTGAGTCGATCCCATCCACGCTTTGAGTGTCGCGAAGGGATGCTCAACGGTCTGTCTGCGTAGCCGCGAGGCCTGGGGGGTGCGCTCCAACCGCGCCTGCATCGCATCGAGCACGTGTTCATGTTCCCAGTGCGCGATGCGCCGATAGTCACCGGGGGTGCATTGCGCTTTGATCGGGCACCTGGGACATGCCGAGGACCAATACTTGTGCAGTCTCATGCCTTGCTCGACGCTGGTACAGCGCCAGATGGCCCGTTGGCCGGCAGGACAGCGGTATTCATCACTCTCGGGGATGTAGACGAAATCGCGCTTATCGAATCGACCTTCTGCCTTGCTGCCCGAGGTCAGCAGCTTGGGCACCAGTGCAGTGATCCCCACCTGGTCACACTCCCGGATCTCTTCGCTGCGGAAGTAGCCGCGGTCGGCAAGGACGGTGAGCTTGTCTTGTCCCATGGCACGGCGTGCCTGCTTGGCCATCGACGAGAGGTGGGTGCGGTCGTGGCCGACGTTGGTGACCTCGTGGGCGACGATCAAATGGTGCTTGGCATCGACCGCCGTCTGAACGTTGTAGCCCACGATACCGGTGCCCCTGCCGCTGGTGGCCATGGAACGCGCATCCGGGTCGGTCAATGAGATCTGCTGGTCGGGCGCTTCCTGCATCTGTCTTCCGATCTCGTTTAGGCGCTGCATCTGTGCTTTGATCCCGGCGATCTTGTCCTTGAGGCGCGACACCCGGCCTTCGGAGACTGCCGTCGACTCGCGGTCCGCCCGATCCAAATCCGCCAGGTATCGCCCAATGCTTTGCTCCAGTTGCTCCCTGCGCGCCTTCAGCTTGCGGTCGGTGAAGTTCTTGTCGCGGTTATTGACCGCTTTGAACTTGCTGCCATCGATGGCAACAATGGCCTCGGAGAAGAGTTTCAGCTGCCGGCACAAGACGATGAACTCCCGGCACACGTTCCTAATCGCCGGACCATTGTCCTTACGAAAATCGGCAATCGTCTTGAAGTCCGGCATGAGCTTGCCAGTCAACCAAATCAGCTCAACGTTACGCTGCGTCTCGCGCTCTAAGCGCCGGCTCGACTGAATCCGATTGAGATACCCATAGATATAGATCTTGAGAAGCACCGATGGATGATAGGCCGGCCGGTCGATTCGGGCTCTATCCCCTCGAAGCCGAGCGTGCGAAGATCCAGTGACTCGACGAACACCTCAATTGCCCGGACCGGATTGTCCTCCGCAACATAATCATCCAGCCGTTCGGGAAATAGAATGCTCTACGACCGATCTTCACCTTCCACGAAGCGCTTCATTCGCAACTCCCATCAATCCCCTGATGTGAGTCGCCCAAACCCTTCACAAACTTACGTTTTCACACAGCCTCGACCCGTTGCTGCCGGTCGCGTGTCCAGAAAGCTGCCATTCATGGATAGCCGGGCGGGGCTTTCACCAACTGGAAAGCGCTGCCTGTGCAGGGCGCACACCCAACCTGGACGTTCTACCGTCAAGGTCAGCCGCGCTCCGGGGCAACGATCAACCGCGGACTCTAAGCCCAGTTTCTCTGGTCGACGAACGTCCGCGGCTCGAGCGGTCTCCCCTCCGGATAGGTCGCGCCCTCGCGGCGCGCCGACCACAGCAGTAGCGGTCCGATCATGCGGTCGAGGACGCGCGAGACGACACCGAACTCGCTCTCCATCTGTTTTCGCAGCTCTGCGATCCGCTCGCTGACGGCCTCGTTCGAGCCTCGCAGATATCGCTGCATTGCCCACAATGCGGCGCCGTAGC
>JACQOJ010000076.1 GCA_016202605.1 Betaproteobacteria bacterium
CCTCACGGACAACTGTGTGGCACTACGTGCTCCAGCACGCAACCCACGTTATCACGGAGGCAGGCCGCCTCACACCAACAAGAAGCCATTCTGTCTAGGTCGCCTGGCTCGAGGAACGAACATGGCAGCGCAAATCAGATTGGCGCAAGGTCATGATGCCGAATCCATTGCTGCCATCTATCGACCGTTCGTCGAGACGACAGCGATTTCATTTGAAACCGAGGCTCCCGATCGGGAGGAAATGGTGCGCCGAATCACGGAGACGATGGCGTCATATCCGTGGCTGGTTTGCGAAATCGGCGGTCAGGTCGCGGGCTACGCATACGCGACACGGCACCGAGTACGAGCGGCGTATCGCTGGTCGGTGGATACCTCGGTCTACGTAGGCCAGAAGTACTGGCGGGGTGGTGTCGGTCGAGGACTATACGCCTCGCTGTTCGGCATCTTGGCGGCTCAAGGATTCTTCAACGCCTATGCTGGCATTACGCTCCCCAATCCCGCCAGCGTGGCCCTCCATCAGTCAGTCGGGTTCAAGGGGATCGGGGTCCACCAGCGCGTTGGGTACAAGCTTGGGGCGTGGCATGACGTCGGGTGGTGGCAACTGCGGTTGAAGGCCAGTGAATCATCGCCGAGGGAACCGCGTGACCTCGCGACGGTTAGAAGCGAACCCGGATGGGAATCGCTTGTAACGAGTGGGCAAACGTTCATACGAGCGAAGGCTGCTTAACACTCTGGCGACCTAACCCGGGGGAATGGAGCCGACGCGCCTGACGGTCCATGCGATCATGTCGCCGCGGCGCGCGGCTCATTCGCGGTCGTTAGGCGGCAGAATCGACCGGCCTTGACATACCATATATGGTATAGCCACAATATGATATGTGGCGGATCGAGGAACACCGGCGCGTTGACAAGCAGCTAGACTCTGCGCCGCGTGAGACCTTGGTGCGGTATGAGAAGTGGAAGGACATAGCCATGATCTCTGGCCCCCCCGGGCTGCGTTTGATCAAGGGGTTTCACGACGAAGCCCTGTCAGGCGAGTGGGCTGGCCATCGTTCTTCTCGTCTGGGGCTGAAGTATCGGGTTATTTATCGTCTTGTTTCCGAAGAGCCGCTGTTCCAAGTCGTCTCGATCACCGCGCATGACTATCGGAGACCTTAGAAATGAAAGGGTTTCGCCCTGCGAAGAAGCGGATTGAGGTGTCGGTTGGCGAATCTGTGCGGATTGTGCGCGAGCTTCAGGAGCTAAGCCAAAATCAGCTTGCTCAGCTCACCGGAATTCCGCAGGCCACCATTTCCGCGATCGAGAACGACCGTGTGAGCCTTGGGGTAGAGCGAGCGAAGATTCTTGCCAAGGCTTTGAAGTGTCATCCGGCAGTGCTCGTATTCCCTGGATGGGACGCAACTGAAAAAACTGCCGCATAACCTCTATATGGCCCCGGCCTGTCAAGGGGCGAAGCAAGACCGGTCAACGCCGTAGGCGTTGATTTTTCGACTGTCGTCGCGCCTCGTGCGCGATGGCTTATGCCGGTGCTGGGCGCGCTCGAGCGCGACTGCACCAAACGCACGGTCAAGGGGGACGCGCGCAACAGCGGCGCGCGCCCCTCACCGTGAACGTTCGGCACGAAGGAACGCGCGGTGCTATATTGACGGTCATACTTGGAGGCGTCCGCGATGGACTGGAAACCCTACATCACTAGCGATCCCCAGATCATGCACGGTGCCGTGTGTTTCCGGGGGACACGGATACCGGTATCCGTCGTTCTCGATAATCTCGCCGCAGGCGAAACGCCGGAGCGCATTCTCGATCAGTATCCTTCGCTAAAACCTGAGCATATTCCCGCCGCGACTGGCTACGCTGCGGACTTGGCGCGAGAACGCATCGTTCCCATCCCCGCCTAATCGCGCAGGATGGCTGCCCGGTTCAAACTTGACGAGAATCTGCCCCGTGATGCTTAAGCCTTGCTTCGCGAAGCTGGTCACGATGTGTACACGGTGCTTGACGAGCAGCTCGGAGGTAACCCTGATCTTCGAGTCTTTGAGGCCTCTCAGGCGGAAGATCGGATCCTCGTTACTTTTGATCTGGATTTCTCCGACATCCGTATCTACCCTCCGGCAAGTCACAGGGGCGTTTGGGTATTGCGCCCGCACACGCAGAGCATCGATAACACACTTGCTTTGCCAAGGGCTGCTTTGATTGTGCTTCAGGCCGAGCCCACGCAAGGGCGGCTGTGGATTGTTGAGCCTGGCCGGGTCCGTATTCATGAGTAGCTGGCGATTCGTGCCTAACCCCTATGAGGCCCTGGCGTGTCAAGAGGTAAAAGAAATCCTGCCGCGAGGAAAGATCGAGCTGAAACTTCGCGGCGTCGTTCGTGCTCTTGCTGCAGCCTGACTTGGTTTCAGGCGGCGGGTTTCGCAGGCGCTGCCTGCTCCAAATACCTATCGTGGGTCAGACGCCGGCGGGCGTGGGCGTCTTGACGTTTTGACGTCTCAACGCCATAATGTCGCGTATGGACAGCCAAAAACGCGCCACCGTCTATTTCGAGCCTGACGTACACCGCGCCCTGCGCTTGAAGGCTGCGGCATCGGATCGCTCCATCTCCGATATGGTCAATGATGCGGTGAAAGCCGCCCTGGCCGAGGACGCGGAGGATCTTGCGGCTTTCGCCAGGAGAAAGAACGAGAAGAGCATTTCCTTCGATACGTTCGTCCAGGGCCTGAAGCGGCGTGGCCGGATATAGGCTGCTGATCAAGGCCTCGGCTGCGAAGGAGCTTGAGGCAGCCGGCACCAAGGCCGATCGTCAACGCATCGTTGACAAGGTTCGGACCCTCGTGGCGAATCCCCGGCCCCAGGGCTCGGAAAAGCTCGCCGGATACGCTGATCGTTACCGGGTACGACAGGGGAGTTACCGCATCATTGATCTTATTGATGATCAGCGCCGCGAGATAACGATCTTCAAGGTCGGCCATCGGAAGGATGTGTACCGATAAGCCATCCAGCCGCATGATCCTCGATTCACAGTCATCCGCATCGTTTATCGACGGCTGCAAGAGGACTCTGCTCGAGATCTATCGCACAAAGGGAACGAATAACGAACGCGAAGTTTCGGCAATGCTGGCGGTAGCGCGCAAGCGCGCACCGCTGATTTCCGACGATAGGCCCTCGCGGTCACCTTTGTAACCCTTGTTCGGAGGCGCCCCATGCCTGATGTAGCCGCGAAACCCGCTCTGGCCAGGACCGTGCTCCACGACTGGCATGCAAGCCACCAGGCCCGGATGGTCGGGTTCGGCGGTTGGGAGATGCCGGTCCAGTACGCGGACGGCATCATCCGCGAACACCTCGCCACGCGCCGCCACGCCGGCCTTTTCGACATTTCCCACATGGGGCGCTTTCGCGTGCGCGGTCCCGGCGCGGAGGAATTCCTGCTGCGCGTGCTGACCAACAACGCCCGGGCGCTGGAACCCGCCGAAGCGCACTATACGATCATCGCCAATGAAAACGGCGGCGCAGTCGATGACGCTTATCTCTACCGGCTGGCGCGCGAGGATTTCCTGCTGGTGGTGAATGCGGCGAACCGCGCCAGGGACTGGGAATGGATTCGCGGCTACCTGCCGCAGCAAGGCGTGAGCCTCGATGACGCGAGCGAGGAACTCGCGATGATATCGCTCCAGGGACCCCACGCGGAGGACATCCTCTCCGCGGTCGTGCCGCGAAACGAGCTTCCGGAGGCCAAGCGCAACCGGCTGAGCGTATCCCGCTTCGAATCCACCGAACTCATCGTGGCACGCACCGGATACACCGGCGAGAGCGTGTGCTTCGAGTTCTTCTGCGCGCGCGGCGCGGCTCCCGGCCTCTGGGAAAAGCTCGCAGGTCTCGGCGCAGTGCCCTGCGGTCTCGGCGCGCGGGATTCGCTGCGATTGGAAGCCGGGCTGCCGCTTTACGGCCACGAGTTCGGAATCGACCCCGAAGGCGCGGAGATTCCCGTTTTTGCGAACGATCTCGCGCGCTTCGCGGTTCGTCCTCCCGCGAGCGGAGATTACATCGGTCGCCCGGCGCTCGAAGCCCAGCGCGAGGAAGTTATCGAGATCCGCCGCGGCACGCTGAAGAAGCCCGTTGCGGAGCGGCTGCTCAAGCGCCTGGTCCTGCCCATCGCCGTGTTCGCCGGCCGCAAGCCGCTGCGCGCCGGCTACCGGCTTTTCCAGGGCGACCGGCAGGTCGGATACGTGACCTCCGGCACTTCGGTCCCCTACGCGAACTTCTATGGTGAAGGGCTCACCGCGGTTCCGGCCGCAGATCACGGCATGCGGCCCATCGGTCTCGCGCTCATCGACTCCGGCATCCGTTTTCGCAACGACCGGCCGGTGACGCTCGAAGTCGATGACGGCAAAGGCGGACAGTTCACCGCCGAACTCGTCGAGCGCAACCTGTGGCCCGCCGCGCCCTACTCCCGTCCCGCCGGGAGCTTCACCCCGCCCCCACTACCCGCGCGCGTCGGGCTCGGCCGGCTCCACGAACACGCGGAAAAGCTTGCCGAGGCATCGCGCGCCAATACCGGCTGGCGCCGCGCCGAGTGCGTCAATCTCATTCCTTCCGAGCAGCCGACCTCGGCGTTCGTCGATGCGCTGTGCACGGCCGACCCCGCCGGCCGCTACAACGAGCACAACCAGTTGAAGGCGCTCGGCCCGCACTCGCCCGAGGTGTGCTATTACAAAGGCACCGCCTTCATGATGGAGAAGGAGGAAGAACTGAAGGCCGCGCTGCGCACTTTTTTCAACTGCGCGCAGGTGGAACCGCGCGTGATCAGCGGCCAGATGGCGAACGACACCGTTTACGATGCGCTCAAGCAGTTCCGCAACCGGCATCGCAGCGGCGTCGAGCCGCGCCTGCTCGGTCCGGTGCTGGTGCACGATCTCAACAAGGGCGGGCACCTGAGCGCCCAGGTGCCGGGCGCGCTCAAGAACTATGTGCGGATCGATCCGCGGACCGGCCGGCCCGATATGCTGCACTTCCCTTTGTCCCGCGACAATCCCTATCTGATCGATGTCGAGGAGGCGAGGCGCATCATCGCCGAGCGGAAACCGGAGCTGCTCGTCTTCGGGCGCAGCGTCATCATTCAGCGTGAGCCCGTGCGCGAGATTGCCGCGTTCATCCATGCCGAGTTCGGCGCGGACAACCCGGAGCGGCCGGTGATCCTCTACGACGCCGCCCACGTGCTCGGACTGCTCGGGCCGCACTACCAGGATCCGCTTGCCGAAGGCGCCGATCTCGTGACGGGCTCGACGCACAAGACCTTCTTCGGGCCGCAGCGCGGCGTCATTCTGAGCAACATCGGTCCGGGTTCACCTTTCGTGGAGTTATGGCAGCATGTCGTAGCGCGCGCCTTCCCGGGGCACGTCAGCAACCATCACCTGGGAACACTGCTGGGACTGCTCGGTGCGACCTATGAAATGCTTGCCTTCCGCGACGAATACCCGCGCCAGGTGATCGCCAATGCCAAAGCGTTCGCGCGCGCCCTGAGCGCGGGGGGACTCGCCTGCGAAGGCGATGCGCGCAACGATTACACGGAGACCCACCAGGTGCTGCTGAGAAGCGGGCGCGCCAAGGGGCAGTGGCTCGCGAAGCTGCTCGAAGCGAACAACATCATCACCAATCCGCAGGCCTTCTACGACGACCCGAGCTTCACCGCGGCGAGCGGCATCCGCATGGGCGCGCAGGAAATGACGCGCTACGGCATGGAGGAGCGGGACTTCGCCGAACTGGCCACAGTGGTCGCGGAAATCGTCGGCGGAGGCGCCGGGCGTGCGGCGGGCCACTGGAAGTCGCGCGTCGTCGAATTCCGCAGCCGGTTCCGGGAAATGAGATATTGCTTCGGGCCTCAGGAGCAAGCCAGGGGCGTGACCGGTGACCAGTGACCGGTGTGTCAATCCCGGGTATTCTGGAAAGGATCTCGGTCATGCCGACAGGAAAGGCTCGCAATCCGGCCGTCGAGCGGACAACACGATCTTGACTCGAGGATGGGATGGGGCCGTCACCCGGTTGAAATTGTCGCCGCCGAGGCGGAAAATCGGCAATCACTCTGGTATCCCCGGAACCTGGTCGAACGGCAAACCTGCCATTGAGGGCGCGTCATTAGTTCAACTCCTTTAAAGCGCAAGCTCTCCGCGATCCTGGCAGCCGACGCGGTGAACTACAGCCGCCTGATGGCGGCGGACGAAGAGGGGACGCTGAAAGTCCTCTCGGCGCACCGCGCGGTGATCGACGGCATCATCGAGTTTCACGAGGGCCGCATCGTCAGCACCGCGGGCGACAGCGTGCTCGCGGAATTCGCGAGCCCGGTCGAGGCGGTGCGCTGTGCGGTGGAAGTCCAGGACGCGCTGCGCACCCGAAACGACAGTCTGCCCGAGGACAAGCGCCTGAAGTTCCGCGTCGGCGTCAATCTCGGGGACGTGATGGTCAAGGGCGACGACCTGCTGGGCGACGGGGTGAATGTCGCGGCGCGCCTGGAAAGCATCGCCGAGCCCGACGGCATCTGTATTTCGGCCAGCGTCTACGATCTGATCAGGGGCAAACTCGATCTGGGCTTCGTGGATATCGGCGAACAGAACCTCAAGAACATCGATCATCCCATCCGGGTCTACCGGATCGACCGGGACGGCATGCCGGTGCCGAAGCCGGGCCCGGCGCGTAAAGCGTCCCGGACGACGAGGGCCAGGTGGTTATCCGGAGCCGTGGGCGCCGCAATCGCTGCGGGCGCGGCGGCCTGGTATCTGGGTTTGCTCCCTGCGACGCCCCGGCAAGCGGACCAGGCCCGGACCGCCGCATCCGAGCAAAAAGCCCAGGCGGAAGCCGCAGCGGCAGCCGAAGCGAAACGAGCACTGGAAGAACAGCGCCTCGCGGCCGAGCTTGCCCGCGCCCGCGCCGAGGCGGATGAAGCCAGGAAACGCGCCCAGGCGGAAACTACGGCAGCGACCTACGCGAAGCGAGCACTGGAAGAACAACGTGCTGCCGCTGCGAAGGCGTCAGCCGATGCCGAACTCGCCCGCGCCCACGCTGAGGCCGAGTCTGTCCGGCGCAAAGCGCAGGCGGAGCTGGCAGCGGCGCAGCAGGCGCGCAGTGCTGCGGAACGCGAGGCGGTGGCGCGCGCGGCGGAGTCGGCCGCGGCCGCACAGCCCGCGCAAGCGCCAAGAACAGCGCAAGAGACTCCCTCCCCGGCTCCCGCGATGGCGGCTGCTCCCGCCGCCTCAATACAGTCCCCTCCTTCCACCGCAGCCGCGGGAAATCGGTATCAAGGCAAATGGGACGCGTCGATCAAATGCGAAGCATGGAAAACCATGGATCCATTCGAGAGCGCCTTCCGCAGCAGGGTGGTAAACGGCGAGTTCCTGCTGGCGCGGGGCAAGCGCGATCAGCCGGGATTTATCGAGCTTCGCGGAACGCCCGGCGCCGACGGCACGCTCGTTCTGACCGGTCGTGGAATTACCGGCTTGCGCGCTCCGCGGCCCGCACAGCCTTACCCGGCACGACTCGAAGGAAAGTTCGAGGGCGATCGTTACCGCGGTAACGGCACGCTGGCGCGGCGACCGTGCGTGGTCGATATCTCGCGCGCGCAATAACGCCGGCGAAGCGCGACACATGAAGGCAATCCGGAACGATGAAGTCAGCGGCGGCTCAGATCGTCCCGTAGCGCGAGCCGGCCGACGGCCGATCATCGCGAAGGTCGACGCGCAACCCCGTGGCCGCTGAAAAACCAGGTTCCGGCAAGTCCCGTGTGGACCGCATGATCGCGGAGGCGAATCGGGCGCGGGCCGCGCGCGAGACGGATTACCGCGGGCAGGCGCTCAAGATGTACCCGTGGATCTGCGGGCGATGCGGCCGCGAGTTCACGCACGCGAACGCGCAGCTCCTTGAAGTCCATCACCGCGACCACAACCACGACAACAATCCGCCCGACGGCAGCAACTGGGAGCTGCTCTGCACCTACTGCCATGAAAACGAACACCGCCGCTATCTGGATCACGCGGGAACCGGCGATCCGCAGTCCGGTGCGTCGCAACCGCGTGCGACATTCAAGGCGTTCGAAGACCTCGACGCGCTGCTGAAAGGGAAGGATAAAAGGTAGCCGCGCGCGCGCCCGGTCAGAGGAGCCCGCGGGCGAGTACGATGAGGATCAGCACCGGTACCACGTAGCGCAGTAGCAGCCGCCAGGCGTGCCACGCGGCGGGCGATCGCAGCCCGGAGGCGTTTCGCAACAGCGCGGGCGCAAGCGCCCAGCCGGCAAACAGCGCGATCAGCAGCCCGCTCAGCGGGAGCAGGAGATCGGAAGCGACGTGATCCGCTGCCTCGAGAATCCCGCTACCGAAGGGCCGGATCTCCGCCAGCAGGCCGAACCCGAGCGCGGAGGGAAGACCGAGGGTAAATGCGGCGAGGCCGACCGCCGCCGCCGCGGCCGGCCGCGTCCACCGCAGCCGGCGCACGAGAAAGGCCACGGGCACCTCGAGGAGCGATACCGCGGAGGTAAGGGCGGCGGCCGAAAGCAGGAGGAAGAAAGCGAGCCCGACCACCCCGCCGCCGGGCAAAACGGCGAACACCTGCGGCAGGGTGACGAACGCGAGCGGCGGGCCGTGCGCCGGATCGAGTCCGAACGCGAACACCGCGGGGAAGATCGCCACGCCGGCCACGAGAGAGAAAAGAGTGTCGCATGCAGCGACGGACAGCGCCGCGGGCGCGAGCCGCTGCGTTTGCGTCGTATAACTCGCGTAGGTGAGCAGTATGCCCATGCCGATGCCGAGCGAGAAAAACGCCTGGCCGAGCGCGGCGAGGTACACCTCCGGGCGCGCGAGCGCGGACCAGTCCGGCGCGAACAGGAAGACAAGGCCGCGGCGCGCGCCGTCGAGCGTCAGCGCATAGGCCGCGAGCGCCACGACGATCGCGCCGAGCAGCGGCATGAGCACCTTGTTCGTCGCCTCGATCCCGCGCTCGATGCCCGCGGCCACCACGCCCACCGTGGTCGCGATCACGACGAACTGCCATAGCACCGGCTCGAGGGGATGCGTGATGAACGCCTCGAAATAGCCGCGTACTTCCTCCCGCGGCATGCCCCGGAACGTGCCGCTCGCGTAGCCGGCCAGGTACCTGTAGGCCCAACCGGCGACCACCGCGTAGTAGGTGAGGATCAGGAATGCCGCCGCCATGCCGAGCCAGCCGGCGGCCCGCCAGGCCGGATGCGGCGCAAGCCGCTCGAAGGTCGCGATGGCGTCGGACCGGGCACCCTTGCCCAGCGCAAACTCGGCCAGCATCAACGGGACGCCAAGGACCAGGACGCAAGCCACGTAGGCAAGCAGGAATGCCGCGCCGCCGTTCTCCCCGAGGACATAGGAGAACCGCCACATATTGCCCAGGCCGACCGCGGCACCGACCGTCGCGAGGATGAATCCCGCTCGGGACCGCCACTGCTCGGCTTCTTTCGACTCGCGCATGCACCCCGGCTCCTACCGCACGACGGTCACCGGCATGTTCGCCACGTGCAGCACTTTGCCCGACATGGAGCGAAGTAGAGTACCACGCGGCGTCCCGGCGCCGCGAGCCCCGCCGCGTCGCTTACCGAAAGCCCAGCCGTATCCAGATCGGCAGGGCAAGCAAAGCCATGGCGAGATTCAGCCCTATCCACAAATCGCGGTCGGGAAGCCACGCCGGCGGTGTCGCATCGACCATCCAGGTGCCGATGCCGACCAGCGCGCAGAAAACGGTAAGCGCCGCGAGCACGGTCGCAGCGAGACCGCGCACGAGGGAGGCGAGAGGCAGACGCGCATCCTCTCCAGCCGCGCGCGCAACCGGCCCCCAGAAACCGGGCGGCCGGACCTTCTCATAGAACGCACGCAGCGACTCGGGCGTTACCGGATGAATCCGGATGGAAGCGCCGATTCCCGCGGCAGTGGCCGCCGCCGCAACGATCAGTATGCGCAGCGGCGCGAGATCGTCCGGAACGAGCGCGAGCACCACGGGCACGAGCAGCGCGGAAGCGATCAATGCGGCAAGCTCGCCCCAGGCCGTGATGCGCCACCACAACCACCTCAGCACGAGCATGACGCCGACGCCGGCGCCGAGCAGCAGGCTCGATTCCCAGGCTGTCTTCACCGAGTCGAGCCGGCTCATGATGAGGAGCGAAACGAGCAGGATCAGGATATTCGAAATGCGCGCCACCCACACCAGCGAGCGCTCGCCGGGCGTCCTGCCGAGATAGCCGCAGACGAAGCGCCGGTAGATGTCGTTGGTCCAGTAGGAGGCGCCCCAGTTAAGATGCGTGTCGACGGTCGATGCCAGCGCCGCGATCATTCCGGTCAGCATCAGGCCTTTCAGTCCCGCCGGCAGGAATTCCGCGATGCCGAGCACGAAGGTTGCCTCCCGTTCGGCAACATATGAGGCGTGTCCGCGTGCCGGAGTGTCCGGAAACAGCAGCAGGAGCGCCAGCGCGATCGGCAGCCACACCAGGCTGCGCACGAGCACCTGCGCGAACGTGAAGATCGTCGCCGCCCGCTTCGCTTCGTGATCGTCGCGGCACGCCATCGTGCGCTGCGCCAGGTAGCCGGTGCCGTCGGCGTTCACCTGGATCAGCCACTGGAGCAGAAACACGGCTAACAGCATCGCCGTGACATCGTGCGCAACGGACGGGGTGAACGCGAGGATTTCGGACGCACTGGGTCCGCTCTCCCGGCCTGATGCGTCGAACGCCGAGCGCAGCCCCGCCAGCATCGCGTCCATGCCCCCGGCTTCGCGAACCAGGAACGCGGCATAGGCGACGCTCGCGATCATCATGATGCCGAACTGCACCATGTCCGTCTTCACCACCGAGCGCAGCCCGCCCAGCGTGGAATAGAACAGCGTGATGAGCGTGATGAAGAGGAGTGACACGAAGTTGCTGGTCGCCCGCGTCCATCGCGCCGGATCGTCAGCCGGCGTTGCGGTGAGCGGCAGCTCCGCCCACTCGACAAAGCGGCGCAGCGCATCGAACAGGCCTGCCGGCAGCCACTCGTTCCACGTGAGGAAAGGCTCGGCGATGCGCGTCGCGGCAAGGAGGACGATGGCGAGCGCAAAGCAGTTGAACACGGTGCCGAAATAGAGCGCTTTAACCAGACGCAATGGCGCCGCGCCCCGCCCGGCATAACGCAATTCCGCCAGCTCCGCGTCGGTCAGCACGCCCGCCCGGCGCCAGCAGGCGGCGAGCACGAACGCCAGCAGGAGAAAAGAAATGGCGTAGATCCACAGCCGCCACAGCGCGAAGATGCCGCCGACCGCGACCAGCCCGGTCACGAGCAGCGGGGTGTCCGCGGCGAACTGCGTCGCCGCCATGCTGATGCCGGCGTGCCATCCGCTCAGGCTGCGTCCGGCGAGGAAATACTGTTCGGGGCTGACGGCGGCGAGGCGGCGGTCGCGCACTCCGACAACGACGACATAAGCCAGGAAGGCGGCGACGATCGCCAGGTCGAATAGCGTCACGACGGCAGCGCGGAAAGATCACGAGAAGGTATCACGCGCCGCGGCCGTTGCGAATCACGCCCATGCCGGCCCGCGCGCGCCGTGCGCCGCGCCGGCGAGAAGATGCGAAACAACTGTTGCTTTGCGAACGCCTGCACGATATAAATAGCGAAAGAGCAAAGCCCTCGAATCGCGATATGGCCCATCCCGAATTCAGACTCGCCACGCCCGCCGACGCCCACGAGATCGCGGTGATGTCGCGCTATCTCATCGAGGTCGGACTGCGCGGCTGGACGTGGCACCCGGAACGCGTTGCCAAGGCGATACGCGCGCGCGACACCACCGTGCTGGCGGCGAAGGTCAAGCAGGTGCTCATCGGGTTCGCGATCATGGAATTCGGCGACGTCAAAGGACACCTCAGCCTCCTCGCGGTGAAACCCTCGCACCAGCGCTGCGGCATCGGCCGCGAGATGATTGAATGGCTCGAAGAGGCGGCGCTCGCGGCAGGCATCTCCACGATCCAGCTCGAACTGCGCGCCAACAATTTCGGCGCCCGCTGTTTCTACAAGATACTGGGCTTCAGGGAAACGGCGTTCATTCCCGGCTATTACCGCAATGTCGAGACGGCGGTGCGGATGTCGCGCGATATCCGCCGCGCGATCCCCAAAGCGGGTCAATTCGCCCCCGGCCGAACGATCTGACCGACGATCCGGGTCCCCTGCCCGGCGGGGAACGATTTCACGCCGGGGCCATTCTTGGAGCTGTTGCCGCGTCCCGCGGGCGCTCGTGGCACGCGAGCGCCCACGCTACGTGTTCGCGCACCAGCGGAGAGGGATGATCGGCGCGCGATCGGAGCGCACCGACGATTTCCGGGGACGTGCGTGCATTGCCCAGGCCCACAGCGAGGTTTCGAAGCCAGCGTTCATGGCCGAGGCGGTGAATCGCGCTGCCGAGCAACCGCGCGTGAAACTCTTCCTCGCTCCACGAAAAGAGCGCCGCGAGGCTCGCGTCGTCCAGGCCATTGCGCACTTCAAAGTCGGTTTCGGGGCTCGGCTGCGCGAACCTGTTCCACGGGCACACGAGCTGGCAGTCGTCGCAACCGTAGACGCGGTTGCCGATCAGCGGCCGCAATTCGACCGGAATGCTGCCCCTGTTTTCGATCGTCAGGTAGGAAATGCAGCGCCGCGCATCGAGCTGGTACGGTGCGACGATCGCCCGCGTCGGGCACACGTCGATGCACTTGCGGCAGGTGCCGCAGTGCTCCTGCGGCACGCGATCCGGAGGCAGCGGCAGGTCGGTATAGATCTCGCCCAGAAAAAAGAACGATCCGGCCTCCCGGGAGAGCAGCAACGTGTGCTTGCCGCGCCAGCCCAGACCCGCCTTCCGCGCGAGTTCCACCTCCATGACCGGCCCGCTGTCGGCAAATGCGCGATAGCCGAACTCTCCGATTTCATGGGTGATCCGGTCTACGAGCTTCTGCAGCCGCCGCCGCAGTACCTTGTGATAATCGCGGCCGAGCGCGTAGCGGGCGATGAATGCCTTGTGCCTGTCGTCGACGACCGCCCGGCTGTCGCGCGCCTGCGGCAGGTAATTCATGCGCGCGGCGATGACACGCAGGGTACCCGGCACCAGTTCGGCGGGATGGGTGCGTTTGACGCCATGTCTTGCCATATAATCCATGTCGCCATGAAATCCCTTGCCGAGCCAGTCGATCAGACGCGTTTCGGCCGCAGACAGGTCGCAGTCGGCAATTCCCACTTCCTGAAAGCCGAGTTCCGCGCCCCAACGCTTGATGTCGCGCGCAAGCGCGGGGTACTCGATCACCGTTGAACGCCGCTCCAGGTTTTCTTGCATAAGCCCCATCATAAACCAGCCGCTTGCAGCCGCTATCTTGCAAGCGAGGCTGAAACGCTGGCGCTCGGCAGCGCGCTTGCCCGGGGCATCGGCCCGGGGATGGTGATCTACGTGTCAGGCGACCTCGGCGCGGGCAAGACGACGCTCGCGCGCGGCTTGTTGAGGGGGCTCGGATACACCGGACGGGTCAAGAGTCCGACGTTTACCCTGGTTGAACTTTACAAACTTTCTAGGTTATACTTGTATCACTTTGATTTTTATCGTTTCAAGGATCCGCGAGAGTTAGGCGAAGCCGGGTTTCGCGAGTATTTCAATCGGGACTCGGTGTGTCTCGTGGAGTGGCCGGAGCGGGCTGCGGCGGGCTTGCCCCCGGCCGACGTAAGAATCGTGATGCGCGTGGCCGGAAGCGGGAGGGACGTCGAGATTTTCGCCGAGACGGAGGTTGGCAGGAGGTGTCTGGACCGGATCGAGTTGTAGCGCCACGCCATCCGCGCGCCGCGGCCGCATCGTCACGCCCTGGATTTCATTCAAGCCGCCTCCCTGCCCTCCTCGCATCGCTATCAGCGGTGCTGACAATCTTCTGCATTGGCCCGACCGAGGTCGCCCGCGCGCAGACTGCGGTTCAGATCGACTCGGCCCGGGTGTGGCCGGCACGCGAATACACCCGCATAACGCTCGAATCCAGGACCGCGCTTCAGCACAGGCTTTTCAGCCTCAAGGATCCCGACCGCCTCGTGCTCGACCTTGAAGGGGTCGAGATCACTGCTTCCCTTGCCGGTCTTGTGGACAAAATCGGCCCTGACGACCCGTACGTGAAGGCGGTCCGCATCGGGCGCTTCAGGCCGGGGACCGTGCGCCTCGTGCTCGACCTCAAGGCGGAAGTGAATCCGCAGGCGTTCACGCTTGCGCCCATCAGCGACTACGGTCACCGCCTGGTGCTGGATATTTATCCGCTGGTGCCGCTCGACCCGCTGCTTGCCTTCCTCGAAAAAGTGGAATCGGAACGGTCATCCGGAGCGGCGCGCCCGCCCGCCGGGCCGGCCGCGCCCGCGACGCCCCGCGCGGAGCAGCCGGTCGCGGACGGCGACCCGCAGCCGGCGCGCGCCGGATCGCCGAAAGGAGCGCCGGCCGCAAAGCGCTTCATCATCGTGGCGGTCGATGCCGGGCACGGCGGCGAGGATCCGGGGGCGCGGGGACGCGGGGGCACCTACGAGAAAACCATCACCCTTGCCATCGCGCGCAAGCTCAAGGCGAGAATAGACCGGGAACCCGACATGCGCGCCGTGCTGGTCCGCGACGGCGACTACTTCATTCCGCTGCACAGGCGCGTGGAAAAAGCGCGCCGCGTCAACGCCGACCTCTTCGTGTCGGTCCACGCGGACGCATTCATCAAGCCGCATGCGCGCGGGTCGTCGGTATTCGCGCTGTCGGAGCGCGGCGCCACCTCCGCTGCGGCGGGCTGGCTCGCAAAACGCGAAAACGAAGCGGACCTGATCGGCGGCGTCAACCTCGATATTCAGGACCCCTATCTCAAGAAGACGCTGCTCGATCTCTCGCAGACGGCGACCATCAACGACAGCCTGAAGGTGGCCAAAGCCGTGTTGTCCGAGCTCGGCGAAATCAACACCCTGCACAAACCGCACGTCGAGCAGGCGAGCTTCGCCGTGCTCAAGGCGCCCGATATCCCGTCGATCCTGGTCGAGACCGCTTTCATCAGCAACCCGCTTGAAGAACGGAAACTCAGGGACGATGCCTACCAGACGAGGATGGCGGAGGCGATTTTTGCGGGCATCAAGCGCTACTTCGCCAAGAACCCGCCGCTCGCGCGCGAGCGGATGGCGCAAAACCCCTAGCATGATCTTCGCCCCTGCATCAGCCCCCGCGGCGGGGTTTGCCGTGCGACACCAGACCGATTATCTTGACGCCGCGATCCTTTAATCCGCGACTGCTCGCCCCCGCGCTTCTACTCTTTCTATCGCTATCCTCCATATCGTCCGCCGAAGTTCCCGGCCGGGTGGTTTCCGTTCATGACGGCGACACCCTGACCGTGCTTACGGAGCAGCGCGGATCGCTGCGCATCCGTCTCAAGGACATCGACGCCCCGGAACTCAGCCAGCCTTTCGGCAGGCGCTCCAGGCAATCGCTTTCCGAGTTGTGCTCCGGCAAGCCGGTGGAACTCGACGTCCGCGGAACTGACCGGTATCGCCGGGCCATCGCCCGGGTCACGTGCTCGGGAACCGACGCGAATGCCGAACAGGTGCGCCGCGGCTACGCGTGGACGTTCACGCGTTACGCCGGAACCGAATCGCCGCTGCACGCCATCCAAGCCGAAGCGCGGGCGGCCCGCCGCGGCCTGTGGGGGGATCCGTCGCCCCAGCCCCCATGGGATTGGCGGCGCAAGAGCCGGCCCCACCGGGCAACGCGTCCCGCGGCGCCCGCGGATTCCGGGCCGGATCCGGCTTTTCGTTTAACATCAGGGGACGTCTCACATTCGCCAAGATGACATGCTGGAAGCACGGAAGATTTCCGCCGGAGTCGCCCTGACGTTGCTCGCCGGGTGCGCGTCCCTGCCCCCGTCTTCCGGGACCGTTGCGTTGCCGCACATCACGAGCTTTTCCGCGAGTCCCCCCGGTGTCGGCCTGCCGGCGGGATGGCAGCCATGGACGCTGTCAAAGTTCAAGACGCCGACGCAGTATCAACTGGTCAGCCACGAGGGCAGAACCGTGGTCAAGGCGAGCGCGCGGGCTTCAGCATCGGGACTGCTGCATCCGCTCAACCTCGACCCGCGCGAGTTTCCGCTGCTTTCCTGGCGCTGGAAAGTCACCGCGTTGATCGCAACGGCCGACAACACGCGCAGGGAGCGCGAGGATTCGCCGGTTCGCGTCCTGGTGAGCTTCGACGGCGATACCGATAAGCTGCCGCTCGGGGAGCGCATGTTTTTCGACAACGTCCGACTGCTGACAGGCCAGCGGATGCCGTACGCGACGCTGGTGTACATCTGGGAGAACCGCGC
Organism: Betaproteobacteria bacterium; assembly: GCA_016202605.1. Lineage (GTDB taxonomy): Bacteria > Pseudomonadota > Gammaproteobacteria > Burkholderiales > SG8-41 > DSOT01. The sequence continues at coordinate 16,337 of JACQOJ010000076.1, forward strand.
GCCGCGGGAGACCGTGATCCCCAACGCCCACACTTCGCGCATCAGGATGATCGTCGCCGAAAGCGGACGCGACAAGGTGGGCGCGTGGCATGAAGTGACCCGCAACGTCCACGATGATTTCAGGCGCGCGTTCGGAGAAGAGCCGGGAACCATCATCGCGGTCGGCATCATGACCGACACCGACAACACCGGCGGGAACGTTGACGCCTATTACGGCGACATGCAGTTTCGGCGCGCCGCGCCGCGGAGTTTCATTTACGTCTCGGACTAACTGCGGTCCCGCGCGGCCCGGGAGTTCCGCACCTATTCCAGTCCCTTGACGATGTTCTCCACCACCTTCTTGGCGTCGCCGAACACCATCATCGTCTTGTCCATGTAGAACAGCGGGTTGTCCAGCCCGGCATAGCCCACCGCCATCGAACGCTTGTTGACCAGCACGGTGCGGGATTTCGCGACCTCGAGGATGGGCATGCCGTAAATGGGGCTGCCCTTTTCGTGCGCGAGCGGGTTCACCACGTCGTTGGCGCCCAGCACCAGCACCACGTCGGTGGTGCCGAATTCGCTGTTGATGTCCTCCATCTCGAACACCTGGTCATACGGCACCTCGGCCTCCGCCAGCAGCACGTTCATGTGGCCGGGCATGCGCCCCGCGACCGGGTGGATGGCGTAGCGCACGTTCACGCCCTTGTGGATCAACTTCTCCGCCATTTCCTTCACGGCGTGCTGCGCGCGCGCCACCGCCAGCCCGTAGCCGGGAACGATGATGACCGATTCCGCGTTGGACATGAGGAAAGCCGCGTCGTCGGCCGAGCCGGACCTCACCGTCTTCTGCTCCGCGCCCGCCGCGGCCGAGCCTTCGGCCGCGCCGAATCCGCCCAGTATCACCGAAATGAACGCGCGGTTCATCGCGCGGCACATGATGTAGGAGAGAATCGCGCCCGAGGAGCCGACCAGCGACCCGGCGATGATCAGCATCGGGTTGTTGAGCGAGAAACCGATGCCGGCCGCCGCCCAGCCCGAGTAGCTGTTCAGCATCGAGATCACCACCGGCATGTCGGCGCCGCCGATGGGAATGATGATGAGCACCCCGAGCACGAAGGCGATCGCCGTCATTACGGCGAATGCCGTCCACGCCTTGCCGTCGGCCATGAAGAACGCGACGCCGAAGCCGATCATCACCAGCGCGAGCAGAAGGTTCAGGATATGCTGGCCCTTGAACACGACGGGCGCCGAGGAGAACGGGCGGAAGTGCTTGCCGAGTCCGGCAAGCTTGCCGAACGCGATCACCGAGCCCGAGAAGGTGATCGCGCCGACGAATGTTCCGATGAACAGCTCGAGCTTGTTGCCCGTCGGCAGCGGGTCCGGGATGCCGAAGGAAGCCGGGTTGTTGACGACGGCGATCGCGATGAGCACCGCGGCCATGCCGACGAGCGAGTGCATCGCCGCGACCAGTTCCGGCATCTGCGTCATCTGCACGCGCCGGGCGACGAACGCTCCGATCGTGCCGCCGATCGCCATCGCCATGAGTATGATATCGACCCGCCCCTTGGCGACGATCGCAAGCGTGGTGACGATGGCGATCGCCATCCCCGCCATGCCGAAATAGTTGCCCCGCCGCGCGCTCTCGGGATGGGACAATCCCTTGAGCGCCAGGATGAAGCATACCGACGCGACGAGATACCAGAGCACCACGAGATTGGCACTCATCTTTGATTCTCCGGAGCGGTGAACGGTGAACGGTAAACAGTGAACGGTGAAATCATGGTCGCATCCGCCTGGTCATTCCTTGCCTGCCTTCGGCTGTTTTCTCTTGAACATCTCGAGCATGCGCTGCGTGACGAGAAAGCCGCCGGCGACGTTGATCGCGGCCAGTCCGACCGCCACCGCGCCGAGCGCGGACCCGAAGTCGGTTTCGGCGGGTCCCGCCGCCAGAACGGCCCCGACGATGATCACGCTGGAAATCGCGTTGGTCACGCTCATGAGCGGCGTGTGCAGCGCCGGCGTCACGTTCCAGATGACGTGGTAGCCCACGAAAATCGCCAGCACGAATACGATCAGATTGAAGACGGTTGGATCTACGGTTCCGGTCATTGCCTCTCCTTCGAAGCGTAAGCGCGTGAAATCATGAGTCGGAAGGTGGACCGCGACGGCGCCGCTCTCCCGCTCTCCCGCCCTGACGCTCTCCCGTTCATTTGGGCAGCGCTTCGCCGTCCATGCACATCAGCGTGCCCGCAATGATCTCGTCGCTGCGGTCGATCTTGAACTCGCCGGTCTTGGCATCCAGCATCAGCGCGAGGAAATTCAACAGGTTCCGCGCGAAAAGCGCGCTCGCGTCGGCTGCCACCAGCGCCGGCAGGTTGGCGATCCCGACGATGTGCACGCCGTGCTTGACGACGATCTTGTCCAGTTCGGACAGCGGACAATTCCCGCCCTGTTCGACCGCCATGTCGACGATCACCGAACCGGGCCGCATGGTCCTGACCATGTCCTCGGTCACCAGCACCGGCGCCGGACGTCCCGGAATGAGCGCGGTCGTGACGACGATGTCGGCCTGCTTGATGCGCTCCGCCACCAGCGCCGCCTGGCGTTTCCGGTAGTCCTCGCCCATTTCGCGCGCGTAGCCGCCCTGCCCTTTGGCAAGCTCCTTTTCTTCCCCGGTAAGCGGCACTTCGATGAATTTCGCGCCCAGCGACTCGACCTGCTCCTTGGTTTCCGGCCGCACGTCGGTGGCCTCCACCACGGCACCCAGGCGCTTTGCGGTCGCGATTGCCTGCAGCCCGGCCACCCCCACGCCCATCACCACGACACGCGCGGCTTTCACGGTGCCCGCGGCGGTCATGAGCATCGGCATCAACCGCCCGTAGGTGTTGGCGGCGATCATCACGGCCTTGTAGCCGCCAAGATTGGCCTGCGAGGAAAGCACGTCCATGTTCTGGGCGCGCGAAATCCGGGGCAGGGCCTCCATTGCGAAAGCCGTCAACCCGCGTTTCGCCAGCGCTTCGATCCCTTCCCGGTTGTGCGGGCCGAGCATGCCGATCAGGACCTGCCCCGGTCGCATCTGCGCGAGTTCATCGGCGTCGGGGCCGCGAACCTTGAGCACGAGATCGGCCTGCTGGTAGACCTCCGCCGCGGAAGAGACGATCGTGGCACCCGCCGCGGCGAACTGCTCGTCGGGTACGTTGGCGCTCATGCCGGCGCCGGCCTGAACGATAACGGCGTTTTTTCCGGCGGCGACGAGTTTCTTGACGGTCTCGGGCGTTGCCGAGATACGCATTTCATTGGGACGCGTCTCAGCCGGGATTCCGAGTTTCATTGCCTGATTCTCCCTGCCTGCTGCCGCGGCACTTCAAGCGCGCCGCAACGTGATTGCGCGTAAGTATAAAGGAAAACGCGCAGGCTCAAATTTGATCTACATCAAAACTCGATTGCATGCGCGAGACGCGCGCTTCGACGATGGCCCCCTCGCGTTACAGGCTGCGGAAGACATGGGAATCCGCCCGGGACGGAGCGTCCCGGCGCAAGCAAAGCTGCCACAGGGCAGCCTCGCTGCACCGTTCGAGCCGGCGATTCTGCCGGATTATTTCCTGGTGAGGCCGGAAAGCTCCTCGAACAGCAATCCCAGCGCGGCGTTGTCAAGCCCGTCGCGTCCGGTCGCACAGAGCGCGTTGAACATCTGCAGGCCCAGCGCGGTCACCGGCATGAACGCACCGACGTCGCGCCCCGCACCTTGCGCGAGCTTGATGTCCTTCAGCATCAGGCTGGCGCGAAAACCCGGCTGCAACGTGCCATCGAGCAGCCGCTTGCCGTGGTTTTGCAAGACAAAGCTCTGCGCCGAACCGCCGAGCAACGCGTCGCGCACCCGGCCGGGATCGATGTTCATCTTCCTGGCAAGGGCGAACGCTTCCGACACCGCCATCAGGGTGCCGACGATCACGAGCTGGTTGCACGATTTGCACGCCTGTCCTGCCCCGCTGGGACCGACGTGGGTGAATGTCCTGCCTATCGCCTCGAATAATGGCATGCAGCGTTCGACGATCGCGGCGTCGCCGCCGACCATGCAGGAGAGCGTGCCGTCCTGCGCGCCCTTCGGTCCGCCGCTCACCGGCGAATCGAGCATATGCGCGCGTCTCTCCCGAATCCTTTTTGCGAACTCGACGGTCGCCGTGGCCGAGATCGTGCTGCAGTCGATCACCACCGTGTCGGGTTTGAGCCCGTGGACAACGCCGTCGTCACCGAACAGCACGCGCTCGACGTCCGGTGTATCCGGCACGCACAGCAGCACGACCTCGGATGCCGTGGCGACGCCGGCCGGCGAGCCGCCGTCGGCTGCGCCTTTGCGCACGAGATCCTCCACCTTGCCGCGGCTGCGGTTATGCACCGTCACCTTGAAGCCCGCCTTGATGAGGTTGTGCGCCATTGCCGCGCCCATCACGCCGAGACCGATGAACCCGACCGGCGCGCCTTTCGTTATCGTTGCCACATGCCCTCCGTCCGAATGCGTGATCCAATGATTGGCGACTGGAAGCCGCAGAGCTTCGCCGGATTCTCTACCAGTATCTTGCGGCGTAGCGCGTCGCTGCCCGCCAGTCCGCAATCACGCCGATCAGATCGGCGGCGTCAGGGAGATCGCGCTTGAGCGACGGGTGCGGCCAGTTCGAGGCCCACAGCTTGCGTTCCGGCGCGGCGCGCGACCGGGTAGCGGCTGGCATTGCGGTCTCAGCGCTGTATGCCGCGCAGAAAAGCCGAGCGCTCCTTCGCCCCCGCCATGAGGAACGACAGATCGGAGCCGCTCAGGATAAAACGCATGCCCATCTGAATGTACTTCTCCATGATCCCGGGTTCGTAGACGCCGCCCATGCCGGGAAATTTGCCGTGCTTGCGACAGGCTTCGATGACGGCCTTGTACGCCGCCTCCACCCGAGGATCGGTGAACTGCGCGGGAATGCCCATTTCGGCGCAGAGATCGTTGGTGCCGATAAGCAGTACGTCCACGCCTTCCAGTGCCGCGATCTCGTCGGCAAGCGCAATTGCCCCGGGTGTTTCGAGCATCAGCACGAGCAGGACCTGCTCGTTTACCGCGCGCATCGCTTCGCCCACCGGCATCACCGCAAAGCTGAGCTGCGGCTGCCCGCCGCCGATCGAGCGGTGGCCTACCGGCGGATAGCGGCAGAACCGGACCGCCCGCTTCGCCTCCTCAATACTGTCCACGTGTGGCACGACTATGCCCTGCGTGCCGCAGTCGAGGAGGCGCGTCGCGTGGTAATGCTCCTTGCCGGGCACCCGCACAATGGGGGTGATGCCCACCGCCAGCGAAGCCATCGAAAGTTGCGCCGCGGTGTCCACATCCATGGAGCTGTGTTCCATATCGATGAACAGCCAGTCGTAGCCGCAGGTTTTTGCGATCGTGGCGGTATCTACGGTGCGCCCCTGTCGCACGCCCATGCCAAGGGCAAGCCCGCCGGTCGCAAGGCGGTGCTTCGCCGCGTTCTGAATCACGCTCATGAATTTTCCTTTCGAGTTGTCGTGTTGATCGGGGAATCACGTCAGCCGAGCAGATGACCGCACATCCGATTCTGATCGGAGGGATTTGGACTGTCGGGCACACGCTGTTTGCCGGATAGTATACGCAACTCTGACACCTCGCATGCATCCTGGACATCGCCGCGCACCGGCAAACGAAATCGGCCAGCAACCAGGCGGGCGCCGTCCGACGCCGTCCTTACCATGTGATTCACAATTCCAGGCAGCCGGCGAAAGGCGCTTATAATTGGGCATGCCTGAAATCCGGATTCTGCCGGAGCTGCTCATCAACCAGATCGCCGCCGGCGAGGTCGTCGACCGTCCGGCCGCCGCCCTCAAGGAATTGCTCGAGAACAGCGTGGATGCCGGTGCCGGCGAAATTTCGGCTCAGCTTGCCGGCGGCGGGACCCTGCTCATCAAGATCGCCGACGATGGCTGCGGCATCCCGCGCGACGAACTTCCCCTCGCCCTGGCGCGCCACGCAACCAGCAAGATCGCATCGGGCGCCGACCTCGAGCGCGTGGCGAGTCTCGGCTTCCGGGGCGAAGCGCTGGCGAGCATCGCATCCGTCTCGCGCCTCACGCTGACCAGCCGGCGCGCGGGTGAGAAGCACGCATGGACGCTCGCCGCCACCGGCCCGGAGCTCTCCGCGATCGCGCCTGCCTCGCTCGAGGCGGGCACCAGCGTGGAGGTGCGCGATCTCCATTTCAACACGCCGGCGCGCCGCAAATTCCTGAAATCCGAGGCGACGGAGTACGCGCATTGCGAGGAAGCGTTCAAGCGCGTCGCGCTCTCGCGCAACCGGGTCGGATTCACCCTGCAGCACAACGGTCGGGCGCGGTGGCGCCTCAGGCCGCAGGCCGCCGCCGACCGCGCCTGCGCCCTTCTCGGCGAGGATTTCGGCGCCGCGTCGCTCGCGCTCGATGAGACGAGCGCGGGCCCCAGGCTTTACGGCCTGATCGGCCTGCCCGCACACTCGCGCGCCGCGCGCGATGCGCAGTATTTTTTCGTCAACGGCCGTTTCGTGCGCGACAAGCTGCTCGCCCATGCCGTGCGCCAGGCGTATCAGGACGTGCTGCATCACGAGCGCCATCCTGCGTTCGCGCTGTTCCTGGAAATCGATCCCGCCCAGGTCGATGTCAACGTGCATCCGACGAAGATCGAAGTCCGGTTCCGCGACGCGCGGAGCGTGCACCAGTTTGTCTTTCACGCGCTCAACAAGGCTCTCGCCCGCCCCGGTGCCGGAGTCGCCACCACCAGGGAAGGGACTGTCGAGGCCGCGTCGGGCGGTGTGAACGCGCCATTACCGTCATACGCGAGGCAGGACGCAATGGCGCTCGGGATCGCGCAGACGGCCGGATTCTATGACACCCTGTTCGGCCGGCACGGCGCCCCGCTGCTTCACGAGCACCCGGAGCCGCAGGAAGCCGCGCCGCCGCCCCTGGGCTTTGCGCTCGCGCAGCTCGCGGGCATCTACATCCTGGCGCAGAACCGGCAGGGGCTGGTCATCGTCGACATGCACGCGGCCCACGAACGGATCGTGTACGAGAAGCTCAAGGCCGCGCTCGATGACCGGAACATTCCCATGCAACCGCTGCTGGTGCCCGTCACGTTCAATGCCGACGCGCTCGACGTTGCCACGGTGGAGGAGCACCAGGACATCCTGCAGAAAATCGGCTTCGATCTTGCGGTCATATCTCCCGGCACCCTGGTCACCCGCGGTGTTCCCGCCATGCTGGGCGACGCCGACGCGCAGACGCTGGCGCAGGACGTGTTGAGGGAAGCACGCGAGTTCGGGGCAAGCCGCATCCTTACCGAGCGCAGGAACGAGCTGCTCGCGACCATGGCCTGCCATTCCGCCGTGCGCGCCAACCGCAGGCTTACGATCCCGGAAATGAACGCGCTGCTGCGTGAAATGGAGGAAACGGAGCGTTCCGGGCAGTGCAATCACGGGCGGCCGACCTGGCACCAGATCTCGGTCGCCGAGCTCGACAGGCTGTTCATGCGCGGACAATGAGGCGGGGCGACGGACCGTGAGCGACGGGAAAAAAACGACGGCGCCAGGCGCGGAACGGCGGGTTCGCGCCTCACGCCCCGCCCTTCACCCCAAATGGCCCCCCGCCATCCTGCTGATGGGCCCGACCGCCAGCGGCAAGACCGCGGTTTCAACAGCCATCGCCGGGAAACTGCCCTGCGAGATCGTGAGCGTCGACTCGGCCCAGATCTACCGCCAGATGAACATCGGCACCGCCAAGCCCCAACCGGAACTGCTGGCACGCGTGCCGCATCATCTGATCGACATCATCGAGCCGCACGAGAGCTATTCCGCGGCGCGCTTCCGCGATGACGCCCTCACCGTGATGCGCGAGATCAGCGAGCGCGGAAACATTCCGCTGCTGGTCGGCGGCACGATGCTTTATTTCCAGGCGCTGCTCGAGGGACTCAACGAACTTCCCGAAGCCGATCCGACGATACGGCTGGTGATCGACAGCATGGCCGAACAATCCGGCTGGCCGTCGGTGCACAGGGAACTCGCCCGCGTCGATCCCGAGACCGCGGAACGGCTCGAACCCAACGACGCGCAGCGCATCCAGCGGGCGCTCGAAATCTATTACATCACCGAAAAGCCGATGTCGGAGCTGCTGCGAAAACCGAAGTACGTCTATTTTCCCTACTCCGCGCTTAAAATCGCGCTCGTTCCGGGAAATCGCGAGCGCCTGCACGACCGCATCGCGCGGCGCTTCGAGGACATGCTGGAACTGGGGTTGATCGGGGAAGTGAGACACCTGCGCGACGATTACGGCCTGGACGCCGCAATGCCTTCGATGCGTTGCGTCGGATACCGTCAGGTGTGGCAGTATCTCGACGGGGAAACCGGGCTCGCCGCATTGCGCGAAAAGGGCGTCGCCGCCACCCGGCAGCTCGCCAAACGCCAGCTCACGTGGCTCAGATCGATGGCGGAGGTGACCGAATTCGACTGCCTGGATGAGGACGTGGCGGAGCAGGTGCTCGCCTACGTGGAACACTGGCTGACCGGCTTTTCCATGGTGGCTTGAGGCGGCGGCCGAACGCGCCTCCGACTCCTTGTGCCGTGCGTCATCCTTTGCGCTTCACCTGCGCGCCCGCCCAGCCCCTGGCAAAGATGATTGTGAGCTCGTCGTCGAGCGCGACCTGCGTGCTGTCCCGCACGATCCTGCCGTCTCCGGTCTCCGCAATGCTGTAGCCGCGCTCCAGGACGAGCCGTGGGTTGAGGTGCTTCAGGTGGGCCTCGATACGCTCCAATAACGTCGCGGCTCCGGCGAGCCGCTGGTGCGTCGCCTCGCGCAGGCGCCGCGCCCACTCGTTTTTCTCCCGTTCGCGGGCCTCAAGATCGGGACGCGACAAGATAAGGCGCCCGGCGAGCTCCCGCGCGGCCCAGGCCTGCTCCGGCGACGAGCGCCGCCAGGCCCCGACCAGCCGCGACGCCAGATGCCGCAGCGCTTCCAGCCGGTTGCTTATGCGCTCGCCCGGATGGACCAGCCGCCGCGACAGGTAGTCGAGCCGCTGCATCCGGTCCTCCAGCGCGCGCCCGGCGATCCGGTTGAGGCGCTGGCGCCACTGTAACAGTGCGCCACACAACTCGCTGCGGTCGGGTGCTGCGAGCTGCGCCGCCGCGGTGGGCGTCGCCGCCCGCGCATCCGCCACGAAGTCGGCAATGGTGAAGTCGGTTTCGTGGCCGATGCCGGTGACGACTGGAATCGGACAGGCGTGGATCGCGCGCGCCACGATTTCCTCGTTGTATGCCCACAGGTCCTCGATGCTGCCCCCACCCCGGCACACGATCAGGACGTCGCACTCACCCCGGTCGCCCGCCACCCCCACCGCCTGCGCAATTTTTTGCCCGGCGCCTTCACCCTGCACCGGTGCCGGGTAAACGACGACCGGAAGCGACGGCATGCGGCGCTTCAACGTCGTCAACACGTCACGCAGCGCCGCGGCCTGCAGGGACGTAATCACGCCGACCCTCCGGGGAAATCCCGGCAGCGGCTTCTTGCGCGCGGCATCGAACAGACCTTCTTTTTCGAGCTTCGCTTTCAGTCTCTCGAAAGCCTCGTAAAGGGCGCCCAGGCCCGCGCGCCGCATGTTTTCGATGTTGAGCTGAAACTTGCCGCGCGCCTCGTAGACCGTGGGATGCGCGCGCACCTCGACCTGCATCCCGTTGTCCGGAAGCCAGTCAAGATACTGAAACTTATGGCGGAACATCACGCACTCGACCTGGGCCTGCGCATCCTTGAGCGTGAAGTAACAGTGGCCCGAATCGTAGCGTTTCAGATTGGAAATTTCGCCCCCGACCCACATTAGCGGAAGATTATCCTCCAGCAGGTTCCGTGCGAGGCGGTTGAGTTCGGTGACCGAGATGACCCGCGATGCGGCCGGCGTCGGGAGTTCAGGCATCGCATGATTCTATCCCAGGCCCGGTTCGGGTTTGCACGCGATCGGTTCCGGAATGCCGGAATTTCCATGCGATTCAAGCACCCGGGATGATCGCGCCGCGGGTTTTCACGGCGCCGCATCATCCACAACGGGATGCCACGCGCCACAAATACGTGATTCCCCCTCGGACTCCCCTCGGGAAAACGCTCTAACACGATGTTTTTTGGAGACTAGTTGATCAGCATAAATTTTACTCGTGCTAATAAAATCCTATAAGAAAAATTCACTTACCGTTACTATCGACAGACTATGCACACGGTTATCCACAAACAATGTGGAAAAATTGAAAAGTCGTTTCTTGATAACCAGGTTAGCAATATCTCGTAAAGCAACTTGTGAATTCGCGCTTGCTGAAAACGTATCGGGCGGATAAAGTTACGGCCACTTTTCACGGAGCCGGACAGTGTTCGCAATCATCGAAGCGGCGGGATGGCCGATCTGGCCGCTGCTGCTTTCTTCCGTCATCGCGCTCGCCATCATCGGCGAACGCTGGTGGTCGCTGCGGCAGAAAATCGTCATGCCGAAGAACCTGCTGTCGCAGGTCGTGCAGGAATATCACCAGAACGGCATCACGGCGCAGATGCTGTTGCGGCTCGCGGAGGGTTCGCCGCTGGGACAGATTTTTGCCGCCGGGATGCGCAACGTACAGAGCACGCCCGCCATCATGAAGGAAGCGATCGAAGAAGCCGGACGCTCCGTCGCGATCGAGCTGGAGCGCTTTCTGACCAGTCTCGGCACCATCGCGGCGATCGCGCCGCTCCTGGGTCTGTTCGGCACGGTGATCGGCATGATCGAGATTTTCGGATCGCAATCGCCGCAGGGCAGCAATCCCCTGCTGCTCGCTCACGGCATTTCGATCGCGCTCTACAACACCGCCTTCGGGCTGGTTGTCGCCGTGCCCAGCATGATCTTCTACCGATACTACCGCGCCAAGGTCGATGCCATGCTGGTGGACATGGAACTCCAGGCCATCAAGCTGGTGGAAATTCTCCACGGCGAACGCCGGGGCTGAGAATCAGGACGGCCTCCGGGATTCACCGTACCCGCGCAATGCGTTTTCGACCGCGAGCATTCAGGGAAGAGCCGGAGATCAACTTCATTCCGTTGATCGACGTGCTGCTGGTGATCCTGATTTTCCTGATGGTCACGACGACCTATTCGCGCTACGCCGAACTGCAGATCAACCTGCCGACGGCCGATGCCGCCAAGGCCCCGGAACGCCCGGAACAGATCGACGTCGCCGTCGATGCCCAGGGCAAGTACCTGATCAACAGGCTGCCGGTCGCCTTCCACGGCCCGGAAGCATTCAGCCAGGAACTCAAACGCGCCGCCGGCGCCATGAAGGAACCGGTTATCATCATCAGCGCCGACGCCATCGCGCCGCATCAGTCCGTGATCAACATCATGGAGGCGGCGCGCATCGCGGGCTACGGGAAGATCACGTTCACGACCCAGGCGAAGCCATAATCAGCGAGAAGCCGCATCGACCTCACCGGCATGGCATGGATCGAGCGACATTGGCAGGCCCGGACGCCGCTCACCGCCTTGCTCTACCCCTTCAGTCTCGTTTTCCGCGCAATCGTGGCTTTGCGGCGGCTGCTCTACCGTGCCAACGTCCTGCCGGTAACACAGCTGCCCGTTCCGGTGATCGTGGTGGGAAACATCACCGTCGGCGGCACCGGCAAGACGCCGCTCGTGCTGTGGCTGGTTTCGTTGTTGCGCGACCACGGCATGAGGCCGGGTATCGTCAGCCGCGGTTACCGCGGAAAATCCGGTGCGCCACGGCCTGTAACCGCGGCGGATGCCCCCACGATCTTCGGTGATGAAGCGGTGCTCCTTGCGCAGCGGTGCCACGCGCCGGTCTGGGTCGGCGCACGGCGTGCCGCGGCCGCGCAAGCGCTGCTGGCGGCCCACCCCGACTGCAATGTCATCGTGAGCGATGACGGCCTTCAGCATTACCGGCTCGGGCGGGACATCGAGATCGCCGTCGTCGATGGCGCGCGGAGCCTGGGCAACAATTTCATGCTGCCGGCGGGCCCCTTGCGCGAACCGGCGGACCGCCTGGCCACGGTCGATGCGATCGTCGTCAACGTCAGCGGATCGGCCGCTGTCGGTTTCAAGACCGGCGCTCCGGCCGCGTTTGCGATGTCGTTCGCGGGGCGGGAATTCCACAACCTGCTCAATCCGCGACACAAGGTCGGGCCCGAGCATTTCGCGGGTCTCGAGGTGCATGCCGTCGCGGGCATCGGCCACCCACAGCGGTTTTTCGACCAACTGCGGCGCCTCGGTGTCAGTTTCACCGCGCATCCATTCCCCGACCACCACGCATTCTCTCCGGCCGACCTCGCTTTTCCGGGAGCCCACTGCGTCGTGATGACCGAAAAGGATGCGGTAAAATGCAGCATCTTCGCCGGCGAGAATCACTGGGTGCTGCCGGTGACGGTCGACGTCGATCGCGCCCTGGCGGAATTGATATTGCGCAGACTGAGGAAATGCACGCATGGATCCTAAACTGCTCGACATATTGGCATGCCCGCTGTGCAAGGGTCCGCTGGTTTACAGGAAAGCGGAACGGGAGTTGATCTGCAAACCCTGCCGCCTGGCCTATCCCGTCAGGGACGACATCCCGATCATGCTCGAGGATGAGGCGCGCAAACTGCCCCCGGAGGAGGAAGTTTCGTGAGTCGGCGGTCGTAAGAGCGTGAGATGGACGGCACAGCCTCGCGATCTTTTAATCTCCCGCCCTCCCGATCTGCCGATCTCCCGCCCTCCCGTGAACTTCACCGTCATCATCCCCGCCCGCTTCGCGTCGGCGCGCTTTCCCGGCAAGCCGCTCGTCGACATCGGAGGCAAGCCGATGGTGGTGCACGTCGCGGAACGCGCGAGGAAAAGCGGTGCGCGCGAGGTGATCGTGGCCACGGATCATGCGGAAATCGCCGCGGCAGCCGGGCGCTTCGGCTGCGCCGTCGCCATGACGCGGCGCGCCCACGCTTCCGGCACCGACCGCCTCGCCGAAGTCGTCACCCGGCGCCGCTACCCCGCGGGACACATCGTGGTCAATGTCCAGGGCGACGAACCGCTGATCGAGCCGGCGCTCATCCGGGCGGTCGCCATGAATCTCGCGCGGCATCCCGAGGCGCAGATCGCGACCGCGTGCACGCCGATCCGCAGCGCGCGCGATCTCGGCAATCCCAACGTCGTCAAGGTCGTGCTCGACAACCTCGGCCACGCGCTCTATTTCAGCCGTGCGCCGATACCGTTCGCGCGCGATGCATACGCGCGCGGCATCCGCACCGTTCCCCGCGGGTTGCCCGTGTACCGGCATCTCGGCATCTACGCCTACCGCTGCGCATTTCTGCGCCGCTTCACCCGCCTTGCGCCCGTGCCCATCGAACGCTTTGAAGCGCTGGAGCAGCTGCGCGCGCTCGCTCACGGGTTCCGCATCAGTGTCGCCGTGACGCGCGCGGCGCCGCATCCCGGAGTCGACACGCCGCGCGATCTGCAGCGCGTGCGCAGACTGCTGCGCCAGCGGTAGACCCGCGCGCGCCGCAGGGCGAATGCGGCGGGCGAGCGGATCCATGAGCCGATGTCCACCGGCGTTTCGTGCCACGGCGAAAACGGCTATACTTTGCGCCCCGGTGCACGCGTCCGGACACCGGTTCCGAAGGTTCGCTTCCCGCGGCGGTCGCAGCGCACGGCGGATGGGAACCCCAACAACAATGCCTGACATCAATCCATGCGCATTCTACTGTTAGGCTTGCCGGGCTCCGGCAAAGGCACCCAGGCCCAGTTCCTGATCGAGAAATACGGGATTCCCCAGGTTTCGACCGGCGACATGCTGCGCGCCGCGATCAAATCCGGCTCGCCGCTCGGCCTCGAAGCGAAAGAATACATGGACCGCGGCGCGCTTGTTCCCGACCATATCGTGATCGAGCTGGTCAGGCAGCGCATCCAGGAATCCGACTGCGCCAGGGGCTTCATCTTCGACGGCTTCCCGCGCACCCTCCCGCAGGCCGAGGCACTGCGCGCGGCGGGCGTCGATATCGACTTCGTGATCGAGATCGAGGTCGGGGACCAGGAAATCCTGCGCCGGATGAGCGGCCGGCGCGTGCATCCCGGCTCGGGGCGCACTTATCATGTCGAGTACAACCCGCCCGAAGTGCCGGGAAAAGACGACGTGACCGGCGAGCCGCTGGTGCAGCGTGCCGATGACAACGAGGAGACGGTCAGGAAACGCATCGAGACCTATCACGCCCAGACCAAGCCTTTGGTGAATTATTATCTCAACTGGACGGCTGGCGGCGATCCGCGCGCGCCGCAATACGTGAATATCTATGGCGGCGGCTCGGTCGAGCACATCCGGGACAAGATCTTCGCCGCGCTGGCCGCGAAACACGCGTGAAAAAGCTTTCCGATTTCACCGACGCCGAGCGCTGGGTCGTTGAAACTGCGCTCAAGGAACGCTACGGGGAGCGCGTGGAGGTGGAACTCGCGGACAGCGAGATCAGGCTCGACCCCGCGTCCGGCGAAGTCGCGGTCTGCCCGACGTTTTACTGGGAGCGGCGCGACGTCGAATTCGTGGTATTCAAGGTGGCCGAGGGCCGCTACCGCAGCCAGTTTTATTATTCGCTCGCCGAACAGTACGGAACGGGCCGCGACTACGACGATCTCGCGGAATGCGTCGTCACCACGCTCAGGCTCCAGGCCGATCATGAGAAGGACCGTGCCGGCGCCACATCCGGCAAGACCGGCAAGGACCTTGCACAGGGCTGAAGCCGGCGCCCCTGCGGCCTGCGGAGCGCTCCGACTAACAAGCTGATTTTCTTGGGTTTGCCCCGGAAGGTGGGGTAAAATGCTGTTTTTGTCCTGCGTGCTCCCGTGGCCCAGCGCAATGCTCTTTACGCACAATCCGGCGGTGTCACCGCGGTGATCAACGCCACCGCTTGCGGCGTTATCGAGACCGCGCGCAGGCACCGGGCAAGGATTCGCAAGGTCTACGCCGGGCGCGATGGCATCATCGGCGTGCTTACGGAACACCTGATCGACACCTCCAGGGAAACACCCGCTGCCATCCGGGCGCTGCGCTACACACCCGCCGGCGCGTTCGGCTCGTGCCGCTACAAGCTCAAGGGACTGGAAGAAAGTCGCGCGCAATACGAACGATTGATCGCCGTGTTCCGGGCCCATGACATCGGTTACTTCTTCTACAACGGGGGCAACGATTCCGCCGACACCGCATGGAAGGTCTCGCAACTGGCGGGCAGGCTCGGCTATCCGCTCGTTTGCATCGGGATTCCCAAGACGGTCGATAACGACCTTGTCGGCACGGACAATTGCCCGGGTTTCGGATCGGTCGCCAAGTACGTCGCGACCAGCATGCGCGAGGCGGGATACGACGTCGCCTCGATGGCGCGCACGTCAACCAAGGTTTTCGTGCTCGAAGTCATGGGACGGCATGCCGGGTGGATCACGGCGGCATGCGGCCTGGCTGCCGAGAAGGCGGGCGACGCCCCGCACATCCTGCTGTTTCCGGAAGTTGCATTCGAGCCGGAGCCTTTTCTCGCGCGCGTCGAGGCGACAGTGAAGAAGCACGGCTTCTGCGCCATCGCGGTCTCGGAGGGACTCCGCTACCCGGACGGCAAGTTTCTTTCCGAGTCCGGCGTGCGCGATGCCTTCGGGCACGCGCAGCTGGGCGGCGCCGCCCCACGCATCGCAAGCCTGGTCAGGAACCGTTTCGATTACCGCTGCCATTGGGCCGTGGCCGACTATCTCCAGCGCGCGGCCCGCCACCTCGCCTCCAGGGTCGATGTCGAGCAGGCCTATGCCGTGGGCAAGGCGGCGGTGGAACTCGCCGTCACGGGCCGCAACGCGGTGATGCCCGTCATCGTGCGCAAGTCAAATCGTCCCTACCGCTGGACGATAGGTGTCGCCGAACTCGAGGACATCGCAAACCGGGAAAAAAAGGTACCGCGCGATTTCATCACGCGCGACGGCTTCCGGATCACCGCGAAATGCCGCGAATATCTGGCGCCGCTCATCCAGGGCGAGGATCCGCCGCCGTTCCGGAACGGGCTCCCCGTTTACGCGAAGCTCAGGAACGTCACCGCGCCCAGGAAACTGGCCGGTGAGTTCAAGATCTAGAAACCATCCGCTTTCTTATGACGCTGGAGCGGGCAAGACAATTATTGAAGGTGCAGGCGGACTTCGGCGGATTTTATAATGCCAACTCGTCGAAGCTGATCCTCTCCGAGGTCATGAAGGAGCACGGACAGCAGGCGGTCGATCAACTGATCGCGGAACTCGGCCTGGATCAGGTTTTCGGATTCAAACGGGGCACGCGCTTCGAAGGCGGCCTGGCGCTGGACCCTGACAGCAATTAGAGTTCTTTCAACAAGGCAAAACGGCCAGCCGTCGTCAAGAATGGCCGGCAATTAACGGGAGTCATCATGTCGTATGGTCTGTCATTCGCGCTACTCTGCGCCATCGCCGGCATTGGATACGGCTTTTATTCGATCAAATGGATCCTGGCCCAGCCGAGCGGCAACGATCGCATGCGCGAAATCGCCGCGGCGGTCCAGCAGGGCGCCGCGGCCTACCTGGGACGCCAGTACAAGACCATCGCCATGGTCGGCGTCGTCCTTTTCCTGGTGATCGGTTTCGGTCTGAAATCGTGGCCGACCGCGGTCGGTTTCGTCATCGGCGCCCTGCTCTCGGCCGCGGCGGGCGTGATCGGCATGAATGTATCGGTCCGGTCGAACGTGCGCACCGCGGAGGCCGCGCGCAAGGGACTCAACGAGGCGCTGGCCATTGCGTTTCGCGGCGGCGCCATCACCGGGATGCTGGTGGTGGGACTGGGACTCCTGGGGGTCACTGCGTTTTTCTGGGTGCTGCTCGGAAGCGCGATGCATGGCGCCTCGATGAAGGAGATCCTGCATCCGCTGGTCGGTCTCGCCTTCGGCGGGTCGCTCATTTCCATTTTCGCCCGTCTGGGCGGCGGCATTTTCACCAAGGGAGCCGATGTCGGCGCGGACCTTGTGGGCAAGGTGGAAGCCGGCATTCCGGAGGACGATCCGAGGAATCCGGCGGTCATCGCCGACAACGTGGGCGACAACGTCGGGGATTGCGCGGGCATGGCGGCTGACCTGTTCGAAACCTATGCCGTCACGATCATCGCCACCATGCTGCTGGGCGCGCTGCTGTTGTCGAAACCCGAGGTCGCGCCGCTCGCGGTCGTCTACCCGCTGGTGCTGGGGGGGGTTTCCATCATCGCCTCGATCATCGGGTGTTATTTCGTAAAGGCGCAACCCGGCAGGAAAATCATGAGCGCGCTTTACAAAGGCGTGGTCGTCTCGGGCCTGCTCGCCACCGTCGCTTTCTATCCCGTCACCGTCTGGCTGATGGGCGACATCGGCACGCAATATCCGGAGCTCTCGGTAATGAAGCTCTTCGGCGCCGCGGTAGTGGGACTCGTGCTGACCGCCCTGATGGTGGTGATCACCGAATACTATACGGCCACGGAGTTCTCACCCGTGCGCCATGTCGCCGCGGCGTCCACGACCGGACACGCGACCAACATCATCGCCGGTCTCGGCGTATCGATGAAAGCGACGACCTGGCCGGTGATCGCCGTGTGCGCGAGCATCTGGGCGGCCTACGCGATGGCCGGGCTCTACGGCATCGCGATCGCCGCGACCTCGATGCTCTCGATGACGGGCATCATCGTCGCGCTCGACGCCTACGGGCCGATCACCGACAACGCCGGCGGCATTGCCGAGATGGCGGATATGCCCAAGGAGGTGCGCGCCATCACCGACCCGCTCGACGCGGTCGGCAACACCACCAAGGCGGTCACCAAGGGCTATGCGATCGGATCGGCGGGTCTCGCGGCGCTGGTGCTCTTCGCGGATTACACGCATGCGCTGGAGGCGGCCGGGAAAACGATCACGTTCGACCTGTCCAATCACATGGTGATCATCGGCTTGTTCATCGGCGGACTGGTGCCTTATCTCTTCGGCGCGATGGCGATGGAGGCGGTCGGCCGCGCGGCGGGTTCCGTCGTCGTGGAAGTGCGCCGCCAGTTCAAGGAAATCGCGGGCATCATGGAAGGCAAGGCCAAGCCCGACTATTCGCGCGCGGTGGACATGCTTACGCGCGCGGCGATCAAGGAAATGATCGTGCCATCGCTGCTGCCGGTCCTGATTCCGGTCGTCGTCGGCATCACGCTCGGCCCGCAGGCTCTGGGCGGCGTGCTGATGGGTTCGATCGTAACGGGGCTGTTCGTCGCGATCTCCATGACCACCGGCGGCGGCGCCTGGGACAACGCCAAGAAATACATCGAGGACGGCAATTACGGCGGCAAGGGCAGCGATGCCCACAAGGCCGCGGTGACGGGCGACACCGTGGGCGATCCCTACAAGGACACCGCCGGCCCGGCCGTGAACCCGCTGATCAAGATCATCAACATCGTGGCGCTGTTGATCGTGCCCCTGTTGTAAAACCATTGGCCACGCAGATCACGGAGAACACAGAGAGTTCAGAAGCCCGAAGCAGTGTGGTCAGATCTGCATTTCTCTGTGAACTCCGTGCTCTCTGTGGCCCACCTTTAGCTTGCCATGAAATATTCGTTTGAAGACCGCAAGGTCGTCTGCAAAGGCGACTGCTGGATCGCGCCTGATGCGATCGTGATCGGCTCCGTCGTGCTCGAAAACAACGCGAGCGTCTGGTTCGGCTGCATCGTGCGCGCGGACAACGATGTCGTCACCATCGGCGAGAACTCCCAGCTGCAGGACGGCTGCGTGCTGCACGTCGATCCCGGTTTCCCCGTCACCATCGGCAGCAACGTGAGCGTAGGCCACATGGCGATGCTGCACGGCTGCACCATCGGCGACGGCAGCCTGATCGGCATCAAGAGCGTGATTCTCAACGGCGCGAAGATCGGCAGGAACTGCC
>JACQOJ010000007.1 GCA_016202605.1 Betaproteobacteria bacterium
AGTGCCACCGGCAGGTCGAAATCCGCAACTTCCAGTTCCATCCTTCCGGCCTCGATCTTCGCCAGATCCAGGATGTCGTTGATGAGCGAGAGCAGGTGCTTGCCCGAGCTGTGGATGTCGCTCACATACTCCGCCTGTTTCTCGTTCAACTCCCCGAAATAGCGCTCGGCGAGCACCTCGGAGAAACCGATGATGGCGTTCAGCGGAGTCCGCAACTCGTGAGACATGTTCGCGAGAAATTCTGACTTGTGCTTGTTTGCGATTTCAAGCTGGACGCTCTTCTCCTGGATCTCCCTGAACAGGCGCACGTTCTCGATCGCGATCGCGGCCTGGTCAGCGAAGGTCTTGAGCAAGTCTTCGTGCCCCTTCAGGATGGGTCCGGGGTCAGCCCATGCGACCACAATCGCGCCTACCGGCACGCCGTCACGCAACATCGGAACTCCCAGCATTCGCCGCTTGCCCCCCGCCGTTGCAAACCGAGGATCGTAGTCCGGGTCCGCGAGCGTATCCTCGATGTGGACAACCGACTTCGTCGAAATGACCCGACCCGCCAGTTGCGACACGTCCGGACGCATCGGGAAGCGCCGCTTCAGGTTTTCGACCGCCTCCGGCGGGTTATTCCAGGTGGCAACGAAATGGAGGATCTCACCGTCAAACATGAAGGCGTTGGCATACATGCTGTCACAGAGCACCACGGCATTCCGGGCAATGGCCTCGAAGACCGGCTGGACGTCCATTGTCGACCTGCTGATGACTTTCAGTATTTCCGAAGTTGCGGTCTGCTGCTCGAGCGCTTCGGACAGCGCGTGTGTGCGCTCCTCGACCTTGCGCTCGAGTCCTGCGTAGGATTCCTTCAGTTCGGCGGCCATTTTGTTGAACTGTTCGCCCAGTTCCTGCAGTTCGTCACCCGTGTGGACGTCGAGCCGCTGGTCCAGCCGACCCGCCCCGATCTGCGCCGCCCCTTCCTGGAGCGTGCGGATGGGCTGCACCATGCGCCGCGCCAGGAACACGCTTGCGATGACCGAAAGGACGAGACCGAGTATGAAAAGAACGGCCGCACGATAGAGCTCCGACACAAGCGGAGCGAACGCTTCTTCCAGCGGCACTTCCGTGACGACGTGCCAGCCGAGCGTGGGAATCGGCGCATTGGAGGTCAACACGTCGTGGCCTGCGCGATCGCGCGCGACGACCGCCTGACGCTGCTCTTCGAACGGCGACGGCGTGCTGTCGCGTGCCGCACGAACCTGTGGCAGTCCCGACCAGTCGAGCTTCTGCAGCACGAGGCTGATGTCCGGATGCGCGATCAGGTTCCCGCCGGCATCTACCACGTAAGCGATGCCGGCTTTCCCGATCTTGATCTGCGACACAACGTCCCAGACGAACTTCAGGTTCACCTCGGTAACCGTTACGCCGCCCTCCTGCCCGCCGGCGCCGCGCGCGATGGTCATGTAAGGTTCCGTTTCCTTCCGGAAGTACACTGCACTGAACCATGTTTCACCCTTTACCGGAACCGTGAACCGCGGGTCGTCCGCGAAGCTGCGGCCGCTGCCGAACTGGTCCATGGACAGCCGCGATACGCGCAGCTGCTCGTGCCCCTGGCGGTCGATCCAGTAGACTTCGGTGATCGCCGGCGCCTGGCGCAGCAGCTTGAGGTACTCCACACGCCGCTGGTCGATCAGGCTCACGCCCTCGGTCGCGCGCGGCAGCGTGGTCCAGCCGATCTCGTGCTCGATCGACCGGATGTATTGTTCAATACGATAGGCGGCGGCAACCGCCTTCTCCCGTTGCAATGCCGTAAGCGCACGCTGGCTCTCTTGATAGGAAAAGTACAGGCTGATTGCCGTCGACACGACCAGCGCGCCCGACACCAGCACGACGATGAGCGTGAAGTACTTCGCGAAGAGGCGGATACGCGGCATCATTCGATCACCTTATCCGCACGAACCAGTATCGACTGCGGAATGGTGATGCCGAGCGCTCTGGCGGTTTTCATGTTGATCACCATATCGAATTTCGTCGGTTGCGACACCGGAAGATCGGCGGGCCGTGCCCCTTTCAGGATCTTGTCCACGTAGGCGGCGGCTCGCCGGTACATCTCGGGAATGCTCCCGCCGTAGAAGACGAGGCCTCCGGCGTCCACGTAATCCTTGATCGGGTACATCGAGAGCAGGCGCTCCCGCACGGCAAACTCGACGACCCGTGCGTGGTAGGAGGCGATCAGCGGATCGGCCGTCGTCATGAGCGCGTCCGGCCGCTTACCGGCAATTGCCTTGAATACACCGTCAAGATCCTGCGGCCCCCCCACCTTGTGAGGCTCGAGTCCCACATTGAGGTCCTTGGCCCATCGCAACGTCTCCTGCAGAGCGAGCACGCTTCCGGGGTTGTCGGGATTGTAGATCAGCGCGACCCGAGTAAGCCTCGGGTAGATTTCCCGGAGCAGCTCCAGCCTCTTCCCGTATTCAGGTCCAACGAAAGCAATACCCGTGATGTTGCCTCCGGGACGCGAGTAGCTTTTGACGAGGCCCGACTGGTCGGGGAATGCAACATTCGCGAACACGATTGGAATCGTCGACGTCGCCTGCTTGGCTGCCTCGGAGGCCTGCGAGCCGGCGGTGCAAACGATATCTACGCGAAGACGAACCAGCTCCGCCGCAAGCCGAGGCAGGCGCTCGATGCGCCCATCGGCCCAGCGGGCCTCGATGGCTATGTTCTGCCCGTCGACATAACCGAGCTCCCGCAGGCCTGCGCGGAGCGCATCCAGGTTCGCGAGACCTTCTGCAGCCGAGGCAGGCGATAACCACCCGATTCGATGGCTGCCCTTCGCTTTCTGCGCATCAGCCGAGCGCGATGCTGAGAGAACACCAGCAACGATGCAGGTGATGAACGCGCGACGATTCATCACTGGATCACCTCGCTCGCCCGCAAAAGAACCGATTGCGGAATGGTCAGCCCGAGCGCCTTTGCAGCATTGAGGTTGACGACCAACTCGAAAGATGCCGGCCGCTCCACGGGCAGTTCGCCCGGATTCGCGCCCTTGAGGATCCTGTCGACGAAATAAGCAGCCCGCCGATGCATGCCACGATAGCTCGGTCCGAAGGACATCAGGCCGCCCGCCTCCACCAGCTCCCGATAGGCGTACACCCCGGGAAGGCGTTGTTGAGTGGCGAAACGCATGATGCGCTCGCGATGATGCAGAAACAGCCGGTCGGCCAGCACGAGAAGTGCGCCCGGCCGTTCTTTCGCTATCGTCGCGAACGCTTTCTCAAGCCCCTCCTCGGTCTGGACCCCATAGGACAATATGGCCATGCGGAGTTCCTGGGCAGCGACTCGCACCCTGTTCTGCTCAATCGCCTGAAGTGGACTCGCCGAATTCCAGAGCACGGCAATGTGCGAGAGGCCGGGAATCACTTCCCGCAGCAACTCCAGGCGTTTCGCATCCAGTTCCTGCGCGATGGAGGTCAAGCCGGTGATATTTCCACCCGGCCGGCTGAGAGAGGGAACGATGCCCGTGCCCACGGGGTCGCCGACCGCAATCATGACGAGCGGAATCGTCGTGGTCGCTTTTTTGACTGCCAGCGACGCCGGCGTACCGGCGGTAACGATCGCGTCAACTTTCAGGGCGATCAGTTCCTCGATCAACGCGGGAAAGCGTTCATACTTCCCTTCCGCCCATCGATACTCGATCAGAAGGTTCCGGCCCTCGACATAGCCGAAGTCACGCAACCCCTCGCGGAACGGCCCGACGAGATGGGCCTCGAGGGCAGCGGTGGAATTCCCGAGGAAACCCACGCGGCGGATTTTCTGCTGCTGGGCGAAAATCGTGAGAGGAGCGGCGAGCGCGGTTGCACCAAGCGCAGCCACCAGTTTGCGGCGCGTAATCATTCGATCACCCTGTCCGCGCGCACCAGGAGCGGCTGCGGAATCGTGATGCCGAGCGTTTTGGCGGTTTTCATGTTGATCACCAGCTCGAACTTGGTCGGCCGCTCGATCGGCAGGTCCCCGGGTTTTGCACCCTTCAGTATCCG
>JACQOJ010000077.1 GCA_016202605.1 Betaproteobacteria bacterium
AACGGTCGATATCCTCCAGTCGCTTGCGAAGTTGTGTCTCGACCGCAGCGCGTCGCGCCCGCCAGTTGGTCGCCACCTCGCGGAAAAGCTCCATCTGCTCGCGCGTCCCAGCGCGCTCCGTTTTTTCTTCCTCGTCGATCTCTGCAAGTCGATCCACCCTGTACAGCCCTGCCTCCTCGCGAAGGATGTGCGCTGTTCTTTCCCGCTCGGCGCGAAGACGCGCCATCCGCTCGCGAACATAGTCGCGCGCCGCCTTCACCGCAACAGCCTGCATCGAAGCGAATGCCCTTGCGAAGATGCGCTCGCACTCGGCCCAGGAGGCTTCACCGGGCGGGCCTCGGTCCTCCAGCAGCAAAGCGTCAGCGCCTTGCCGATCAAGCAGTGCCCCCTTTGTGTTCACGGCAACACCGAATACGACGCCAGACGGATGAGTATCACGTTCGAGAAAGGTAAACAACGAGAACGGTTGCTTTCCGGCGAGCGCGTGGCGACGCACGGCAATGCGGGCGCCGAGGCTGTTGCGTGCCGGCTCAAGCGTGAGGTCGGTTAACGCGTGCCGGGCGAGGGCGCGCGAAAGCGGATGCAAACGGTGGATGAACTCGACTTCGGTGGCCGGATACCGGGCCGCCACCGAGCGCTGGAAGGTCGCGCAGACATAGCGCGCCTCGACCCCCGGCCCCTGAAGGTGCCGCGGCACCTCGATTCGATAGCTGTCAGGCAGCGGCCCGCTGCGCATCCCTGGGCGCAGGGCATTCAACATGGCATTCTCGAATTCCGGATCATCTTCGATCATCGGATCGGCGGTCACCGCATTGGCCCAGGGAAGCGTCGAGTCAACTGCCGCATCGGCGAGGAGTAACGGCGCAATCTGCTGGGCGAACTCTTCCTGGCGCGCCTCAAACACCTTCATCAACGATTCACCCTCGGCCCCGCCCGACTCGGGAGATTCGATGCGCCCGATTACCTCTTCGATACGACTGCCTTCAAGTATGCCGAGGATGTCGGGCGTTGAAACGCGGTCGTCGTGCATCCGCGTGATGCGCTGGACCAGACGATCAAGCACGCGGTCTTCCGGCGAATGAGGATAGAAAAGATAGCGGATGATCGGTGCGCGTTTTTGTCCGTGACGATCTATACGGCCGTTACGCTGCTCGAGCCGATTCGGGTTCCAAGGCAGTTCAAAATGGTAAAGTCGACAGCACTGTTCCTGCAGGTTCAGGCCCTCGCTTGCCGCATCGGTCGCCAACAGTATCCTGCATTCGGGTCGGTGAAACCTCGCGATGCGCGCTTTGCGCTGCGATGCAGAAAGGCCACCAGTGAGTTCAACGAACGCACCCGTAAGATTCGGATGCGCAGCAAATGCCTCGCGTAATGTGCCGAGCGTATCGCGATACTCGGTAAATATGATGGCCTTCTCTCCCGGTACCGGCAGCACATCGCGTTCGAGATCCTCTACCAAGGCCGTGATTTTCGGATCGGGGCGGTCGGCCACGCGGTCGAGGAGTCTTTCAATCGTCTTCAGTTGGCGCTTCTCGGCCTCGCGCCGACGCGCGTCGCGCGCGATCGCTGCCCTGACGATTCTTGCCGCCGTGCGCTCCATGGCTGCCTCGGTAAGCGGGAGATCACCCTGAAGCTCGCGCACTTCGGCACGCGTCGGTGGTTCCTCCGGTTTGCGGCTCGACAGCGCTTCCAGTCTGTTCTTGACTGTCTGGCGCAACGCGGCGCGACTGGAGAGCATGCGCTTCTTCACGATCTGCATCGCAAAGGACACAAGATCGGCTTCCTCTGACCCTACAGCGGCTTTTGCGGTCTTCGCACAATATTCAGTGACAAGGGCGAAAATCTCGCGCTCCTCGTCGCTCAGCCCCGTGACTTCGATCCGCCGCACCGGTACCCGAACCGGGAATGCGGGCTGCGTGCCGCCATCGGGAGTGGACTTGACGACCTGTGATTTGAGACGACGAATCATCGAGCGCGTAACGCGCCGCTGGACGTTCTCTCTTTCGCCGTAAAGCGAAGCCTGCGCCGGTTCAACAAGCTCCAGTAATGAACGGAAACTGTGCCGGTAGCCATTGTGAGGCGTAGCTGTAAGGAGAATCAGGGCACGAGACGCCTCGCGCAGCTTCGGGCCGAGGCGCGTGCGCGCTGTCGAGTACGGATTTGCGGGCGTTCCCGACTCCGCGAGGTAGTGCGCCTCATCCACTACGATCACATCCCATGGACGCGCGAGCGCCGCAGCATGAACGTCCCGACGCTTCAAGTATTCGACCGAAGTAATGACGCGATCAAAAAAAGCCCATGGTTGCAAACCCTCGGACAGCATCGTCTGCGCACGATCGAGACCTGCGGAATTCTCTATCGGATGAAATTGAAGTGCGAATTTCTGCCACATCTCGTCGAGCCACTGGGAAATGAGGCCGGGTGGAACGACGAGAAGGATGCGCCTGGCGACGCCGCGCACGATCAGCTCCAGCAAGCAGATTCCAGCTTCGATCGTCTTTCCGAGACCGACGTCGTCGGCAATGAGCAGGCTTCGGCGCGGCCCATTCAACAGCCGCGCAAGAGGCGCGAACTGGTAAGGCTCTGGGGAAATCCGACCGGCAACAAAAGCGGCGTATCTACCTTCTGGTGGCGTCTGGAGTCTAAGTGCTTCATGGAACGATCGCCAGATTCCGTATGGGATCAGCGATCTCTGGTCAAGTGTGGGTCCGGGTTCGACGAGCGGCTGAAACTCGTCCGGCGGGCAAAGCGCCTCGATCGTCTCGCCGGTTTCAGGATCTTCGAGGCGGAATTTCGTGCGCGAAGCAAGCGATACTTGATTGCGAACTATCCAAGGTTGACCACGAAGCAGTATTCGAGTCATGAGACAAACACTGGATGTTTACGAAATTTTGCCTCGTGGATGCTAACGCTTATATCTTGCACGGCGTTCGTTATGGGCATTCGGTGTTGTCAGATTTGCTCGCAGAGTTCGCGGGAAGGCAGCGTTGGGACGATGTGCTGCAGTCTGTTTTTCACCCCCACCCAACCTCCCCCATCAAGGGGGAGGGGCACTCTTTATTCGCCTCGTTCGCACCTCCACGGGTCACGGAGTTCACGCGAGTGGTGCGACCTTCAGCTCTGCCGCGAGCTGATTGAGACTATCGAGCAGCGGCATGGGCAGCGGAATGCCGTTCTCCAGGCGGTCCGCGCGCGCCGCGTAGCTGCCTTCGCCGGGCAGCCGGACGCGGTCCACGCCGGGCAGTGTGCGCGAGGAACGGATGTCGTGCACCAGCATATCTACGCTTTTCTTGAATTCCTCGACCGGCTGGAAGGCGGCCACGTTGATCGCCACGATGGCGTGACCGGTATTGGTGGCGGTCGTGTCATCGGCATTGAAATCGACGACGTCCTTGCCCATCGCCGCGCCGTTGAGCGTTCCGGCAAGAAGGCCGATGAGAAGCGCCAGCCCGTAGCCCTTGTAGCCGCCGATCGGCAGGAGAAATCCCTCGGCGGCGCGCCTGGGATCGAGCAGCGGCTTGCCTTCGCGATCCATCATCCAGCCCTCGGGCATCATCTCGCCGCGCTGGGCCCTGGTCTTGACCTTGCCGTACGCGGCGACGGTGGTCGCCATGTCGAGCACCACCGGCAGCTCCTCGTCGGATGGCACCGCGATCGCGAGCGGATTGGTGGAAAGAAGCATGTCGATTCCGCCCCACGGCGGCAGATGGTTGGCGTTGCCCACCGCGAGATAGAGCCCGATCATGTCGTGCTCGAGCGGCATGGTCGCGTAAAGCGATGCCGGCCCCGCATGATTGCTCCGTCTGACGCCCACCCATGCCACGCCCGCCTGCCGCGCCTTCTCGATCGCCGTCTGCGTCGCGAAGCGCATGACGAGGTGTCCCATGCCGTTGTCGCCGTCGACAAGCGCCATTCCCGCGGCTTCACGCACCACGCGTATGTCGGGCTTGAGGTTCACCGCGCCGCCCTTGATGCGGCGGATGTATTGCGGCAGACGGAATACACCGTGGCCCTCCGATCCCTGCACGTCGGCGCGCACCATGAGCTCGGCGATCAACCCCGCTTCCGGCTCCGCAATGCCGACGGCCTCAAAGGTTTTCTGGATAAATGTTTCGAGTTGCCGGACGGAAACCCGTTTCACTTTCGTTCCTTCACGCTGCTTGTCTCCCGGTACGCACGCTAATCGATCTTGACGTTGTTGTCCGTGATGATTTTGTCCCAGCGCTTCATCTCCGCGACCACGTAGGCACTGAACCCGGCGGGTGAGGCGCTCAGGCTGATCGGGATCGCGCGCCTGGCGAGCAACCCCTCGGATTCGAGCTCGTTCATCGCGGCGACGATCTCCGCGTGCAGCCTGGCGACGACTTCCTTCGGCGTGCGCACCGGCGCGAAAATGCCGTTCCAGTTCAAGCTGCCGATGCCCGGGTAGCCGGCCTCGGCCATCGTCGGCACGTTCGGCAGGTCGGCGAGCCGCTTCTCCGAAGTCACGGCGAAAGCCTTGACCTGTCCGGCGCGAACTGCGCCGATGTTGGACGCCACATTCGATTCGGTGATGTGGATGTCCCCGCGCAGGAGCGCCGGCAGCGTCTCGCCCGCGCCTTTCGACGGCAGGTGGACCATTTTCACGCCGGCCGCGGCGGTGAGCGCCAGCATGTCGAGGTGCGAGTAGGAGCCGAGCGGAGCCTGGTAATTCAATTGTCCGGACCGCTGCCTCGCGTAGTCGAGCGCCTCCTTGAGCGTCGTGGCGGGAATCTTCGGGCTGCCGAGGATAAAGTTGGGGATCGCCACGAGCTTCGTCACGCCGGCGAGATCCCGCACCGCGTTCACCTTCATCCGCTTCGCGAACAGGATGGGATTGATCGAGTTGGTGGAAATGTTCCCCACGAGCAGCGTGTAGCCGTCGGGCTGCGCCTGCGCGACGATTTCCACGGCGATGTTGCCGGCGGCGCCCGAGCGGTTGTCGACGACGATCTGCTGGCCGAGGCGCCTGGTGAGCCGGGGCTCCAGCACGCGCGCGATGATGTCGGTCGCACCACCCGGCGCGAACGGTATGACCAGTCTTATCGGCCTGTTGGGATACCTCTGCTCCGACAGCTGCGCGGCGCCGGCGCCGCCCGCCCACGCAAGAACTGCGATGGCAAGCCAAGCGATGCGTTTGGTCATGGCTCTCCTCCCTGACATTCGATTCACGGTTTTCCGCTTTCTTCGAGCTCCACCAGTGCTCCGAGAAAATCCTTCGGGTGCACGAATGCGATGCGCTCGCCGTGCACGTTCTTCTGCGGCGACCCCTCGCCCAGCACGCGCGCCCCTCCCTGCGCCAGTCGCGCGCCGGCCGCCGCGATGTCGTCCACGGTAACACAGAAGTGATGAATGCCGCCGCCGGGATTGCGTTCGAGAAATTTCGAAACCGGGGAATCGGGGCGCGCCGGCTCCATGAGCTCGATCCGCGCATTGCCCAGTTCCACGTACGCCAGCCGCACGCCCTGCTGCTCGTTCGTTTTCGCTTCCCCCATGCTGAGGCCGTACACCTCTTTGAGTCTTCTGCCCGCCGCATCGAGGTCGGGCACGACGATCGAAACATGCGAGAGTCCGGTGATCACTCCAATCTCCCAGTCAGTTGCTTCGGCACAAATCGAACCGACAGCATTCACATGGTTTACAGGATGAAAACTTGTCCTGCCGAACGTGTAAATCCTGTTAATCCTGTCAATTCAAATGATCTTTTCGGCACGCAGCTGCTGAACGCGCTCCGCGCTCATGCCCAGCTCGGCGCTCAGCACCTGCTCGGTGTGCTGCCCGAGCGTGGGCGGCGCGCGGCGAATCGCGGCCGGCGTGTCGCTGAAGCGAAACGGGACGCCGAGCGTTTTCAGCTCGCCCACGGTCGGGTGCCTGACCGTGCGCACCATCCCGCGTGCAACCGTGTGCTCGGCGCTCAGCGCCTGTGCCACGCTGTTGATGCGGCCGCATGGAATCCCCGCCGCCGTGAGCTTCGCGAGCCACGCTGCGGCACCCTCCTGCTTGAGGACCCCGGCGATCATGCCGTCAAGCGCCTCGCGATGGGTCACACGCTCGGGATTCTTCGCATAGCGCGGATCCCCGCTCCAGGCGGGCCTGCCGATGGCGGCGGCGAACTTGGCGAACTGGGCGTCGTTGCCCACCGCGACCGCGATCATGTCGTCGAGCGTCGGGTATGCGGTATAAGGCACGATGTTGGGGTGGCCGTTGCCGAAGCGCCGGGCGTCCCTGCCCGAGACGAGATGGTTGGAGGCGACGTTGGCGAGCATCGCGAGACTGGAATCGAACAGCGACACCTCGACGTGCTGTCCGCGCCCGGTGCGATGGCGTGCGTTGACGGCGGCCAGTATCGAATTGCACGCCAGCATGCCGGTGACGATATCGACGATCGCGATGCCGTATTTCATCGGCGTGCCGTCGGGCTCGCCGCAGATGCTCATCAGCCCGGACTCGGCCTGCAGGATGAAGTCGTAGCCCGGGAGGTTCGCCTTGGGCCCGGTCGAGCCGTAACCGGTGATGGAGCAGCGGATGACGCGCGGTGCGTTGGCTTCGAGCCAGGCGTTGTCGAAGCCCCATTTCTCGAGCGTGCCGACCTTGAAGTTTTCCACCAGCACGTCGCATTTCCTTGTCAGGCCCGCAAGGATGTCCTGGCCCGCTTTCGCGGCCATGTTGAGCGTAATCGAGCGCTTGTTGCGATTGACGCCGAGAAAATACGCGGATTCGCCGTTGGCAAACGGCGGCCCCCAGTTGCGGGTGTCGTCGCCCGCGCCGACCGGCTCGACCTTGATCACGTCGGCGCCCATGTCGCCCAGCATCATGGTGCACAGCGGCCCCGCGAGAATGCGCGTCAGGTCGAGCACGCGGATACCCTCGAGTGCGCCTTCGGAAATTTCAGATTCCATCAGAAGCTCTCACCGCCAAGGAAGCAAAGGACGCCACGGGAAACCAACGACATCGTGGACCGCCGAAACGCCCGGATTGCCAAGTGAGGAACTTCCGAATGACAGATCCATTTTCATATCGTAATCCTTGCGACCCGGCGTCCTCCGCGTCCTTTGCGTCGACGCTCTAACGTTTGCCGCGCATCGAGGGCGGCGCGTTGAGATCGCGCTCACAGCCGTCGAGGTACTTTTCCAGCTCGCGCTTGCCGTGCAGGCGGAACTTCTGGAAGTCCGGCTTGCGCCCGGCGAGGAATGCGTCCATGCCCTCCTTCGCCTCCTCCGATCCCCACACGTGCGCCAGCAGCTCCATGCCGTGCTGCCACGAGGAATACAGGTTATCGGACTCGAAATTGAGCGACTTCTTGGTCATGCGTATCGTGAGCGCGCTGTGGCCTTTCATCGTCTCGCACCACTCGAGCGTTTCCCCGAGCAGATCCTTCTGCGGCACGCACTTGTTGATGAGGCCGACCTCGACCGCCTCCTGCGCCGTGAAACGACGCGCGCAAAAGATCATCTCTCGCGCGCGCCGCTCGCCGATGATGCGCGGGAGATACTGGGTCGCGCCGACCGTGGGGCAGGCGCCGACCTTGGCGCCGGTCTGGCCGAGCACGGCGTCCTCGGAAGCGATCACGAGATCGCACCACAGCGCAAGCTCGTGCCCGCCGCCCATGCACCAGCCGTTCACCATCGCGATCACCGGAATCGGGAGCCCGCGGATGGTCATGGCGAGCCCCAGCATGCGGTCGTTCCACATGTACGCGTTGGTGAAGTTCAGCCGCTTCATCGCGTAGAAATCGCCGCCCGCCGAAAACGCCTTGTTTCCGGCGCCGGTCACGACCGCGCACACGATGGACGGGTCCTCGCGGGTTGACTTCAGCGCATCGATCATCTCGTCGAGGGTCTGCTCGCGGAAGGCATTGAGCACGCGCGGGCGGTTGATCGTGACCCATGCGACCTGGTCCTTCACGTCGTAAAGAATGTCGCGGTATTTCCGCTTCGTGGATTTTCTCCTGCTGGCTGGCATCGTGTTCCCCGAATCGCTTTCCGGCTTGAAAAGAAGCTTGTGAGTTTACCAGAATGCCCGAGCGAGATTGACAGCGCGCGGTGCGCCGACTATCTTGGGCGGCGGAATAAGAGCATACGCCACGGCAGCGCCGGTCGCGCACACCTATCGGAGGAAAAAACCATGCGGATTTTCACGAGTGTTCTCGGCATCCTGCTCGTTCTGCCCGTCGCGCATGACGCGCGGTCGCAAGCGTATCCCACCAAGCCGATCCGCATCATCGTGCCGTTCGCCGCGGGCGGACCCACGGACACCCACTCGCGGTGGGCGGCCCAGCAGTTGACCGCCGCATTGGGCCAACAGGTCATTGTCGACAACCGCGGCGGGGCGGGCGGCGTCATCGGAACCGAAGCGGTCGCCAAAGCCGCGCCGGACGGCTACACGCTGCTCGGCGGCAATCCCGGCCCGCTGACGATCGCGCGCAGCGTGCGCGAAAAGCTGGGCTACGACGGCATACGCGACTTCGCGCCCGTCACGCTCATCGCACGCAGTGCGAGCTGCATGTGCGCGCACCCGAGCGTTCCCGCGAAAGGGGTCAGGGAATTCATCGCCCTCGACAAGGCGAGTCCGGGCCGTCTCATTTAGGCGACGCCCGGCGTGGGAACCGTCGGCCACTTCGCCATCGAGAGCTTCGCGGCGGC
The DNA here is from genome assembly GCA_016202605.1 of Betaproteobacteria bacterium. GTDB lineage: Bacteria > Pseudomonadota > Gammaproteobacteria > Burkholderiales > SG8-41 > DSOT01. The sequence goes on from JACQOJ010000077.1 coordinate 8,661, forward strand.
TGCGGGCATCAAGATGACGATGGTGCCCTACAAGGGTGCGGCCCTCTACATCGTGGACCTCATGGCGGGCAACATCGATTACGCGCAGGTCCAGATCTTCCAGGCGCGGCCCTACGTGCGCGATGGAAAAATGCGCGCGCTCGGCGTTACCGCAACCGCGCGGTCGCCCCTGATGCCCGACGTGCCGACCGCCGCCGAACAGGGTCTGAAAGGGTTTTCAAGCTACAACTGGAACGGCATCCTGGCGCCGGCGGGCACGCCGCAAGCCGTCATCGACCGGATTCACGCCGTGCTCAGCAAGCCCCTCAAGGATCCGGCGACCCGCAAGCAACTGGAGGGCGTGGGCTACGAGGTTTCGGGGATCGGCCCCGCAGAATTCGCGGCTTTCATCAAGGCTGAAACGGAAAAATGGGCGGATGTCGCGAGAAAAGCGGGAATCCCGAAGATTTGACGCAGGCGGTCTTATGCGGCACTCGTCTGCACAGAGCGTGCGGCAGCAGCAATCCGCCGCCCTGAGACTGATTCTTACGAAACCTTCCATGTCCTGCGTGGCATGGCTTTTTGAACAAGGGAAGCTCGATGGCGAAAGAACCTGATTACTTCATGTATTTTCCCGGCAACTACCGCTGGTCGGCCGCGTTCATCAACATGCTGGGCAGCATCGCCTACGGCGGCGCGGAAATCGGCGAATTGCACAAGATCGGCCAGTTGCTCAAGGGACAAAGCCCGGAGGACGACGAGGCGTGGTTCGACGCCTGCGTGAAAGTCGGCGACGGCGTGCGCGATCACGCCGAGAGGTTCGAAGCCGGCGGCCACCGCTTCTCCGCTGCGCACGCCTATCTTCGCGCCTGCAATTATTACCAGATGGCGGAGCGCTTTCGCACGCCCAAGGATGACCGGGCGCTCGCCGAGTATCGCAAGGGCGTCGAGTGCTTCCACCGTCATGCCGGGCTGACCGACATCAGGATCGAGGTCGTCGAAGTGCCGTTCGAAGGCGGGAGCCTCCCCGGCTATTTCGTGCATGGTCAGAATCCGAAGTCGAAGCGCGCGCCCTGCGTGGTGTTTTTCGACGGGCTCGACGTGACCAAGGAAATCCAGTTCGTGCGCGGCGTCTCCGACCTCATCAAGCGCGGCATCTCGTGCCTGGTGATGGACGGGCCCGGCACCGGCGAGGCGATCCGCTTCCACGGCCACCACCTGCGCCACGATTACGAGGCGGCCGGCTCCGCGTGCATCGACTACCTGGAAATGCGCGATGACGTCGATCCGAAGAAGATCGGCGTCGTCGCCATCAGTCTCGGCGGCTATTACGCCCCGCGCTGCGCGTCGATGGAGCCGCGCTTTGCCGCGTGCATCGCGTGGGGCGCGATCTGGGATTATCACGCCACGTGGAAGAAGCGCATCGATGCGGCGTTCAAGACCTCGCTTTCGGTGCCGGGACATCACATCATGTGGATTTTCGGCGTCGATTCCCTGGACGCCGCGCTGAAGAAACTCGAACCCTTCCGGCTCGACGGCGTGGTGCAGAGGATGCGCTGCCCGTTCCTGCTGGTGCACGGCGCGGACGACGAGCAGATTCCGCTCGCGCACGCGCGGGCGCTCTACGACGCGTGCGGCTCAAGGGACAAGACGTTCCGCGTCTTCACCGCCGAAGAGGGCGGCGCGCAGCACTGCCAGCGCGACTATCTCACGCTGGTGGTGGCGACGATGTGGGACTGGTTCGAGGACAAGCTCGTGAGAGCGTGAGGGCGGGAGAGCGGAAGAGCGTGAGCGGCCATGAACCTGCTGCGGCGCTGCCACGAATGCGGCCTGCCGCTCGGCACCAAGGACATCTTCTGCCCGCGCTGCGGCGCCCGGCAGCCGCGCGAGCCCAAACGCTTCGCGCGGGTTATTTCTTTCCGCTCATCAGCTCGGCGCTGCGCTTCACGGCTTTGACGATGTTGATGTAGCCGGTGCAGCGGCAGAGGTTGCCTTCGAGTCCGTGGCAGATCTGCTCGTCCGTCGGATTCGGATTGTACTTGAGCAGCCCCGCCACCGCCATGATCATCCCCGGCGTGCAGAAGCCGCACTGCAGTCCGTGGCATTCGGTGAACGCCTGCTGGATCGGATGCAGCGCGCCGTTTTTCGCCATGCCCTCGATGGTGACCACGTTCGCGCCGTTCGCCTGGACCGCAAGCATGGTGCACGACTTCACGGCCAGGCCATCGACATGGACCGTGCAGCAGCCGCATTGACTGGTATCACAGCCGATGTGGGTGCCGGTGAGACCGAGATCCTCGCGCAGGAAGTTCGCCAGCAGCACGCGGTCTTCGACGTCCCGCGAGTGTTTGACGCCGTTCACGGTAATTTCGACTTTCGCCATCGCTATTTCCCCGTAATCTGGGCCACCGCGCGCCTGGCCATCACCGCGACCAGATTGGCCCGGTACTCGCGCGTGGCGTGAATGTCTTCGTTCAACTCGTCCGCATTGACGGCAAGCCCCGCAAGGGCCGCCGGATTGAAGTTCCTGCCAAGCGCAGCTTCCGCCTCCTTCCAGCGGAACACGCCCGGGGCTGCACCGGTCACCGCCACCCGCACACCGGTTGCGGTCTCGGCCACGAATACGCCCGCCATCGCGTAACCCGACGCCGGATGCGGAAACTTCGCGTATGCGGCGCGTTTCGCGACGGGGAAGACCAGGCGGACGACGATCTCGCCGGGTGCCAGCGCGGTCGTGAACATTCCCTGGAAAAAGTCCTCCGCCGCGATCTCGCGCCTGGTGGTGACCACCGTCGCGCCCAGCCCCAGCACCGCCGCCGGATAGTCGGCCGCGGGGTCGTTGTTTGCCACCGAGCCACCGATGGTGCCGCGATTGCGCACCTGGGGATCGCCGATCAGGTTCGCAAGATACGCGAGCGCCGGGATCGCCTTTTTCACCGCATCCGAAGTCGCGACCTCGTGATGCCTGGTGCCGCCCGCGATCAGCAGTTTTCCCGCGCCCTCCTTGATGCCCGCGAGTTCCGCGAGCCCCCCGATGTCGACCAGATGCGAGGGTTGGGCGAGCCGCGCCTTGAGCGTCGGAATCAGCGTCATGCCGCCCGCGAGCAGCTTGGCATCGGGATGAGCGGCGAGAAATTCGCCGGCTTCCTTGAGCGATTTTGCTTTTACGTAACTGAAAGGATACACGCGGTTACTCCTATTGTTTGGTCCGGGCAGCCTGTATCGCGTGCCACACTTTCGCCGGCGTAAGCGGCATGTCCAGGTGCTGCACGCCCAGCGGACGCAGCGCGTCGAGGACGGCGTTGGTGAGCGCGGGAAGTGAAGCGGTGCAGCCGGACTCGCCCATGCCTTTGACGCCGAGCGGTGATACTTTGGATGGCGTGGGATGTTCCTCCATCGTGATCTCGCGCACCAGGCCCGCGCGCGGCATGTAATAGTCGGCAAAACTCCCGGTCATGAGCTGGCCGCTGTCGCGGTCATAGACCACATGCTCGCCGAACACCTGCCCGGCGCCCTGCGCCACCCCGCCGTGCATCTGGCCCTCGACGATGGTGTGATTGATCACGCGGCCGCAATCGTCGACCGTCACGTAGGATGCGATCTCGGTCACTCCGGTATCGGGGTCGATCTCGACTTCGGCGATGTGGCAGCCGTTGGGAAAAGTCGAGCTGAAGCTGCCCTGGGCCGTGACCGAAAAAACCCTGGACTTGGCGAGATCGGCGAGCGTGATCGTGCGCTTCGATTCACCACCGCGGAACGATCCATTGGCGTATTCCACCTGCGAGGGTTCGGCGTCCAGCTCGAGCGCGGCGAGCGCCCGTCCTTCCTCGATCAGCTTCCTGGCCGCGAGATGGCATGCACTGCCCGCCCCGACGGTAGATCGCGAGCCGCCGGTGTGATTGCCGAACAGTGGATGGTCTTCATCGCCCTGCCGCAACTGCACGCGCTCGAACGCGATGCCGAGCGTTTCCGCGACGATCATCGCAAAGCTCGTCTCGTGTCCCTGTCCCTGCGAGTGGGACACGGTATATGCGGTCACCGTGCCGCCGGCCGCCACTTCGATCTGCACTTCGTCGCGCGGGAAAAGGCCGGCGCCGGTATTCTCGATCACCGTCGCGATTCCGATGCCGCGCAGCTTGCCGGCCTTCTCCGACTGCCGGCGGCGATTTGCGAACCCGTTCCAGTCGGCGAGCTTCAGCGCCTTCTCCAGCACACCGGGCAGATCGGCGTTCTCGTAGGTCGATCCGGTCGGCGTCTTGTAGGGGAAAGCCTCGGGAGGAATGAAATTGCGCCGCCGGATCTCCGCCGCGTCCATCTTCAGATCGGCTGCCGCCTGACTGACCAGCCGCTCGATCACGTAGGCGACATCGGGGCGTCCCGCGCCGCGGTAGGCCGCGATCGGGTTGGTGTTGGTGAGCACCGTGCGCCAGCGCCCGTAGAGTGCCGGAATGCGGTAGACGCCGGTGAGGCACGTGCTCGGATTGCGCAAATGGCTCACCGGCCCGGTCGGCGTGAGATACGCGCCCATGTCGGCGATCCAGTCGAGCCGCGCGCCGAGGAACTTCCCGTCCTTGTCGAGCGCGAGTTCCCCCGAGACGTAGTTCGCCCGGCCGTGGGAATCGGTCATGAAACCTTCGGAACGCGTCGCGATCCACTTCACCGGCCGGCCGAGCTGCTTCGCCGCCAGCAACTGCATGCAGTACTCGGGGTAGGCGAGACTGCGCTGCCCGAACGCACCGCCCACGTCGTGCGCCATGATGCGGAATTTCTCTTCCGGCAGCCCGGTATAGGCTGCGAGCTGCTTGCGCATCATGTTCACCCCCTGCACGTGAACGTGCACGGTGTACATGTCCGTCCCGGCGTCATACGCCACCAGGCACGCCCGCGGCTCCATGGGATTCGGCGCGACCCGCGTCACCGCGAGCTTGAGCCGCGTCACGTGGGCCGCTTTGGCGAACGCCGCCTCGGTCGCCCCGGCATCCCCCGCCTCGAAGTCGAAGGGAACGTTGCCCGGAACGTTGTCGTGCAATTGCGGCGCTCCCGGCGCAAGGGCCGCCTCGGGGTCGATGACGACCGGCAATTCCTCGTATTCCACTTCGATCAGCTCGGCGGCGTCCTGTGCGATCAAGGCCGATTCGGCGACGACCATCGCCACCGGCTCGCCCACGCAGCGCACCTTGCCGTGCGCGAGCACCGGCCGTTCGGGCCGTAGCACCTCCATTCCACCCCGCCCCTTGAACGTGAGCATGGTCATCGGCTTGGTGTAACCGGAGCGCATCGCGTCCTCTCCGGTGAAAACCCGCACCACGCCCGGGTGCTTCTCGGCCGCTTCGGTATTGACGGAAACGATATTCGCGTGTGCGCGGTCGGCACGCAGAAAAGTCGCATGAAGCTGGCCGGGCAGATTCCAGTCCGAGGCGTACTTGCCGGCCCCCGTAATCAGACGCAGATCTTCGCGCCGCGACATGCGCACGCCGCCGATTTCCAGCAAATGGTGTTCCATGGCCATCCTGTTCGGAAACTGAACAACCCCCGGCTTCAAGCCGGAGAGTACAAAAAACGTCGGCTTGAAGCCGACTGCAAAGCGTCCCTGACTGTCATTCGCGAGCGGTAAGGGTTTGCCATTCCCGAGGAGCCTGTCCTCGAGTGTCTTAATCGGGGATCGGGAATCCAATTCGCCACCCCGGCCGCGCGAGACCGGGTATTCTACAGTACCCCGCCGCGCGATTCTCACCGTGCCCCGCCGGCGCGGCGGACGCAGGCGGCATTATCAGCGAAGGCCCATGCGCCGGCAACGCACAGTCCACATATTGCACCCTGCTCCGGGGGCACGCAAAATAGCCTCTGGAAACTCCCGCCCATGAATTGGACCCGCCAGTGAAAAAAGACACGCTCCTCACGCACGTCGGCCGCGACCCCGAAAAATACGAGGGCATGGTCAACACTCCCGTGTTCCGCACTTCCACCGTCATCTTCCCCACGCTCGAGGAATATGAAACGCGCGACGGCGACGATTACAAGGCGGTACGCTACGGGCGGCACGGCACGCCAACCACCTTCGCGCTCGAGGAGGCCGTCGCCCGCATGGAAGGCGGCCACCAGGCGGTGGCGGTGCCCTCCGGGCTCGCCGCCATCGCCGCAGCGATTCGCGCTTTCGTCAGGAGCGGAGACCACCTCCTCGTTGCGGATTCGGTCTATGCGCCGACGCGCAATTTCTGCGAGCGGCAGCTTCGTCCCAACGGCGTCGAAGTCGAGTACTACGATCCGCTGATCGGCGCGGACATCGCGCGGCGGCTCAGGCCCAACACCACTGCGGTATTCTGTGAAACGCCGGGATCGCTCACGTTCGAGATGCAGGACATCCCCGCCATCGCGCAGGCCGCTCATGCGCGGAATATCCCGGTGCTTGCCGACAACACCTGGGGCACCCCGTACTTTTTCCGCTCCTTCGAGCGCGGCGTGGATGTATCGATCCACTCCGCCACCAAGTACATCGTCGGCCATTCCGACGTGATGATGGGCCTCATCGTCGCCGACGAACCCTCGTGGCTGCCGGTGCGCAAGACGGTCGCGGATTATGGCTACAGCGTGAGCCCCGCCGACTGCTATCTCGCGTTGCGCGGGTTTCGTACCATCGGCGTGCGCATGAAGCAGCAGATGGCGAACGCGCTCGCGGTGGCGCAATGGCTCGATTCACGCACGGAGGTAAAACGCGTGCTCTACCCGGCGTTGGAAAGCGACCCCGGTTACCCGATCTGGAAGCGCGACTTCGACGGCGCGGCCGCGCTTTTTTCCTTCGTGCTGGATGGCGCCGGCGACAAACAAGCCGCGGCATTGATCAACGCGCTGAAACTCTTTTCGATCGGCTCGAGCTGGGGCGGCTACGAAAGCCTGGTCGTCCTCGCCCGCGTCGCGAAGTACCGCACCGCGACCCAGTGGAATCCCGGCGGCGCGACGATCCGACTGCACATCGGGCTCGAGGATCCCGACGACCTCGTCGCCGACCTCGACCAGGCGTTCGCGAAAATGACGAAGGCGGCCGCCTGATCGACGACTTGCGAGCGGACCGAAGCCCGTTAGTCGGGAGATTGGGAGGTCGTGAGATTGGGAGATCGTGCCTTACGCTCTGACGCCCTGATGCCCTCACGAAATCGTGACAGGCTTGCCTCTGCCTGCCGATTTCACGATCGCCTCCAGCACGGCGATTTCGTTCACGGCTTGCTCGGGCGGCACCATGAAAGGCTGTTTGGCGGCCACCGCGCCGGCGAACGCCTCGAGCTCCGCCCGTTCCTTGTCCACTGCCGGAAGCGTGATCCTTTCGGGGGCGCCTTCGACCCCGCACGCAATCAAATCCGTATCGCCTCGCATTTCGATCCACCCGTTGGTGCCGAACACGTGCACGCGCCACAGGTCGCCGGTCACGAACACGGTGCCCAGGTAACCCGTGACACCGTTCGCGAACCTGAGCAGCATCGAAGTGGTGTCGTCGATTTCCACTTCCGGGGACAGTTTGCGGCGGTCGCTGTACGCGTAGACCGTGCTGACCGGTCCGGCGATATGGATCATGGAGTCGAGGGTGTGGATGCCGCGCGCGGTCATGCCGCCCGCTGGCGATTCCACCCGGCTCGCCCGCCAGTTGCCGGGCTTGAGCCGATACCCCGAAGGCCCCGATTGCTGAGTCTCGATATGCAGCACGTCTCCGATCTCGCCGGCGCGGATCCTGCGCATCATCTCCAGGAACGCCGGAGCGTACCTGCGGTTGAATCCGAGCCCGAGTGTCGCTCCCGCGGCGCGGCACGCTTCGATCGCCTTCTCCGCGGTCTTGCGCGTGAGCGTCATCGGTTTCTCGACGAAGACGTGCTTGCCGGCCGCGGCCGCCTGCATGATCTGCTTGTGATGCAGCGAGTGCGGCGTCGCGAGCACGACGGCGTCGATCTCCGGGTCCTTCAACACTCTCCCGAACGACGAAACCACCCGTATGCCCGTCTTTTCGGAAAACTCGCGGTGACCCTCCGGAGTGCGCGAAATCCCCTTCACGATGCGGATTTTTTCGCTGTTCCGGACCGATTCCACCAGCCGATTGCCCCAGCGGCCCAAACCGTAAATCGCGGCCTTGATCATGCTCGCTTCTCCCCCTCGAGTTGCGGAAAGAGGAAAAGATAACACATGCAACGACCGTGCTCTCACCGGCAGCCAGGGCGAGCGCCGCGACAGTGTTCTCTCATTGCCGCGCAGCCCCGGGGATCAACGATTTTGATCTGCATCAAGACCGGCCCTGGCCACCTCGCCTTAAACTTCAGGGGTCGGGTCCGATCCATGCGCAAAGAGGCCTTTCATGATTGACCAAGTCGCCGCGTGGCACCAGGAACATGTCCGCTTCAGCCAGCTTCTCGACCTGCTGGACAAGGAGGTCGCGGTGTTTCACGAGGGTGGGGAGCCGAACTACGAGCTGATGCGCGACATCGTGTTCTACCTGCGGCATTATTCCGACCGCTTTCATCATCCGCGCGAGGATGTCGCGTTCGCGCGTCTCGCCGAACGGGATCCCGATTTGAGGGTCGCGATCAACCGCCTCGTTCAGGAACACCAGGTGATTGCGGTCGCCGGGGAGGAGCTCCTGCACCGTCTCGATGACATCGAGGCCAATGCCGTAGTCTCCCGCAAAGCCGTCGAATCAGCCGCGGCCACTTACCTTGTCTATTACCGGCACCACATCGCGACGGAAGAAAAGGATGTGCTGCCGCGTGCCGAGAAGCTGTTGACCCGGGAGGACTGGAAAGCGGTCGCATCCGCCGTGCCGAATGGCGCGGACCCGCTTTTCGGCGACAAGGTCGAAGCGCGCTACGACGAACTGCGCAGACAGGTCATGCGCGAAGGACGCGAAGCCTGAAAAGAAGGGCCGCTTTCGACCTTTCCACGGGCGTCATTCCCGAGGAGTCGGGAATCCAGTTCGACATCGCAAAATTGGATGCCCGCCTCCGCGGGCACGACAGGGCTGTGTCATTCCCGAGGAGTCGGGAATCCAGTTCGACATCGCAAAATTGGATGCTCACCTACGTGCGCATGACAGGACTGCGTCATTCCCGAGGAGTCGGGAATCCAGTTTCGGCGTGGCAAATTGGATGCCCGCCTCCGCGGGCACGACAGGGCTCTGTCATTCCCGAGGAGTCGGGAATCTAATCTGAACAAGCAATTGGATGCCCGTCTGCACGGGAATGACATTCTTCTGAATGGTTACTTGCCGTCGCGCCCCTTGCGCTCGCGTTCCTTCATCCAGATGTAGACGCCGAAGCCACCGACCATGCCGACGAACACCAGCACAAAAACGATCATCGCGGTCGGATCGGCGTCGGGAATCGGCGCTGGAGCGCCCTCCGAGAGCTCCGCCGCAAGCGCGAAAAAGGACATCAAGGACAGGACAACTGCCGAAAGGGCTTTCATCATGATGTGGCTCCTGATAGTGAATCGGTAATCCTTGCCGCTCGACGGGACCCCGTATCCACCATCGGTCAAGCTCGGGGACATCGCTGCAGTGTGGCGAATCTTCACACGCCAACCTTGCACGAGCCTTACAACACGGGATTTCCGGTCCGCAAAAAGCACCCGTGCCCGCGAGGACGCGGGCACGGGCGAGAAGCCGACCTCGATTGAGACTTACTTGAGCTTGGTTGCTTCGATCGTCGCCTTGGCGCCGAACCCGACCGTGACCGGGAACGACACGAGATGCCCGCGGGACGTCATGTTGTCATCGTGAACCGCGAAGGCGAAGTTGTAGACTTTTCCTTCCTTCAAGGCCTTGTCATCCGGGTTGGCGAGGTTCAGCGGACGCGCCCATACCACGGTCCACATGCCATCCTTCCAGACGCCTTTGACCTGCTTGTTGTCGGCGGCCGACCCCGCGGCGTCTTCCCGGCTGACGACGTACTGGGGAAGGAGATCGCCTGCTTTCCAGCCCGCGTTGGGATCGAACGGCACCGTGTTCTGTCCGCGGACCAGCACCGTCGGCAGCTTGCGGATGTCGTCGATCGCGAGCGCCTTTTTCCCGCTCTTCTTCGCGTCGTACATGAACTTCGGCTGACCGCTTTTCGCATCAAAGTTCGAGCTGAACGGGTTCTTGCCGGCGTCGAAATTGCGATACTCGAGCACATAGCCGTCGTCCGCCATGCCGACCGGGTTGGAGCGATGCGCGCGCCACTGCATCAGGTCGAGAAAGCCCCCTGCCGCCTTGATCTTGGCAATCTCATCCAGGCTCTTGCCCTGGTCCCAGGACGCCAACGCGTCGGTGCGCGTCGAAGGCAGGTATTTACGCACGTCCGCCTTCTTGATCGCCTGGAAGAAGGCGGTCGCCTTGACCTGGTCCGCCGAGGGCTGCTTCCGACTGTCGCGTTCACCGTCGTGACAAGTGAGCCAGCAGCCCTGTTGCGCGAAGTTCTGCACCCCTCCATCGTCGATCATGATCGAAAAGCGGTCTTCATAAATGGGCGGTTGTTCGCCCTTCCGGACAGCCGCGGCCAGTCGCTGATTGCCGTACGGCTTCCATTCCTTGCCGTCGAAACGCCGGAATGGATACGCTTCGCCCGGGTGCGCATTCCGGGTCTTCCACTGCGCGCGGAAATAGGCGTTCTGCGCGTCGTACGCGACCTGCACGCTCAATTGGACGGCGCCATTCTTGCCGTCGACCGGCGTGGGTTCGAGCTTGTTTGCCTTGACCAGCTTGTTGCCCAGCTTCTCTTCCTGCCCTTTATGACAAGTAACGCATTCCTGCCCGCCGCCGACCATCTGGGCTCCCGGATGATCGGCACTGCGCAGCCACTGAAAGGTCGATTGGCCGGGGTAGAAGAGAGTCACCGTCTTTGTGGGCACGCTTTTCCAGTCCATCGCCGCGGGATCGGCCGCCACGGCAGAGCCCGAGAACAGCGCGGCAATGCCAAGTGCCATGGGTCCTGCTCTGAACGCCTTCATAAACTGTCCTTTCGGTTCATTTTCAAGGAAATTGGATTTGAAACTGCATTCCGACGTATCCAAAACCGCCCGACAATAAGACTAGCACCGCGCGATCCCCAATCTTTTGATCTATATCAAGGTGCTCACGGCAAACGCCGCCCCGGCGCACGTTCCTGGGCGACAGGTCCCCGCTCGTACGCAAACGGGGCGTGCAAGCGCCGGCACTGGAACGGTCTGCTGATGTTCTGGAAATGGTCTCCGCTTTACGTTGTGGTTACTGCTGCGATTGGCAGAGCAGGTCTCGCTCTGCTATAGGATCTGGCGGGTCGTTCGCGTTGCCGCCGCAAGCATTTCCTCTCGCTCTTGACGCCATGGGCGCCCGCATGCACGCTTCCGTGTAACGCATCGGCACCGCAAAACGCAATTCCCCGGAAGGAACTCATGTCAATGAAATCGCTTCTACTCGCACTGACTGCTGTCCTGCTGTACTCGATCCTGCCCGCCCACGGCCAGAAACCGCCGCCGAACCTGCCCGACGGGCCGGGCAAGGATGCCGTCGCGACCTATTGCAGCGGCTGCCACGGGCTCAATCGCGTGATGGCGTCGGGCTACCCGCAGGCGTATTGGCACACCGCCATCAGGATGATGCTCAATTTCGGGGTCGCCATCCCGCCGGATCAGGTCAATCTCGTCACCGATTATCTGGCCAGCAACTTTCCAGAAAAGCCGAAGCCGACCGCAGTGATCATTCCCGGGCCGGCACAGGTCGTCATCAAGGAGTGGCAGGTGCCGATACCGGGCTCGCGGCCGCACGACCCGCTCGCCACCCGCGACGGCGCGATCTGGTACACCGGACAGATGACCAACCGGCTGGGACGCGTCGATCCGCGGACCGGCCAGGTCCGGGAATATCCGCTCAAGTCGCCGCTCACCGCGCCGCACGGGCTGGTCGAGGACAAGAACGGCAACATCTGGTTTACCGGCAACAACCAGGCGCTCGTCGGCAAGCTCGATCCGAAGACCGGTGCGGTCACAGAATACAGGATGCCCGATCCCAAGGCGCGCGATCCGCACTCGCTCGCTTTCGATCAGAGCGGCATCCTGTGGTTCACCCTGCAGCAATCGAACATGATCGGACGGCTCGATCCGGGCAGCGGCGAGGTGAAGCTCCTTACGTCGCCGACGCCGCGCTCGCGCCCCTACGGCATCCTGGTGAATTCGAAAGGCGTGCCGTTTGTCGTCCTGTTCGGAACGAACAAGATCGCGGGTATCGATCCCCAAACGCTGGCGATCCGCGAATATGCGTTGCCGGATCCGAAAGCGCGCCCGCGGCGCATGGCCTTCACCAGTGACGACGCCGTGTGGTACTCGGATTTCCCGCGCGGCTACCTCGGCCGGCTCGACCCCGCGACGGGCCAGGTGACGGAGTGGCAATCGCCGGGCGGTCCGAGGTCCCAGCCCTACGGCATCGTCGCCGCGAAAGACGTGATCTGGTACAGCGAATCGGGAACCAAGCCCAACACGGTCGTGCGCTTCGACCCGAAGACGCAGAAGTTCCAGACCTGGGTGATTCCCTCCGGCGGCTACATCGTGCGCAAGATGGACGTGACCCCCGACGGCAACCCGGTGCTCGCCACCAGCACGATCAACGGCGTCGCGCTGGTCGAAGTGAAGTGATCATGCGCCAAAGAGGTGCGCGCAGCGACGCCGCAAGTTCAGGACCTGTGCGGCGTTGTCGCTCAAGAGCATTTCGCGTTCTCGTTGCGTCAAGCCAGGAATCATGTCCACGAAATCGACCGGCTTCGGATAGCCGGCGTCGAAATTGTAATCGCTGCCCACCACGATGCGGTCGGCGCCCACCATCTCCATCAGGAACCGCATGATCTGCGGGCTGTGGCTGATCGTGTCGTAGTAGAAACGCCGCAGGTAGGCGCTTGCCGGCTGCCTCATGTGCTTGAGCTCGTGCCGGGTCGCAACCCCGTTGTCGTAGCGTCCGATGAGCCACGGAAACGATCCGCCCGCATGCGGCAGAACGACGTGCAGCTTCGGAAACGCATCGAGCACACCGCCGAAGATGAGCGACGCCGCGGCAATCGCGGCCTCGTGGGGATTGCCGATCAGGTTGCGCAGATGGTAGTTGCGCATGCGTTCGATGCAGCATGGATTCACCGGGTGCAGGCACAGCGGCAGGCCGAGCGCCTCACATTTTTCGTACACCGGCCAGAAGGCCTTGTCGTCGGGGTTGTGGCCGTTCACGTGCATCGCCATGTATGCGGCGCACATGCCCGGCAGCCGTGACGCGCGCTCGAGTTCCTCCACTGCCCGCTCCGGCGCCTGCATCGGCAGCGTAATGGTGCCGAGAAAGCGCTTCGGGTACTTGCGATGCGCCGCGGCGCACGCATCGTTGAAGGCGCGGGAAAGCCGGACGCCGAACTCCGGCGGCGCCCAATACACCATGGGGTTCGTAAGGGAGAAAACGCGCACATCGATCTGCGCGTCGTCCATGGCGCGAATCATGGTCTCGAGATCGATCATGTCCGGGGGGAACGACGACACCAGCGCCACACCCGGCAACGTGATCGTCGTCCAGTCCCTGGTGTTCTTGCCCATACGCGCGCCGTTGGCCGGGCCCTCCTCCTCCAGGAGCGCAATCCATTCCGGTGGAAACCAGTGCGCGTGTACATCCGTTACCGGCATATCGGGCCTCTCGAGAGCTTTCTTTATCAGCGTGACTATAGATCTACTGTGTCATTCCCGAGTAGCCTGTCCCCGCGCGTCTTAATCGGGGATCCGGAATCTCATTTAAACCACGACAAATTGGATGCCTGCCCCCGATTAAAGCACTCGAGGGCAGGCTCTGCGCGGGCATGACACAGTAACTATAGTGAAGTTACGGGAAATGGAAAGGGCTGCGGCAAACCATCGCCACACGCCCTTGTGATCTTGATTGGGGGCGGGAGACTCCGGGCACAAACGGGGCGCGACCGCTTCAAACTTGAATGGCGGGGTGCTACATTGTGCGTGCGTCGAGCGGTCCCCTTGAGTCCGGGCGGCTGCCCGGCGCCGGGCATCACCTTGACAGGAGGTGGTCATGAACATCTTGATTGTCGGCGCCAGTCGTGGCATCGGGCGTCAGCTTCTCGAACAGGCTTTGGCCGCCGGGCATACCGTAACGGTGCTGGTTCGCAATCCTCAAAGGCTCGCCGCTCGACATGAGCACCTCAGGGTCGTGAAGGGCAACATTCTGGAACCGGATTCTCTCGCTCCGGCCATGAGTGGCCAGGACGCCGTGTGTTGCACCATCGGCGTCAGGACACCGTGGGATCAGCCGGGGGTATTTTCGGAGGGAACGAAGAACTTGCTTCAGGCAATGAAGAAGGTGGGGGTCAAGCGGTTGCTGTGCGTGACGGGGATCGGCGCCGGCGACAGCAAGGGACACGGCGGTTTTCTCTATGACTGCATCATGCGTCCCTTTCTGTTCGGGCCCATCTATTCAGACAAGGATCGCCAGGAATCGCTGATCAAGGCCAGCGACGTTGACTGGACCATCGTGAGGCCGGGGTTCCTTACCAACGGGCCGCTGACAAAAAATTATCGCGCCCTGACCGACCTGACAGGCGTAACGGCAGGCTGGATTTCCCGCGCCGATGTCGCGCACTTCATGCTGAAGGAACTCGAGTCGAAAGAGTACCTGAGGCGAACGCCTCTGGTGACTCCCTGAATAACTTGACGCGGTGTGCCGTCACTGTCCTTTTCTCGTGCCGCCTTGTGAATCGATAGCACATCAGAAAAGAACAAAGGGCCTGCGGTTGGGCTGACCCGTTGAGTTTTCTTGGTAGGCGGTGGGAGATTCGAACTCCCGACCAACGGATCAAGAGTTCGAAATCGACGTTCTCTAACCAAGCAAAATGGCCTGCCCTCAATCACTTACGCTCGCCGACCAACGTGGGGAATCGCCGGGAATGTCACGATTTCCCCACGTTGTCTTTCTGGTAAAGTATGACCATGCTTGATTGGAACACTTGTCCGGCGGTAGAGCGCGACCCGCAGAAAGTCAGCGGGGCGTGGGTCTTTCGCGGCACGCGGGTGCCGGTAAGCGCGCTGTTCGAAAATCTCGAAGGCGGCGCGACGGTCGTCCAGTTTCTGCAATGGTTTCCCGGTCCCACGCGCGAGCAGATTGACGCCGTCCTCGAGCACGCGGCGCGCAGCGTTCAAACGGCGTGACACACGGTCGGGATGCGGATCCTGTTCGATCAGGGCACACCGGTCCTCTCCGAACATCAGGTAGAAACCGCGTACGAGTTGGGCGGGTCTCGGCTGACTAACGGCGAGCTTCTTGCGGCAGCCGAGGGCCGATTCGATGTTCTCGTCACGACCGACCGGAACTTGCGCTATCAGCAATCCCTGTCGGGCCGGAAGCTCGCCGTCCTGGTACTGCCGACGACGAGCTGGCCCAAGCTTCGCGGCCAGGTTCAGAACATCGCTTCCAGTCTGGCTTCTCTGAAGCCCGGAGAGCATCTGGAACTCGCTGGCTGAAAGACGGGATGGCAAAGAGACGAACTGAAATCGACTCAGGAACCGGCAACGTTTTCGCCGATCTCGGCTATGCGGACGCGAAGGAGCGCACGCTCAAGGTCAGACTCGCCCTGGAAGTGAACCGGGTCCTGAAGGTCGCAGAGCGACCGGCGCGGCGCTCGCGCAGGGAGATACGCGTCTCGCACACGGCGTAGGTCGACGTGAAGGGGAGTTGCAAGATCACCTCGATCAAACTGATCCGCCCCCAACGCATCGTGCCCAAGACAGTACGCCGTTTCCCTTTAAGCCCGTTTCCCCTTAATGCCCTTTCCCGGCCATCGTGCGAAGTACTAAGCACGATGGCCGGCCCTTTCCGGATAAGGCCCTTCCCGTTGCGCCGTTTTTCCCGTCCTTTGCGGGAAGGAGTAACGACTGACGCCGCTGTCGCTACTGACGACTGACGGCGGTGGAAACACATCCGAGGGGCTGCCGCTTGGCATCGATTGCTCGATCTGTGAGAATGGGCTTCTTCCGTTCCGACCGCTGTCATGCCTCGCGCTCAGAAAATTCCCGGTGCAATGGCGGAGAAGTTCGCTGCCATCACCGCGCTCACGGA
>JACQOJ010000078.1 GCA_016202605.1 Betaproteobacteria bacterium
GAAGACAGCTCGATCTTCGCCTTTTCCGCCGCGTCCTTGAGCCGCTGCAGCGCGAGCATGTCCTTGCGCAGATCGATGCCGCTTTCCTTCTTGAACTCGTCGCACAGGTAATCCATGAGACGCTGGTCGAAGTCCTCGCCTCCGAGGAAAGTGTCGCCGTTGGTGGAGAGCACCTCGAACTGGTGTTCGCTCTCGACTTCCGCGATCTCGATGATGGAGATGTCGAAGGTGCCGCCGCCGAGGTCGTAGACCGCGATCTTGCGGTCGCCCTTCTTCTTGTCGAGGCCGAACGCGAGCGCGGCCGCGGTCGGCTCGTTGATGATGCGCTTGACTTCCAGCCCCGCGATGCGCCCCGCGTCCTTGGTCGCCTGGCGCTGCGAATCGTTGAAGTAGGCGGGCACCGTGATCACCGCTTCGGTGACCGGTTCCCCGAGGTAGTCCTCGGCCGTCTTCTTCATCTTGATGAGGACCTGCGCCGAAACCTCGGGCGGCGCGATCTTCTTGCCGCGCACCTCGACCCAGGCATCGCCGTTGTCGGCCTTGATAATTCGGTACGGCATCAGGTCGATGTCCTTTTGCACTTCCTTTTCCTCGAAGCGGCGGCCGATCAGGCGCTTCACCGCGTAGAGCGTATTCTTGGGATTCGTTACCGCCTGGCGCTTGGCGGGCGCGCCGGTGAGGACCTCGCCGTCTTCCATGTAGCCGACGATCGAAGGCGTGGTGCGCGCGCCTTCGGAGTTCTCGATCACCTTCGGCTGGCCGTTTTCCATCACGGCAACGCACGAATTGGTCGTCCCCAGGTCAATTCCGATGATTTTTCCCATGGTCTGCCTCGTTTTCCGTCCTGAAAATTCTTTACTGATGTCGATATGGGGGTAAGGTCTCAGTTTTCAACGGCTTTTTTCTTCGCGACCATGACCAGCGCCGGCCGGATCACCCGCTCGTGCAGCAGGTAACCTTTTTGCAGCACTTGCACCACGGTATTGGGTTCGGCGTCGGAATCAACGGTGCTGATCGCCTGATGGCGGTGCGGGTCGAATTTCTCGCCGGCCGGGTCGATCTCGGCGAGATTGAACTTGTCGAACACGGATTTGAGCTGCCGCAGGGTCAGTTCCACGCCGCTCTTGAGGCTGTCCACGGTCGCGTTGTCCGCGGCGAGCGCGGCTTCCAGGCTGTCCTTGACCACCAGCAATTCGGCGGCGAAATTTTCGATCGCGAACTTGTGGGCGCCGGCGATCTCGATCTGCGCGCGCTTGCGAATGTTGTCGGCCTCGGCCTTGGCCCGCAGCCATGCGTCGTGATGTTCCTGCGCGGCGAGCTCGGCTTTCCTCAGCAACTCCTCGGTGCTCGGCATGACGTCCATCGCCACCGCGCCCGGTCCCGCCTCCGTCGCGGGTTGCTGCTCCTCCTCGGATGTCGTCGATTCCTGGTTGGTCAGTTCCGGTATGTCCTGCATCGATCTTCTCCGTCTAGACGTTTTGCAAATTGGGGCGTCGCAGGCGTTTTCAAGGGAACCGCTCCACGAGTCTAACTGACTGCTTTGACTGGACAAATCAGGTGATCGTGCCTAGCATCAGACTTTTCTAATCCTGCCTCGGACGCCCAAGCCCGCGAACGGACACCGCATGAGCGCGCCCTTCGATACGATCGATCTCAGCACCGAACCGGCGACCCACGTGCAAAGCGCTGCATTTTACGCCGTCAGGGATCTGAGGCAAGGTGAAAAACTGGTGCTGATCACGGCAAGCGATCCGGCGCTGCTGATGCGGAGTCTCGACCTGCAATTGCGGCACAATCTGGCGTGGGCCATCGTCGAGGCCGACGGTCAATGGCGGGTCGAGGTGACGCATCGCGCCGATGTGCCGCCGCGCGATGTGCTTGATCTGCTCGCGCGCGACCACAAGCGCCTCGACGGTCTTTTCGTGCAGGCGCTGCAATGCCTCAACCGCAACGATACCGCTGCGGCCGCGCCCCTGTTGCGGGGGCTGGCCGCGGCGCTGAGACTGCACATGACGGCCGAGGACGAGATCTTGACGCCGAGGCTCGCAGGGTCCTCGGGGGGGGCGGCGGATGATCCGCTGCAGATCATGCTGCGGGAGCATGCCGAAATCCGCCGGCAGCTCGGGTTGATCGAGGAAGGGCTCGCCGCGCCGGAAGCAGCGGAACTGGGCGCGTTCAGCGCGATTCTATCGGGGACGCTCGCCAAGCATGAGCACCGCGAAGAACAGAATCTGTTCCCGATCTGGCGCTCGGCGTGGGCGCGGATACCCGCGGCCGACCAGGACAAGCTGATGTCCCGGGTAATGTCGATAATTGCGGGCCCGGAAAAATGACGATTGCGGAGTGCTGAACGAGAAAACGGCGCCGTCGAGAAGCGGCTCTAATTCAGTATTCCTCGTTCATCGTCCGCGATCAGCTTTTCGCTCCCATCGCCATCGCCCGCAGCCGGGAGTTTTCCAGCTCCTCCGGGGAGGGGCCGATCGTCCAGCCGAGCAGGTGCTTCAGCACGATGTCGGTGAGCGCCTGGATCCAGTCGTCGCGTTCGTTCAGACAGGGGATGAAATTGAATTCCCTGCCCCCGGACTGGATGAAGATGGTCTTGCCTTCGATCGCGATCTCCTCGAGCGTTTCCAGGCAATCGGACACGAAACCCGGGCAGATCACGTCCACGCGTCCGACCTTCTGTCTTCCGAGCTGGGCCAGCAGTTCGGCGGTGTAGGGCTTGAGCCACTCCGCCCGTCCGAAGCGCGACTGGAATGCGATGTGATGCTGCTCGGGCTTGAGCGACAGCGCCTCGGCGAGCAGGCGGCCGCTCTTCTGGCACTCGCAATGGTAGGGGTCGCCCTTGTCCAGTGTCGCTCGCGGCAGGCCATGAAAGCTCATGATCAGCCGGTCGGGCCGGCCGTTTTTCGCCCAGTAATCGCGCACGTTCTGCGCCAGCGCATTGACGTAGCCCGCATGATCGTGAAAATGCCGCACCGTGCGCACCGCCGGCATGTTCCGCATGCGCGACAGGGTGCCAAACACCGCCGACAGGGCGGTCCCGGTGGTGCTCGCCGAGTACTGGGGAAACAGCGGGACGAGCAGAAGGCGGTCGCAGTTTTGCGCCTTGAGCTCCCTCACCTTGTCCGCAATCGAAGGTTTGCCGTAGCGCATCGCATAGTCGATCACCAGCGGATGCTTGATGCGTTCGCCGATGTATCCCCGCAGCAGGGTGGTCTGCCGCTGGGTGTGGGCCTTCAGGGGTGAGCCGTCGCTCATCCACACCCGCGCGTAGCGATCGGCCGACTGCCCGGGACGCACCCTCAGCACGTAACCGTGCAGAATGAGCCACCACAGCGGCCGCGGGATTTCCACAACCGCGGGATCCGAGAGGAACTCGCGCAGATAGCCGCGCACCGCCTGCGCCGTGGGTGCCTCCGGCGTTCCCAGATTGATCAGCAGGATCCCGATCCGCGGGGGCGTGCCGTGCTGGCAGGGGGGCTCAGGCGCGAAGCGGCTCATGAAAGTGAAGGCGTGAATGTGTGAAGGCGTAAAGGGGCGGGGACGCCCCCTCTTCCCCGCTCACCGGGGGAGAGGTAGGGGTGAGGGGGTTCACTCATTCACCTTCTTCGCTTGTTCACGCAGACGCGTTATCGCTGGGCAAGAGCGCTGCTGAGCAGCTTGGCGGTGATGTCCACGATGGGAATGACGCGCTCGTAGGCCATGCGCGTGGGGCCGATGACGCCGACCGTGCCCACCACCTGGCCATCGACTTCGTAGGGGGCCGTCACCACGCTGCACTCGTCGAGCGGCACCAGTCCCGACTCGCCGCCGATGAAGATCTGCACCCCCTGCGCGCGGCTGCTGATGTCGAGCAGCTGCAGCAGGCCGGTCTTGCGCTCGAAGAGATCAAAGAGCGTGCGCAGGTTCGCCACGTTCGACGAAAGATCGATCACGTCGAGCAGGTTGCTTTCCCCCGAGATCACCACCTCCTCGGCCGATTCGCTCATGGCCTGGCTGCCCGCTTCGAGCGCCGCGGTCATCAGCCGCGTCATGTCCTCGCGCAGCTGCTTCAGTTCGTCGTGAATACGCCTCTTGATGTCGTTGAAACTGAGTCCCGCGTAGTTCTGGTTGAGGATGTTGGCGGCCTCCGTGAGTTCGGACGGCGCATACGACCGTTCGGTGGCGATAATCCGGTTCTGCACGTCGCCTTCGGGCGTCACCAGTATCAGGAGGATGCGCTTTTCAGAGAGCTTCAGGAATTCGATGTGCCGGAAACCGCTGCTCCTGCGCGGCGTCACCACCACTCCCGCAAAATGGGTGACATCGGAGAGGATGTGCGAGGCCGAGGCGACCAGGCGCTGCGTGTTTTCCGCATGCAGCTGCTCCACGAGCTGGTTGATTTCCAGCTTGTCGAGCGGCTTGATGGTGAGCAGCGTGTCGACGAAGAAGCGGTAGCCGCGCGCGGTCGGCACGCGCCCGGCCGAGGTATGCGGGCTCGCGATGAAACCCATCTCCTCCAGGTCCGCCATGATGTTGCGGACGCTGGCGGGTGACAGGTCGAGACCGGAAAACTTGGACAGCGCGCGCGAGCCCACCGGCTGGCCGTCCACCACGTAGCGCTCGACCAGCGTCTTGAGCAGGATCTGGGCGCGTTCGCCAAGCATCACCTTGTCGTTGGCCATGAGTTTATTCTACACAAATTCGCGAGCGTCAAGTGGACGGTAACCGGTTAGCAGTTAAAGGAATTTTCCGCCGCCGCCGCCACGATTCGCTGTTCACCGTTCACCCCCAATATGGTTTAATGCGGGCGTGAAAACATCATTCAAGACCGTCGCGCTGATCGGAAAATACAAGAGCCCGGAAATCGCGGGCCCGTTGCTGGAACTCGGACGTTTTCTGCAGGACCGCGGCGTCAGGGTGCTGCTCGACCGGCTCACCGCATCGCATATCGGGGACTGTCCGTATCCGGTGCTGGGGCTCGAGGAGCTGGGCAAGGAGGCGGACCTCGCCATCGTGATCGGCGGCGACGGGACCATGCTCAACATCGCGCGCACCTTCGCTCCTTACGATGTCGCCCTGGTGGGCATCAACCAGGGGCGGCTGGGCTTCCTGACCGACATCTCGATCGACACCATGATCGAGACCATCGGCGCCATGCTCGACGGCGGGTTCGTCACCGAAGAACGCATGCTTCTGGAAGCCGGGATCTTCCGCGGCGGGGAACGGGTCTTCGAGGTGCTCGCCTTCAACGACGTCGTCGTGAGCAAGGGCGTCAAGGGGAGCCTGATCGAATTCGAGGTGCGCATCGACGGCCAGTTCATCTACACGCAGCGCGCGGACGGCCTGATCGTCGCGACACCCACCGGGTCCACCGCGTATGCGTTGTCCTCCGGCGGGCCGATCGTGCATCCCTCGCTCCAGGTGATGGCGCTGGTTCCGGTGTGTCCGCATACGCTGTCCAATCGCCCGATCGTGATCAGCAGCGACTGCACGGTCGAGATCATCGTGCGCGATGCCGACGATCCGCGGTCCCATTTCGACAGCCATTCGCGCTTCGACCTGCGGGAAGGCGACCGCATCGTGGTGCGCCGCTGCGCGCACTCGATCAGCCTGCTGCACCCGGCCGGGCACAGCTATTACGGGATGCTGCGGGAGAAACTGAATTGGAACCGCGAATAGCGAGCCGTAAGCGGTCAGCGGTAAGCGGGTTATGAAGCGCTCCGAGATATTGCTCTTTGCCGTTCACTGCTCACCGCTCACTGCTTACCGCTCACCCTGCCATGTTGCGTAGCCTCAGTATTCGCGACTTCGTCATCGTTGACCGGATGAATCTCGAGTTTTCTTCCGGTTTCACGGTCCTCACCGGCGAGACCGGCGCCGGAAAATCGATCCTGGTCGACGCGCTGGCGCTGGCCCTCGGCGCGCGCGGTGATGCTGCGGTAGTGCGCCAGGGCAGCGAACGCGCCGAGATCAGCGCCGAGTTCGATGCCCGCGCGACCGGGGGCCTCGTACGCTGGCTGGAAGCGAACGAATTGTCCGGCGATAACGGGACCCTTCTTTTGAGGCGTGTCATCGACGGCTCCGGGCGCTCGCGCGCGTTCGTCAACGGCCGTTCCGCCACGCTGGCGCAGTTGCGTGAAGCAGGTGCATTCCTGGTCGACATCCACGGCCAGCACGAGCACCAGTCGCTGCTGCGGTCGGGCTCGCAGCGCGAGCTGCTGGACGCCTGCGGCGGACTCGTCGGGCAGGCGGCGCGCGTCGCGGAGACATATCGCGAGTGGCAGCGCCGCCGTGAGCAGCGCGTCTCCTTCGAGCGCAACGCGGCGGCCTTCGCTGCCGAGCGCGAGCAACTGGAGTGGCAGTTGCGCGACCTCGAAGCACTGGGCTTCACGCAGGAAGAGTGGCAGTCGCTCGCCGCGGAACACGCGCGCCTTGCGCACGCAGCAAGTCTGATCGAGGCGGCGCAGTACGGGGTGGAGACGCTGTCCGGCGACGAGGTGTCCGCCATGTCGCGGGTGAACGGCGTCATCGCGCGGCTCAACAATCTGCTGGAATTCGATGCGGGGCTGAAGGACATCATGGACAGCCTCGAGCCGGCCCGGATTCAACTGCAGGAGGCGGTCCATGCGCTGCGCCACTATGGGGAGCGGCTGGATGTGGACCCGCAGCGGCTGCGCGAAGTCGAGCATCGCCTCGATGCGATCCACTCCGCCGCCCGCAAGTACCGGGTTTCCCCCGAGCAACTGCCGCTCAAGCTGCACGAGACCAGAGTCCGCCTCGACGAGCTGGGAACCCTGGGCGATCCACAGGCGCTGCGCGAGCTGGAGGACAAGGCCCGCACGGCATGCATGGCCGAGGCGAAGCAACTCTCATCCGGGCGCGCGAAGGCTGCGAAGAGACTGTCGCGGCAGGTGACCGAGGCGATGCAGGAACTGGCGATGGAGGGCGGCGTCTTCGAAGTCGCGCTGCACGATGCGGCGGAGCCCGGCTCGCACGGGCTCGAGCAGGTCGAATTCATGGTCTCCCCGCACAAGGGGCTGGTCGCGCAGCCGCTCGCGAAAATCGCGTCGGGCGGCGAACTGTCGCGTCTCAGCCTGGCGATTCAGACGGTGACCAGCCAGGTGGCCCGCGTGCCGACCCTCATATTCGACGAGGTCGACGCCGGCATCGGCGGGCGCGTCGCGGAAATCGTCGGGAAAATGCTCAGGCAGCTCGGCCGACAGCACCAGGTGATGTGCATCACCCATCTGCCGCAGGTCGCAGCCTCCGCGGATCAGCAGTGGCAGGTGACCAAGAGCACCGCGAACGGCAGGGTGCTGAGCGCGGTCACGATTCTGGACCGCGAGCAGCGCGTGGAGGAGATCGCGCGCATGCTGGGCGGCGTGAAGATCACCGAAACCACGCGCAAGCATGCGGCGGAGATGCTGGGGATCAAGACCTGAAAAGCCTCACCGCAAAAGGCGCCAGGGTCGCCAAGGAAGAACAAAACTTAACCGCCAAGGCCGCCAAGAAAAAACGAGAACGAGAAGTGGACTGTTGAGAAAGCCGCGCATTAACGTAAGACGCTTGAAGTGGCAGAAATGGTCGAACCGCCCGCGTACTCGCTTATCGTGCTTGAGGAACTCGGTAACAACAGTTTGGGTCACCATTGAGAATCCCGCCGCGGCTGCATAAAAGGGCCGGCATGTCGGCGGATGCGGGCATCGAGACTCGCTCCTTCCCTGGATTCCGGCCTGCGCCGGAATGACGATGACGCATGGTGGCGGCGCTGTAGGCCACTTGGCGTCCTTCGCAGTTCAGCTTTTAGGCTTGTTAGGGCAGTTGGCGCGGATGCAGTCGGCGTAGATGTGCAGCGAATGGTCGTGGATCTTGAAGCCGCGGTCCGCGGCAATCTTCATCTGCCGCTTCTCGATTTCGGCGTCGTAGAACTCCTCGACAAGTCCGCACTGCATGCACACCAGATGGTCGTGGTGCCCGCCCTGGTTCAGCTCGAATACCGCCTTGCCGCTCTCGAAATGATGGCGGATGAGAAGCCCCGCCTGCTCGAACTGCGTCAGCACGCGATAGACGGTCGCCAGCCCCGTGTCGGTGCCATCCTTGGAGAGCATCTTGTAGACGTCCTCGGCGGAAAGGTGGCGTACCGGGCTGCTTTCGAACAGTTCGAGAATGCGCAACCGCGGCAGAGTGGCTTTGAGGCCGATGGTCTTGAGATCGCTGGGAGAACTCACTCTTTCCCCTGTCAGGGACAGTCGGTCTCGGCTATCATATTCACTTTTCCAGGGTTTGGGAACCGCGCGCCGCGAAGGGTCTTGAGCTCTCGCCGCGCGCGGTCGATACCGGCCGTAGCAAAAAATTTTCATGCGCAAGATCATTCTGATTGCATTCCTGGCCGGCGGCTGCACGGACGTGCCCATGCTGCCGACCCTCGCGCCGTACAAGATCGACATCCAGCAGGGCAATTACGTCACGCAGGACATGGTGGCGAAGTTGAAGCCGGGGATGACGCGCTCGCAGGTGCGTTTCATACTCGGCACGCCTCTGGTGGTGGATCCGTTCCGCAACGACCGCTGGGACTATGTTTACCTGTACAAGAAGGGCGGGGAGCTGACGGAACAGCGGCGCTTCGCGGTCATCTTCAAGGATGACAAGCTCGCGCGCATCGAGGGCGACGTGATACCCGCAAGCCCGGGCAGCGCGGCGGACGCCGCAGGCGCAGAAACGCTGAAGCCCGCTGTGGCCGCGCCGCCCGGGCCGGAGGAAAAATCTCCCGCGAAGCCGGAAGCAAAACCGGCAGAGGCCAGGCCGGAAGCGGGCGCCGGCGGGAGCGCCGTGCTGACCACGACTTCCGGTGAGGCGGTGACGGGCGAACCGCAGAAGCCCGAGCCGGCGGATGCGCGTGCCGGCGGCGAAAAGCCCGCGGCCGAATCGTCGCAGGAAGAGCGCGGATTTTTCGGCCGCATGCTCGACAAACTGGGGTTCTAGGATGACGGAGATCGAGGTCGGCGTTGCCGGCAGCTCCGGGCGGATGGGAAGGATGCTGATAGAGGCGGTGCTGCGCGACGCCGATTTGCGTCTCGTCGCGGCGCTCGAACAGAAGGGCAACCCGAACGTCGGAAAAGACGCCGGTGAACTGGTCGGTTCGCCGTGCGGCGTGGCGATCGACGACGACGTCGCGGCGGCGCTGAAGGGCTGCCGCGTGCTGATCGACTTCACGCGCCCCGAAGGCACGCTCGCGCATCTCGCCGCGTGCCGGCGCCAGGGCGTCAACGCGGTGATCGGCACGACGGGATTCGGCGCGGAGCAGAAACAGGCGATCTCCGCCGCGGCGCGCGACATCGCCATCGTGTTCGCGCCCAACATGAGTGTCGGCGTCAACGTGACCTTCAAGCTGCTCGAGGTCGCGGCGAGTGCGCTGAAGCAGGGTTACGACGTCGAGATCATCGAGGCGCACCATCGGCACAAGGTCGATGCGCCCTCGGGCACGGCGTTGAAGATGGGCGAGGTCGTGGCCCGGGCGCTGGGCAGGGATCTCGCCGAATGCGCGATCTACGGGCGCGAAGGCGTGACCGGCGAGCGCAGGACGGAGACGATAGGCTTCGCCACGGTTCGCGGCGGCGACATCGTGGGCGACCATACCGTGATGTTCGCCGGGACCGGCGAGCGCATCGAAATCACGCACCGTTCCAACAGCCGCGCGACCTACGCGCAGGGGGCCCTGCGGGCCGCGCGCTTCCTCGCGGCCAGGAAGAGCGGCCTCTACGACATGCAGGACGTGCTCGGGCTCAAGTGATCGGCTGCTTCGTGCTTTGCGCCGAAGCACCCTTTCGCGTATAATTCGTGCCATCCAGCGGGACGGGTTTGCAGCCTGTCCCGCTTTCCATATCTGCGCAGCAAATCAAGAGGTTAATCGTGCCGCACGCTCACCCCGCCGTCCTCGTGCTCAGAGATGGCACGGTGTTCCGCGGCGCTTCCATCGGCACCGCAGGGCTGACGGTCGGAGAAGTCGTGTTCAATACGGCGATGACCGGCTATCAGGAAATACTGACCGATCCGTCGTACTGCCGTCAGATCGTCACGCTGACCTATCCGCACATCGGGAACTACGGCGCGAACCCGGAAGACGTGGAGTCGCGCCGGGTGTTCGCCGCGGGCCTCGTCATCCGCGATCTGCCGGTCATGGCGAGCAACTGGCGCCGGAAGTGGACGCTGCGCGAGTATCTCGAGCAGGAAAACGTGGTGGCGATCTCCGATATCGACACCCGGAGACTCACGCGCATCCTGCGCGACAAGGGCGCGCAGGACGGCTGCATCATGGCCGGGAAGATCGACGAGCGGGCGGCGCTGCAGGCGGCGCGCGGGTTTCCCGGGCTCGTCGGCATGGATCTCGCGAAAGTGGTGAGCTGCGAGAAGCCCTGCGCGTGGAACGAGACCACGTGGGTGCTGGGCGAAGGTTACGGGCGGCGCGCGAATTCCGGATTTCACGTCGTCGCCTACGATTACGGCATCAAGCACAACATCCTGCGCAAGCTCGCCGCGCGCGGCTGCAGGCTCACCGTGGTACCGGCGCAAACACCGGCGCAACAGGCGTTCGCCCTCGATCCTGACGGCATTTTCCTCTCGAACGGGCCCGGCGATCCCGAGCCGTGCGATTACGCGATTGGCGCGATACGGGAGTTTCTCGATGCGGGGATCCCGATTTTCGGCATCTGCCTGGGACATCAGTTGCTGGCGCTGGCGAGCGGCGCGCGGACCGTGAAGATGAAGTTCGGGCACCACGGCGCGAACCATCCGGTGCAGGACCTTGACACCGGCCGCGTGATGATCACCAGCCAGAACCACGGTTTCGCCGTCGATACCGCCACGCTGCCGGCGAACGTGAGGGTGACGCATGTGTCGCTTTTTGACGGCAGCCTGCAGGGCTTCGCCCGCACCGACCGCCCGGCGTTCTGCTTCCAGGGACACCCGGAAGCGAGCCCCGGACCGCATGACGTGGACTACCTGTTCGACAGGTTTGTCGCGCTGATGGAGCAGCACTCGAAGACAGAAGGCAGAAAAGCAGCGGGAGAGCGTGAAGGAGTGAGAGCGTGAGAGCGAGCAAACCCGCCATCTCCCGATCTCACGACCTCCCGATTTCACGTGTCTGGCCGAGCAACGGGCGACGAGCAACGAGTCACGGGGTCTGAAATGCCGAAGCGCACCGACATCCGCTCGATCCTGATCGTCGGCGCCGGACCGATCGTGATCGGCCAGGCGTGCGAGTTCGACTATTCCGGCGCGCAGGCCTGCAAGGCGTTGAAGGAGGAAGGCTACCGGGTGGTCCTGGTCAACTCCAATCCGGCGACGATCATGACCGATCCGGAAATGGCCGATGCGACCTACATCGAGCCCATCACCTGGCAGATGGTGGAAAAGATCATCGCCGCCGAACGCCCCGATGCGCTGCTGCCGACGATGGGCGGGCAGACCGGGCTCAACTGCGCGCTCGATCTCGCCCGCGAGGGCGTGCTCGAGAGGTACGGCGTGGAAATGATCGGCGCGTCGCGCGAGGCGATCGACAAGGCCGAGGACCGCGAGAAATTCAAGACGGCAATGGCGAAGATCGGGCTCGCGAGCCCGCGTTCGGCGCTGGCGCACTCGATGGAGGAGGCGCTGCAGGTGCAGGCGATGGTGGGATTCCCGACCATCATCC
>JACQOJ010000082.1 GCA_016202605.1 Betaproteobacteria bacterium
GATTGCGGTTTTCTCCTGGGGAGGCGGGAGCAAGCATGAACACAAGGCCTATTATGCGCAGTCCGGGACCTCGTCCGCATCTACTCGCGGCGCCTCGGCTCGGCGAATCGGGATCGCGGCTGGATTGAATTTCCTATTCTTTATTCTTTGCGGAGCTGATCGTGCGGACGACGCACCCGCAGCCGGCCTTGAAGGGGGATGGTCAATGATGAAGTCGACGCGCCGCACGCGCTCTTACCCCGAGGCGGCCGCCCTGGTCGCCTGCGCGGTGTCCTTTTCCCTCTTCTGCGCGAACGTGCTGCTGGGCTGGTCGGCGCGCGCGATGGGGTGGGACGCCAGCTGGCGCCTCGAGCGCGTGCCCGAATTCCTCCTGCTGTTTGCCTCGGCGGTCGCGTTCGCCGTGGCCTCCCTCACCGCGGAGCACAGCGACAAGGCCCGCAGCGCGCGCGAACCGCCGTCCGGCTGACCGCAAACGATCAGCTCCCCCACCTTCATGCGCGACGATTGACCGTCGCGTTTCCCCAGGAAAGTCCACAGGACAAGGAGGCAAGACGTGAAGATCACCAGGAAACCCGACTCGGATCTCGCCGAACGCAAGCTGACGGAACGCAGGCGTTTTCTCACGGCGAGCAGCAAGCTCGGTTTCACCGTCGCCATTGCGGCTGCGGGGGCCGGGACGCTCGCCAGCAAGCAGGCCCTCGCGCAAACGGCCGCCGAGGAGCAGCAGCGCCAGAAGACCGCCAAGGAGACGATGACCATCGCCACCGAGTACCGCATCGGCGCGACGCGGTGGTATCCGCTGATGCAGTTGAACCTCAAGGAGAACATCCAGAACGCGACCAACGGCCACATCTACGTGCGCCTCGCACCCGCCGGCCAGCTCGGCATGGGCGCGGCGCTGGCGCAGGGCGTGCAGGCCAACACCTTCCAGGCGGCCCAGCACTCGATCTCGAACTTTTCGCCGTTCGCGCCCGAAGTCGATCTCATCAACATCCCGTACTGGTGCGGCCTGAACCAGGAGTTCGCCAACCTGGTCGTCTCGGACGCGTGGAAATCCATCGTCCACCGCAAGGCCGAGGAGCGCGGCTTCAAGGTGCTTCTGTATCTCGTGCTCGACCCGCGCACGGTTGCCGCGCGCAAGGGTCTGGCCAATGTGCCGTTGAAGACGCCGTCGGACCTGAAGGGCATCAAATTCCGCGTGCCGGCCTCCGCGATCCTGCAGCAGTTCTACCGCCTCGCGGGCGCGAACCCGACCCCGGTCGCCTGGGGCGAGACACCTTCGGCCATCCAGCAGGGCGTGGCCGACGCCCTCGACCCGGCGGTCGTCGCGCTGTACTCGAACGGCTTCAAGGACATCCTGTCCTGGATCACCTTCAACAAGCCGGTGCCGGACTCGCAGGTCTACTCGTGCAACGCTGCGTGGTTCCGCAAGCTGCCGGCGAAGGTCCAGGAGGGCATCGAGTTCGCGAGCGACATCACGTTCCAGCAGAACCTGGCGCAGGTGCCGGCATCGCGCGCCTACGCGATGGCCGAAATGGCCGCCGCAGGCGTGAAGTTCTACGTCCCGACCGCCGGCGAAATCAAGCAGTGGGCCGATGCGTGCGGCTATCAGCGCCCTGAATGGGACGAGACCAAGAAGAAGCTGGCGGGCTCGCTCGATAACTTCGAGCGCATGCGCGTGGCCGCCCGCGCGCGCAGCCGCTACTTCGTGCACGACGTCTAAGACCGGCCGGACGGCGCGTGATGCGGCGCGGATGAGCCATCCGCGCCGCATCACGCGCGCCCGGTCGACCCCCGCAAGAGGCTCACCGACCCGCGGATCGCCCCACATCCGATGAAACGACTGCTTGCCTGGATCGACGCGAACGGCGAGCGCTGGATGCTGTTGGCGCTCTACGTCTATATCGTCACCGTCATCTTCGTCGAGGTGGTGCGCCGCTTCGTCCTGAGCTATTCGTCCGTCTGGGGCGAGGAGACCGCGCGCTACACCTTCATCTACCTCGTGTGGATCGGCGCGGCGGCGGCGGTGCGCGACCGCGCCCATATCCGCATCGACGTGCTGCTCAGCTTCCTGCCGCCGCGGGTCTGCGCGGGGGTGCTGCTCCTGGGCGATGCGCTGATGGCCTTCTTCGCGGTCGTCGTCTTCTACTTCTCGATGAAGGTCTTCATGACCTCGCTCGAGTTCGGCTCCGTCATCGAGGGACTGCGCATCACGCGCGCATGGATGCTGTTCGCCGTGCCGTTCGGCTTCGCACTCGTCCTGCTGCGGGTGGGGCAGTCGATCGTGCGCGACGTCGGCGACCTCAGGGCCGGACGCGAGCCGCGCGCCGGCCGACGCTTGTTCGACTGACGGCGCCCATGTACATCCCCGAGGCATTTGCGTCGTCACAGCTCGGTTGGAGCGTGATCGGCCCCCTGCTGCTGATGCTGGTGCTGTTCGCGCTGGCGGTGCCGGTGTGGATCGCGCTCGGCGTGACCGCGCTGCTCATCCTGTGGGTGACCGGCGCGCTGCCGCTGGCGCTGATTGGCGAGTCCGTCTTCCATGGCCTGGACGCCTTCGCGCTGATCGCGATCCCGCTGTTCGTCTTGACCGGCGACCTGCTCGTGCGCACCGGCCTGTCGATCAAGCTGCTCAACATCGCCGCCGCCACGATGGGCAGCGTGCGCTCCGGCATGGGCACGTCCACCGTGCTGGGCTGCGGCTTCTTCTCCTGCATCTCGGGCTCGGACGCAGCCGGCGCCGCGGCGGTGGGCCGCATCACGATCTCGCGCCTGATCAAGGAGGGCTACTCGCCGACCTACGCGTGCGCGCTGGTGGCGTCCGGGGCCTGCACCGGCATCCTGATCCCGCCATCGATCGCCTACATCATCATCGGCATGGTGCTGGGCATCTCGACCTCGACGCTGTTCATCGCCGCCGCGGTGCCTGGCGTGCTGATCATGATCTCGATCATGATCACCAACGCGGTCATGAACCGCATCGGAGGCTACGAACGCTCCAGCGGACGCTTCCGGATGCGCGTCTGGCTCGCCAGCGTATGGGACGGCCGCTATGCGCTGCTGATTCCGGCGATCATCTTCGGCGGCATCTACTCGGGGGTGTTCACACCGACCGAGGCTGCCGCCGTCGCCGTCGTGACGACCATCGCGGTCGGCGTCTTCCAGCGCACGCTCAAGCTCCAGGATTTTCCAGGTTCTCTGGAGAACTCGGCCAAGGTCTGCGGGGTGATCGTGCCCATCATCGCGGTGGCGCTGCCGCTCGCGCAAGTCCTGGCGATCACCGAAGTGCCGCAGAGCCTGGCCGCCGCGGTCAACGCCTTCACGAAAGACCCCACGATCACGATCCTCATGATGCTGGGCATCTTCATGATCGCAGGCTGCGTGATGGAGAGCACCCCGAACATCGTGATCCTGGGACCGATCATGCTGCCGCTTGCCCAGTCGATCGGCATGAATGAGATCCACTTCTCCATCTTCATGGTAACCTCCCTCGGCATCGGCTTCATCACCCCGCCGCTGGGTCTGAACCTGTTCGTGATCTCGGGCATCACCGGCCAGCCGGTCCTGGCGATCGCCGGCAAGGCCGTCCCCTTCGTCCTCGCCATGCTGACGGTGGCGGTGCTGCTCGCCTTCGTCCCGGCGCTCTCCCTGTTCCTGGTCCGGTAAACGCCGGCGCGCGCCTTGCCCGCTGCCGGTCTTTCCTACGCGACGGACACGGATCAGCTCATTGAAGCGCATGGCGAGCTGCACCTGGAGCTTGCGCTCGGCCGAATCGGCAAAGCCGAGGTCCGTGAAGACATCGCCTGAGCCCGCTTCAACCCGATTCTCAGCGCGCGGGGGCGGGTGAAACCCACCGCCAACGTACGGCGGGCTGCGCCCACCAACTGTTCACTGCTCACCGCTCACCGTTTCTACTCCGGCCCCACGAACCCAACATACGCCCTGCACGCCTCGCTCGGCGGCGCCAGCATCGCCTGCTCACCGGTGTTCCGCACCCCGCGCGCCAGCGGCGGCAAGCCTTGCTCCCGCATCCAACGGGCGGCCGCGCCCATGCTGGTGGTGCGGTACAACGCCTGGAACGGCCCCGGACCGCGGCGCTCCAGCGCATCGGCCGCCGGCCCCGACGCGTAGGGATGGACGATGCCGAGCCCCGTTGGGCCCAACTGGAACACCGCCATGTGCGACATGATCACCGTGCCCTTCTGCAGCGGCGACTGGGGCACGCCCAATACCCTGGCGTAGACCGCTGCCGCGGCCTCGGCATCCGGCGTGACGATGCAGGTGCGCTCGAGCGTGTAGGCACCGTTGGGATGGCTGCCCGCGCCGGGTGCCTGCTTGCGGCGCTCCTCGACCGGCGTCAGGTGCTCGATGAAGAAGATCGGCAGCGGATTCTTCGGGCCGAGCGTCGCGAACTTCCACCGTAGCTCCTTCCCGGCCGGTGTGCGCCGGCTGCCTTCCATCGCATCGCTCACGTCGACGCCGCGGCTCCGCATCCCGGCAACTTCCGCCGCCAGGTCGTCGCTTTGCAGAATGACGCAGCGAATGCCGCCACCCCCCGCGATGAAGGGCGCCAGATCAGCATACGGGCTCCCGGGCGCTGCCGCCGCGGCCCGCTGCTCGGCCGGATCGCGGACCGCCAGCAGCTCGACGTAATCGTCCTGGAGGAATGCGATGGCATTGTGGGTGCCATTGTCGGGATGGGTGCCGCTCGGATAGATGTTGAATCCCAACCTGCTGTACTGCTCGATGCCCCGCTGCAGGTCGGGCACGCAGATCATCACGTGGTCGATACGAGTAATCATGCTGTGGCAGCGAAGAAGTGGTTAATATTTCGATGCTCATAATCCCATGCTCAGTAAATGCCGGGCGCGCAACGACGAGATCTGCGTACTCCAAATCGATGCCGCTGC
This sequence comes from Betaproteobacteria bacterium, assembly GCA_016202605.1. Lineage (GTDB taxonomy): Bacteria > Pseudomonadota > Gammaproteobacteria > Burkholderiales > SG8-41 > DSOT01. Next base: position 4,911 of record JACQOJ010000082.1, read on the forward strand.
GTTGGATTTGCAAGGGGTCATCGTTACTGACCGCAACGCAGCCAGCGGCTGGGCCGGCTTCTGGCCCATGCCTGACGGGCTCAGGATAATCAGCCGGGAGCGGCTATTCGCCCGCTACTGGACACATCGCGACGATCCCTACGACGAAATGAGCCACAAATCCGGAAAATGTGCGGAAGTGCTGGTGCCTGGCCGCCTCGAAGCGCGCTTCGTGATTGGAGCATATGCTGCGAATCAGACGGCCCTGCTCGCATTTCAGCAACTGAATACGGGTTTGTCGGCGCGCATCCGTGGCGATATCTTTTTCTGAGGGCCGAACATAAAGATCCTCGTCGGAGACATCCTCCAGTCCAACGCCCAGACCCTGATCAACACGGTCAACTGCGTCGGCATCATGGGCAAGGGCATCGCGCTCGAGTTCAAGAATCGCTTCCCGGAGATGTACCAAGACTACCTTGAGCGGTGCAAGAGAGGTGAAGTCAGGCCTGGAGTGCCGTACCTGTACCGGTCGCTTCTACCCCCGCAGATTATCAACTTCCCGACCAAGGATCACTGGAAGTCCGTGTCGAAGATGAGCGATACCGAGCACGGTCTCGCGTACCTGCTTGCACATTCCAAGGAATGGGGCGTGCAGTCGCTTGCCATTCCGCCGCTAGGTTGCGGTAATGGCCAGTTGGAATGGCGGGCCGTCGGCTCGCTGATCTACCGGTTTGTGAAGAAAATGGATATCCCGGTGGAAATGTACGCGCCATATGGGACAAACCCGAGAGAACTGACGCGGGAGTTCCTTGAGAGAGGGAGCGTGGTTTCCGAAGGGCAGGCTGTTAAAAACGGCCAGTCTGCACTGGATGCCTCGTGGATGGCGCTGGTTGAAATCGTGCATCGCATCGAACTGCACCCTTACCACTGGCCGATCGGTAGAACGATTTTCCAGAAGCTCGCCTACATTGCGACGAACGAGGGACTCCCAACCGGATTGCATTACCGTCGCAGCGGCTTCGGTCCGTTCTCGCAGGATCTGAAGGGCGTCGAGGCGAAGTTGATCAATAACGGCCTGCTCCAGGAGGAGCGGCGCGGAAAAATGTTCAGGGTCAAGGTCGGCCCGAACTTCGGTCGCGTTCGCCAGAAGTACGTGCCGGCATTCGAACAGTGGTCGAAAATCCTGGACAAAGTTGCTGATTTGTTCATGAGGGTCGATACCGACCAGGCGGAAGTGATCGCCACCGTGTTATTTGCGGCGCACGAGCTTGCCGAGAACAGGGAGGCGCCGCCTTCGGAAATGGAGGTGTTGAACGCGGTCATGCAGTGGAAGCAAAGGCGCCGCCCGCCGCTCGACGAAATCACCGTGGCGTCGACCATCCGCAATTTGGGCATGTTGCGGTGGTTGAAAGTGAAGCCGAGCCCCGATCTCCCCTTGCCAGAAGAAGAAGCATTGGCCGCGTAGGCACGCGGTGGTCACTGTCGCATAACGAGGCGGTGAAGTGAGCCGCTTTGGAGTTAAGGTCTTGAGCCAGACGCATTCTGCCGATGTCGAAAAAGTGCGGACAGCGTCCGCACAATTGACCAAAGGAAAAGTAGCGCCAGCATCCCCGCAACGGGGTATATCGCCCGAGCTGATCCTCACGAGACTCTCCTATAGTCACATCGAACTGATCGCGGACCTTGACGATCCATTCAAGCGCGCCTTCTATGAGATCGAATGCATCCGTGGCAACTGGTCGGTGCGCACCCTCAGGCGCCAGATCGCCAGCCTCTACTTCGAACGGTCGGGGCTTTCGACTAACAAGGAGAAACTGGCCGCGCTGACGCACTCCGGTGCGGAGCAAGCCGAGCCGAAGCTCGCGATCCGAGACCCCTACATATTCGAATTCCTGGGACTCAAACCCCAGGAGGCAGTAAACGAATCGGACCTTGAGGATTCCCTGCTCGACAACCTGCAGGAGTTCCTGCTGGAACTGGGCCTCGGGTTTTTGTTTCGAAGCGCGGCAGAAGAGCATCGTCATCGGCAAGACGCGCGGCTTTGTCGACCTAGTCTTCTACCACCGCGTCCTCAAGTGCCATCTGCTCATTGATCTCAAGGTGGACGAGTTCCGCCACGAACACTTGGGCCAGCTCAACACTTACGTCACCTGGTATCGCAAGCACATGATGGCCGAGGGCGACAACCCGCCGATCGGCCTCCTGCTCTGCACGCAGAAAGACCACGCGCTGGTGGAATATGCTCTGGCCGCCATCGACAGCCGCCTGTTCGTCTCCAAGTACCAGCTCGAACTGCCCAGCAAGGAAGATCTCCAGCGGTTCCTCGAGGAAAAGCGCCGGGAGATGAGCGATCATGGTTGAAAGGAAAAACCAGCCTCGCCTTGCGCTGCGCATCGGCCGCGGTACAAGGGATTACCCGGCGATCCTCCTTTCCCGCCTTGGCGACAACGCGCCCGGCGAACTGATCGCGCTCGGCAATCCAGAGTTGCTTGGCACGCACAGGACCGCGTTGTTTTGCTCCGCCCGCACGC
>JACQOJ010000081.1 GCA_016202605.1 Betaproteobacteria bacterium
CGCACACGCACAGCGCGCGGTAGCCAGCGGCCTTCGCGCGGTCGAGGATGTCTTCCACCCACTTGCGGTCGGCCCGCACGTAGAGCTGGAAGATGAGCGGTTCCTTGACCGCCGCCTGGGCCGCCTCGAGGCTCGGCTTGGCCGCCGTGCTGATGAAGGCGGTGGTGCCGTGCGCGACCGCCGCCCGGGCGACGTTGCATGCGCCCTCCGGGTGCGCGAAACCGACGAAGCCGCCGACCGGCGCGAGAAAGACCGGGCTGCTGAGCGTTTGCCCGAGCAGCGTCGTCGTGATGTCGATCTTTCTCACGTCCACCAGGACGCGCTGCCGCAACGCGAGGCTGTCGAGCGCCTGCCGGTTGCGGGCGAGCGTGGTCTCGGAATCCGAGCCGCCCGACAGATGGTCCCACAGATCCTGCGGCAGATTGCGCCGCGCCGCTAGCACGATTTCCTGCAGCGAAACGAAATTCGCCGCCGCGCGCTCGTCGATGCGCGGGTACTTCCTCTCCCCGGGCTTGCTCCTGGTTTTGACCGTCTTGCCTCCCTTTTTTGCCATTTCCCTTCCTCGATGTCGATTACGGATTATCCACGCGCCCGCCCGCGATCAGCGGGCGCGCCTTGCCTTGTACTGTGCGTGGTCGCACACATGCACCCCTTCCGGGAATACGATTTGCGGGAGTTTAGCGCAGCGGGACCGATTAACGCTCTGTCCCCGGTCACGCACCGCCGGCACACGTTGAATTGCGCTTCAAAAGTCATAGCATTCAGTCTGTTAGTCGCCCGTCATCGCTTGCGGTCGGGGATCCGCCTGCCGCGGGGCCTTCGCGCAGATTTGCCGGGACGGACGGAGGGCGGCGGATTCGCATCCGTTGCGCGGATCGCCACGCGCTTCCCAACTTGTTGCCGGAAACCCACGCATTCTTGCGTTAGATCAAAACCCGACCTGCCCGAAACCACTAGATTTCATGGGGAAGCTCACGGAAGCTGGCTGGGAAACGATGCAAGTGCTGGAAAAGCCAATAAATTCGCAAAATTTGCAGAGGGCGCAGGCGATGCAGCAGGCAAACCAGGCATCACAGTTTCAAATCGTAACGCGTCAGGATTTTTCGGACGTCACCTATCTTCTGGAAGTCTGCTACCCGCTGATGGCAAAGGCCGCTCAACCCGGCCAGTTCGTCATCGCGATGTTACATGAGCATGGCGAGCGCATCCCGCTCACCATCGCCGACTTCGACCGCGCCAAGGGAACGGTCACGCTGGTGATCCAGGCGGTCGGCAAGACCACCCGGGAAATGCAGCAAGCCTGCCAGGTCGGCACCAGTCTCTACGCGCTGGTGGGACCGATGGGGCTGCCCAGCCATACCAGCGGCACGAAGAAAATCGTGTGCGTCGGCGGCGGGCTGGGCGTCGCGCCGATCTTTCCCCAGGCGCGCGCGTTCAAGGAAAGCGGCGCCTACGTGATCGGCGTCGTCGGCTTCCGGACCAAAGACCTCGTTTTCTGGGAAGACAAGTTCCGCGCCTGCTGCGACGAATTCATCGTGTGCACCGACGACGGCTCCGCGGGCATCAAGGGCCTCATTACCGACGGCGTCAAACTGGCGATCAGCAAGCATCCGGACATCGGGGAACTCGTCGCCATCGGCCCGCCGGTGATGATGCGCGCGTGCGCGGAGATGACCCGGCCTCATGGCATCAAGACCGTGGTCAGCCTCAATCCGATCATGGTCGACGGGACCGGCATGTGCGGCGGCTGCCGGGTCCGGGTCGGCGGACAGGTGCGGTTCGCCTGCGTCGACGGACCGGACTTCGACGGCCACCAGGTCGATTTCGACGATCTCATGTCCCGGCTGCGCCGGTTCGCGCAGGAGGAACGCGCCGCGATGGACCGCTGGTCGGAGAGTTGCCGCATGAAAATACCGGTCGATCCGCGTTCGGGCACCGCGGCGGCGGCCGCGTCTTCCGCCGGCGCGTCCGATGAGGCGCTGGATCTGCCGGACCCGTTCGAAGAAGTCGAAGGAGGTTAGCTTGAATCATCGCGACCCGCGGCGCCGCGGGATGGTTTGAGGATGTGACGATGGCGAAAAAGAAGACGATACGGACTATTCCCCAGGAACGGACCCCGATCCGCGAGATCGACCCGCGCGAGCGCGTACGCAATTTCATCGAAGTCGCCTGCGGCTATCGCGTGGAAGACGCTCTCAACGAGGCCGAACGCTGCCTGCTCTGCCCGCAGCCGGCGTGCGTCGAGGGCTGCCCCGTCAGCATCGACATTCCCGGCTTCATACAAAAGATCAGCGCGAAGGATTTTCACGGCGCCTACAAGGTCATCGCCGACGCCAACCTGCTGCCTGCGATCTGCGGCCGCGTCTGCCCGCAGGAAAGCCAGTGCGAAGGGGTGTGCCCCGTGGGCGAAACGCTGGAGCCGGTCGCCATCGGGCGGCTCGAGCGCTGGGTCGGCGATCTGGCGATCGCGGAGAACTGGAGCAACCTGCCGTACATCGAGCCGACCGGATTCAGGATCGGGATCGTCGGCTCGGGCCCCGCCGGCATGGCGTGCGCGGCCGACATGGCCAAGGCCGGCTGCGAAGTGACCGTTTACGAAGCCTTCCACCAGGCGGGGGGCGTCCTCAAGTATGGCATTCCGGATTTCCGCCTGCCCAACTCGGTCATCGACGCCGAGATCGACAAGCTGCGCAAGCTCGGCGTGCGGTTCGAATGCAATACGCTGGTGGGTCGCCTGTTCACGATCGAGCAGATGATCGACGAGATGGGTTTTCACGCGGTGTTCATCGGCACCGGCGCCGGCTACCCTTCGCTGCTGAACATCCCCGGCGATTCCCTCAACGGCGTGCTGTCGGCGAACGAACTCCTTACGCGGTGCAATCTGATGCTTGCGCGCGACACCTTCGGGCACGACACCCCGCTCACGATCGGCCGGCAGGTGACCGTGGTCGGCTCCGGCAACACGGCGATGGACGCGATGCGGGTCTGCCTGCGGCTGGGCGCGGAGAAGGTGCACTGCATCTATCGGCGCACCAGGGCGGAGAGCCCGGCGCGCGCCGAGGAACTCCATCACGCTGAAGAAGAAGGCATCGAGTTTCACTGGCTGACCAATCCGGTCGAAATCCTCGATGACAGCAAAGGCTCGGTGCGCGGCATGCGCTGCATCCGCATGGAGCTGGGCGAGCCCGACGACTCCGGCCGGCGCCGCCCTGTCCCCGTGGCGAACAGCGAACACGAGATCGAGACCGACATGGTCGTATTCGCAATCGGAACCAACGCCAACCCGATCATGGGCCAAACCTCGGAGATCAAATTGAACCGCCGCGGGTACATCGAGGCGGACGACGACCTTGCAACCTCGCTCGCGGGCGTTTTCGCCGGCGGCGACATCGTCACCGGCGCGGCGACCGTCATCGAAGCGATGGGCGCGGGACGCAGGGCCGCCCGCAGCATGAAGGCGTACCTCGGAATCCGGGATACCGAGCATCCGGGGCGTGCAGTAGCCGGCGAGAAGCTGTTCGGCATCGATCTCGCGGAACGCAACTTCGTGCGGCTGCGCGCCGCGTAGGTGGAAATGACAGCGAATGCCGACATTCAGAAACTCGATTACAAAGAGGCCCGCAGGCAAAACGGCAATAGCATGAACGATACCTCGACACTACAATTCCCCAACCTCGCACAGGCCGTCCGTGCGCAACCGGCTGAAAAGGCCGTCACCACGCTCGCCGAGCACGTGGTCGAGATCGTCAGCGATTCCGGAGAAGGCGCGCAGCGCTGCGGGCAGTCCTTCGGCGCGATCGCCGCGCGCATGGGCAACGGCGTGTGGACCGTGGAGATCATACCCGCGGAAATCCAGCCGCCCGCGCGCAGCATCGCGGGCGCCAGCGGCAACCGCATCCGGTTCGGTTCGCAGCCCGTCACCAACGGCGGCGACGAGGCCGATCTCGTCGTGGCGTTCAACGAGCAGGTGCTCCTCGGGCGCGTGCGCGCCGGCGAGCTCAAGCCCGGCTGCACCATCCTGCTCGAGAGCATGTGGCGCAGCGATCGCGATGCGCGGATTGTCGAGTCCTACGTCCGGACCTGCGAACAGCTCGTCGCGGAAGGCTACCGGCTGATCGAGGTTCCGATGGAGCGGGAATGCCGCCCGCTCGTCTCCGATGCGCGCCGCGGCAAGAACATGTTCGTTCTGGGAATGCTGTGCAGCATTTACAGCCTGGACCTGCAGCTCGCGCGCGAGCAGATCGCGCTCGCCTTCCGCAAGAAAGACGAAAAGATCGTCCGTGCCAATGTGAAGCTGCTCGAAGCCGGGCACCAGTGGGCGGATGCGAACCTCGATTTCAAGTTCCGGATACCGGCCGTGCGGGCCACGGTGCCGCAGGTCGTGATCAACGGCAACACCGCGCTCGCGCTCGGCATCCTCGCCTCGGGCATGGAAGTGTGTGCGATGTATCCGATAACACCCGCCACTTCCGTCTCGCATTACCTGAGCGAAGTGTACGAGAAGGTGGGCGGCATCGTGCACCAGGCGGAAGATGAGATCGCCGCCTGCTCCTTCGCCATCGGCGCCTCCTACGCGGGCAAATGCGCCGTCACGATCACTTCCGGCCCCGGCTACTCGCTCAAGCAGGAAGCGATCGGGCTCGCCGTGATGGGCGAAATCCCGCTGGTCGTCGTCAACGTCCAGCGCGGCGGTCCCAGCACCGGCCTGCCGACCAAGGCGGAACAGGGCGATCTGCTGGCTGCCATGTTCGGCAGCCACGGAGATGCTCCCAAGGTCGTGATGGCGGCGAGCACGATCGAGGACTGCTTCTACTCCGTCATCACCGCGCGCAAGATCGCCGAGACCTTCAACATGGTGGTGGTGGTGCTGTCGGACGCGAATCTCGCCACCTCCCAGCAGCCATTCCCGCGCCCGCAGTTCAGCGAGGCCTGGCTCGCGCCGCCGCTCGACCAGAGCGCGATACCGGACGGCATGAAACCCTATGACTGGGACGCCACGACGGGCCTGGCGCGCCGCTTCATTCCGGGCCAGCCCAACGGCATGCACACGCTGACCGGCCTCGCCCACGACCAAGCGAGCCACGTGGCATACGATCCGGAGGTGAACGAGGAAAGTATCCGCTTCCGCAGCCTGAAGCTCGCCGCCTTGCAGAAGACGTTGAAAACGCCGCCGGTATTCGGTGATCCCGAAGGCGATCTGCTGGTGGTCGGCTGGGGCAGCACGCAGGGCGCGATCGAGGAAGCCGTAACACGGCTGCGCGCGGAAGGATGCAGGGTGTCGGCGCTGCACCTGCGGATGCTGAATCCCCTGCCCGGCGGAATCAAGGAAATCATGCGACGCTTCCGCAACGTGATGACGATCGAAGGCAACTGGTGCGACCGGCCGCAGGACGCGATCATCGACGAGACAAACCGCCGCCACTCGGCGCTCGCCATGCTGCTGCGCGCGCGTTACCTGATCGACATCGACTGCTGGAGCGAGGTGCGCGGGCAGCCGATCAAGCCCAGCACCATCTACCGTGTCATCCGCGCCAAACTGCAAACCAGCGAAAGGCAGCCCACATGATCCATGCCACCGAGTGCCTGCTCCGGCTCTACGAGGAGAATCCGGAACTCGAACAGTACCAGGCGAGCATCCCGCGCTGGTGCACGGGCTGCGGCGACAACGCCATCCTCGCCGCCGTGCAGCGGCTGTGCCGCGACGAGAAACTGCGCCCGGAAAAAACCGTGTTCGTGTCGGGAATCGGCTGCTCGAGCCGCTTTCCGCACTACATGAAAACCTACGGCTTCCACGGCATCCACGGACGGGCCCTGCCGATCGCAGAGGGCGTCAAGATGGCGCGTCCCGATCTGCATGTCTTCGTGGCGACGGGCGACGGCGACTGCTGCAGCATCGGCGCCGCTCACTGGATCCACGGCATCCGTTACAACATGAACATGACGGTGCTGCTGCACGACAACCAGATCTACGGCCTCACCAAGATGCAGGCCTCGCCGACTTCGCCGAAGGGCCTGCGCAGCAACACCACGCCGCGCGGCGCGTACCTCGAGCCCCTCAATCCTCTGAGCGTCACGCTCGGGGTGCAGAACGCGTCCTTCGTGGCGCAGGTCGTGGACTGGATTCCGGAAGTCCTCTACGACGTCATCAAGGCGGCGTTCCACCACCGCGGTCTTTCGTTCGTGCGCATCATCCAGCGCTGTCCGGAGTGGCTGCCCAACCTGTTCGAGCCCTGGCTCAACGATCCGCAGCGCATTCTTCTGCTCAATCACGAGCGCGGGATCCGCGTCAGCGCGAACCTCGGCAAGGTCTACAAAAACCAGCAGGCGCACGATCCGCTGGATATCGACGGTGCGCGCAAGATCGCCTCGGTCGCCGACCCCATCCCGGTGGGCATTCTCTACCGGAACCCGGATGTTCCTTGTTATGAGGACCTGAGGCACGCCGGACAGCTGCGCACGCCCGAACTCGTCAGGTCGGGGCTGGAGGCGGAACTCGACAGGTTCACGGTGTGGCCCCAGGAGGAAGGGAAGCGAGCCCGCCCCGCGGCGTGAACGCTCTCGCCCCATGACCGCGCGGCCGCGCCAGACCAAAGAAGTGACGATCACCGCAGGCAGACAGAAAAATGCACGCAGATCACCAGGCACAGATTGCCTTTCATCTGACCGGTAAACGACCCGACGAGGGTTTGGATGCCGTCGAACCGCTGAGACTTCGTCCCGCCCTCTTCACGCGCTACGCGGATCTCCCCCGGCTGCGCTACGACTTTCCGCTGGTTCTGGTGCGCGGCGGCGACGATACGACCTTCGTGCAGTCGCTTGCCGCGATCGTCGACAAGGCGCTGAACGATGCCGCTCCTCAGGGCACGGAAAACGAGCGGCTGAGAAAGCACGTGCTGCGGCTGGAGCGCGAGATCAGATCCATGGCCGCTGCAGGCGCCACCGGTTCGCTGTCGGAAATGTGGAACGAGGCGGCGCACCGCCTGGGTTCCGCTGCGGACGAACTGCTGGAGGACAGCGTGAGCCGTGCCGGCGCCGCGCTGAAAATAGACGGTGAAGTCGCCGACTGCGCGCCGGACATGCCCGCGCGGCTCCTGGCGCACGGCTGGCGCAGGATCCGGGAGCGGAAAACGCGCAATTTTCACGACATCGCGCGCCGGCTCATCCTGAAACTCGCCAATATCCTGCGCGCCGACTACGTGCACTCCCAGGCGGGACAAAGCGCCGGCAGCCTCAAGGCGGCAATCGGCAAAGCGCACGGCGACGTGTTCGATTTCGATATCATGTCCGGGCTGCTCGCCAAGACGGCGCGCAACGATTCGCTGCCCGCCAGCCGCCGCCGGCGCATCGAGTGGATGTTGTCGGTGCTCGAGTCGCAACGCTTCTTCCCCGCGGTCGATGGGCACGCGCAGGGGCGCGACACCGTGCAGCCCTACGCGTTCGAGTTCGACAACTGCGCGGCCGCGCTGGACGCCTTCCGCGAGCGGCAGCCGAAGATGATCGAACTGGCAAAGGCATTGGCGATCGGCGAGCTCGAAACCGAGGGGCACTACCTCGAGTCCAAGCACAATCTGTTCTTCGAGGAATTCGGAGAAAACGCGCTGGGCGCAGACGACCTTGCCCTGTTCCCCGATTATCTCGTATGCGTCCGCGCCGGGCGCATGCACGCCGAGGGGCATGCGGAACTGATGTCGTTGCTGGCAACCGGCCTGCCGGTGAAAATCATGCTCCAGTGCGACGACATCCTGCAGGAGTCGCTCGGCAGCAGTGCACGGCTCGATTGCGGCATGCCGAGCACCCGGCTCGCCAGCATGGCGACGGGGCTCAACGACGTCTATGTCCTGCAATCGGGCGCTTCGCATCTCGTGCAGCTTGCCCCGTGGATCCTGAGAGGCCTCGCCTATGCCGGGCCGGCGCTGTTCAGCGTTTACTCGGGGGCGGTTCCGGCAGTGAACGGCATAGCGCCATACCTCGTATCGGCCGCAGCGGTGGAATCACGCGCTTTTCCCGTCTTCGTCTACGACCCGTCGGCGGGTCCCGACTGGGCCTCGCGGTTTGCACTGGACGCCAATCCCCAGCCCGAGCGCGACTGTCCCACGTACGCGCTCGACTTCGAAGGTGAGGAGCACCAGCGGCTGTCCGAGCAGCTCGCGTTCACGTTCGCGGATTTCGCCGCGTGCGACCCGCGTCACGCGCGGCACCTCGCGCGGGTGCCGCGCGCCAAGTGGAACGGCAACATGTTGCCGGCCGCCGAGTGCATCGCCCGCGACGCGCAGGGCATGAGCGAGGATGTTCCCTTCCTCCTGATGGCCGACGGCGACCATCGACTGCATCGTGTGATCGTCGATGACAAGCTGATGCTGGAAGCCCGCCGCTGCGCGAAGATGTGGCGCAGCATCCAGGAATTGGGCGGGGTCCACAACTCGCACGCAGAAAAACTGCTGGCGCGGGAAAGAAAGGCGTGGGAGGAAAAGCGCGGCGCCGAGGCGGCTGCGCCTGCGGCACCGCTGCCGGCTGCGGCGGCGCCCGCGCCCGCGCCAGTCGAAAGCGCACCCGAACCGCAGTCCGACGAAGCCCACATCGAGACTCCGCGCTGCACGAGCTGCGACGAGTGCACGCAAATCAACAACGCGATGTTCGCCTACGATGCGAACAAGCAGGCTTACATCGCCAACATCGAAGCCGGCACCTACCGGCAACTGGTGGAAGCGGCCGAGAGCTGCCAGGTCTCCATCATCCACCCCGGCAAGCCGCGCAATCCGAACGAGCCCGGAATCGACGAACTTCTGAAGCGCGCCGAGCCGTTTCTGTAGAAGCCTCTCGCGTCGTCACTGCCTCCGGCCGCCCGCCTTCCACGGCACGCGGCTGAAGCGACGACACGTCAGTTCCGGGCGCGGTCCCCCGCCGCAGGCGCGGCAGGCTGCGCGCTCACCGGCTGCTTGAGACTGGCGACATCGGGCACCGCGGACAGCCCGGAACGCGCGCCGAGCAGTTCGTAGCAACGGGCCGCGAGCGCAAGATCCTGCAGTCCCGTGCCCACCGATTTGAAGACCGCGTAACCGCCCGCGAGTCCCTGCCGGCCGCGTTCCACGAGTTGCGCCAGAGTGAGCTGGCGCTCCAGGGCAAGCCGGCCGCTCTTGACCGCGCGCCGCAGATCGCCGGCCTCCTCGGCGGCAAGCAGGGAATCGACGATCACCACTTCCGCATCGCCGAATGTCGCCTCATCGACCTCGACCGACTCGGGGCGCGTGCTCCCCACCGCGCAAACCAGACGGCAATTCGTGAGCCAGCGCCGGCGCAGGACCGGCTCCGCGCCGACCGCATTGGTCGCAGCCACCACCACCTCATGATCGCGCGCCGCGGCTTCGGCGGAATCGACCGCAGTGACGGGGATGTCGAGGCGGCGCGTCATCTCGCGCGCCAGGGCCCCGCGGTGCTCCGCGTTGGGGCTGTAGACGCTCGCCGCGGCTATATGAAGTTGCGATGCCAGCGCCTCGAGCTGCATGCGCGACTGATGTCCGGATCCGATCAGTCCCACCGTGACCGTCGACGGCAGCCTGAGGTGGCGCGCCGCGACGCCGCTTGCCGCCCCGGTGCGCAGGTCGGTAATCAGGCGCCCGTCGATCACCGCCAACAGCTCGCCGTCGTTCAGGCGGTAGAGCGATACCACGTAGCGCACGCCCACCCCGCGGATCATGTGAAACACCTTGGTCGCGGCGAATCCCGACTCGTAGTCGGCCGCGAACATCATGCGCATCCATCCGCCCTCGAACGGCGAGTTGAGTCGCGGCGAGATGACCGTCCTGCCCGCGGCTTCATGGCGCGACATCATCTCGAGCAGATCGACCGCCTCGCGCATGCCGAGCGCGCCTTCAAGCGCGCCGGCGCCCAGGATCAGCGCCATCTATCTTCCTTCCGCTTTTCTAAGTGATGACTGATGAGTGACGGAAAAACGCGCTTCGTTCATTACTCGTCAACCGTCGTCAGCCGTCACTCTTCACCCGTCACCTCAATTGTTCTGCCACCCAGTCGGCGATCAGCGGCCGCACGATGTGGTGCAGGTTGTTGCACACGTGCACGCCGTCCTCGAACACGATCGTCGTGGCCGGCCCCTTGACCTCCTTTTCCACGCGGTAGGCATGCTCGGGCGGCGAGGCCTTGTCGAGCCCGCCGTAGACCTGCAACAGCGGTACCTCGATGCGCCCGGCCGCGCCCTTCATGGTGATGCTGTCCTGGACCTGCTGCGCATTCTCGCCCATGTACTGTTTGAGTCCGGTCTGCGACAGCGGATCCATGCCGGGGAAGCGTCCGGCGGGCGTGTACCAACTGCTGATCGAGAACACCGCCTTGAATCGATCGTCGAACGCGGCCGCGCGGCACGCGAACAGTCCCCCGTAGGAAATGCCGCCGATCGCCACGCGCCGGCTGTCGAGATCGACGCGCTGGAGAATGAAATCGGTCACCGCGCGGATCGGCACCTCGAAGTCGGGGCGCAGCTTGAGGCGCGCGCTGACCAGCCCCTGACCCGGTCCGTCGAACGCAAAGACCGCGATTCCGCGTTTCAGCATGTGTTCCCCGAAGTCGTAGAGCTCCTCCTTGGTCGAGTCTCCGCCCGGCACCAGGATGGCGAGCGGCGGATTCCCCACGCCCGCCGGCTGGCGCAGGTATCCCGGAAGTGGGACGCCCCCGAACGGAATCTCGAACAACTCCATCGGCGGATCGACGAGCGGCGCGGCCTTCTTCCAGCATTCGCCCATCGCTTCCATCGCCGCCCGCCACTGCTTCTGATCGTGCACGAAGAGAAAGCTTGCCCAGTGATAGTACAGCGCCGCGCGAACGTAGGCCGTGCCCGCTGTATGGCGATTGCCCTCGCCGGCGGCCGTGTCCGCAATCTCGGCGTGCCGGCGCGCCGCCTTGCTCCACTCCTCGCACCACTGGTCCCAGGTCTGGATTTTCTTCTTGAGCGCCTCGAACTCCCACGGCGACACGTACTGCGACAACATGCGCCAGGTGAATCGGTCGAGCGCCACTTCCACGTTGCGATCCGCCATGATCCTTCCTTCAAAAAGCGTGACTTGAAACCCTCTCGAAAATCGGGAACGCCAACTGCCGATCAACGCTGACACAAATGCAAAGGTTAGCAGCCTGTCTCTTTGCGGCCTTCTCGGTGCTCATCCGCGTGCATCGGCGGTTCCCGTGGAATTTCCGGAGCCGCTACTCGGCCCGGATGCCCGCGGAGCGGACGAGTTCGGCATTCTTCGCGACTTCGTTGCGCAGGAAGGCAGCGAATTCGGTGGCCGTGCTGCCCACCAGTTCGGAACCCTCCCGGAACAGATAGTCCTTGAATTCCTGCGTGCCGATCGCTTTCAGGATCCCGGCATGCAGCCGCGCCACCACCTCCTGCGGTGTTTCGGCCGGCACCAGCACGCCCTGCCAGCCGCTGAATTCATATCCCGGGACGCCGGCCTCCGCGATGGTCGGCAAGTCGGGCAGCGCGGCGAGCCGCCTGGCGCTCGACACCCCGAGCATGCGCAGCTTGCCGGTCTTGACATGGGCGAGCGACGTGGACACCGGTGAAAACGAGAGATGCGATTCCCCGCTCAGCACGCCGACCACGAGTTGCCCGCCGCCCTTGTACGGCACGTGGATCATGTTCACCCGGGCAAGCTTCTTGAAGAGTTCCCCGGCAAGATGGCTCGTCGAGCCGTTGCCCGCCGAGCCCATCAGGAGTTCTCCGGGTCTTGCGCGGCCGAACGCGATGAGTTCCCTGACCGTCCTGACCGGAATCGACGGATGCAGCGACAGCGCATTGTAGAACTGCGATATCAGGGAAACGGGCGCGAAGTCCCTGACCGGATCGTAGCCGACCTTCCTGTAGAGCGCAGGACTGATCGACATCGACACCGAACCGCCCATGTAGATGGTGTAGCCGTCGGGCGGTGATTTCGCCGCGGCCTCGGTCCCGATAGTGGCGCCCGCGCCTCCCCGATTGTCCACCACGACTTGTTGGCCGAGCGCCTCGGTCAATTTTTGCGCGAGCGCGCGCGCCATGAGATCGGTGCCGCTCCCCGCGGTCCAGGGCACGATGAACCGCACCGGCTTGCCGGGATAGGTTTGCGCTGCCGCCGCGAGCGGCGCGCAGCAGGAAGCGGCAACGACGCACCAGGTCAGGAATCGTTTCATCGTCTCTCTCCTCAACGCCCCGCACTCAAGTCAGTCCCTCCTGGCCCACGGCAGGTAGCGGCGGGTTACCCAGTTCAGCATGGCCTCGAAGCTCACCCCGACGGCGACCAGGGCAATGACCGCGACGAAGGCTTCGTTATGCTTGAAGGTGCGCGAATTGAACAGGATGTAGTAGCCGAGGCCGGGAATCGATATGAAGAACTCGGCGACCACGGCAGCGACCAGCGCGCGCCCGGCGGCGAGCCGCATGCCGGCGATGAGATACGGCAGCGACGATGGGAGCACGATGTCGAGCAGCGTGGACAGCGGCCGGGCGCGAAACGAGCGCGCGACCTCGAGAAACTCGAGCGGCACGGAGCGCGCGCCGTCGCAGGTGTTGACCGCGATCGAGAAGAATGCCGCGAACACGATGACGGCGAGGCGCGCATCCGCGTTGTAACCGAACCACAGCGTGACCAGCGGCAGGACCGCGATCATCGGGGTGGCGAACAGGCTGTTCACGTAGTAGCGCAGCCCGCGCTCGACCACGGTAATGCGCCCCATCGCAAGCCCTATCGCCGTCCCGAGCATGATGGCGATCACGAGTCCCTTGACGACCGCCCCCAATGTCGCACCCGCCGCGGCGAGAAACTGCTCGTTGGCGATGACCGTGAAAAATACGCGGGCGATGCCGGTCGGCTTGGCGACGTATGCCGGCGCCAAGGCGCGCACGATACCTTCCCACGCGCCGAGCAGCACGATGCCGGCAGTGGCCTTGAGCGCGAGCGGCGAGGCCAGCAATCTCCTTGCGCCGAGGGTAAAACCCGCCGCCGGCCGTTCGAGAATACTCTGGCCGCCACTCATTTGTCGTGTCCGCGCCAGGAAGCGAAGCGCGCCTCGAGGTGGCGGCCGAAATCCATCAGCCCGACGCCGAGCACCACGATCACGAGGATCGCGGCGAGCAGCCCGGCGGTGTCGAAGTTCTGCGAGCCCATCATGATCATCTGCCCCAGACCGGAAGGACTCAGGAAAAACTCGGCGGCGACCATGCCGACCAGGCCGCGCGCGATCGCCTGCCGGATGCCGGTCATCGCGAATGGCAGCGTGTAGGGGATCATCACGTCGCGCCACAACTGCCATTCTCTGGAGCGAAACGCGTGCGCGACCTCGATCAGTTCCGGCCGGATGCTGCGCGCGCCCTCGACCGTGTTGTAGAGGATCGGAAACACAGCGAACAAAAACACCACCAGCGCCTTGGGCGCGAACCCGTATCCCATCATCGACAGGATGAAGGGGATCAGCGCCACCATCGGCGTGGCGTACAGCATCATGATGTAATTTTCGAGCGCGACACGGAGCCAGCGCACCCGCGCGAGCAGCAGGCCGAAGGGCGCGCCCACGAGTATCGCAGCCGCGAGCCCGGTCAGATAGAGCTGGAACGAACTCATCGCCTGGCGCGTGAGAACGCCGCTGCGCGCGGACTCCGCAAGGCTCCCCACCGTTTCGGAGAGCGGCGCCCAGAACGCGCGGGTCGTGAAATACGCCGCGATTTCCCACACCGCCGCCCCCGCGAGCAGGCTCACGATGACGGTCACATGCCGCGACCAGCGCGCTTCCGAGCCCATTGCAGCCGCTCCGCCCGAAACAACGGCGTTACTTGTTCACCATGGCGTTGGCGTCACGCCAGATCGAGGGATCGACGATCCGCTGGTAAGGAGCGGGCATCTTGTCGGCCTTGATGTTGCCGACCTTTTTCTGGATATTGCCGACCAGCTCCAGGTTCTTCGCGCCCAGCCCATCCTTGTCCTTGGGCCAGAATTCCATGTCGATAAAAGCCTTCAGCGCCTGCATCGCGATCTCACCGCTGCGGCCGGTCGGCTCCGCATACTGCGCGACCTTCGCATGGTTGGCGGGATTGCGCATAAAGCGCTCGGCATCGATCAGCGCGGCGACGATCCGGACATAGGCGTCGCGGTTCCTGGCAAGCTGGTCCTGGTGCGCCACCAGCAGCAGGTAATGGTCCACCGGCCGGATCGATTTCTGCGTGATGATGGTTTTGAGCGGCTTCTTGCTTTCGGCCTGAATCACGGGAATGTCGTCGATGTGCAGCACGCCGAACTTGAGCTGACCCGCCACCATCGCGGTACCGACATTGGAGCTCAACGGCACCTGCTGGACGTCCTCGATCTTCATCTTGCAGCCGAGCAGCATGGTCCGCAGCGCGATCGAGCGCGCCCCGCCCAGGGAATCCACACCCACCGCGCCGCCCTTCAAGCTCGCGCAGTCGGCGTTCGGGTCGGTCGCGCCGATCAGCCAGTCCGGGTGCTCCATGCCCCAGATGCCGACGAGCTTGACGTCGGTATTCGAGATCTGGTTGACGATCAGGGGCGTCGGCGACAGCGAAACGGCGATCTCGCCCGAGGCGACGGCCCGCGACGCCGCGGCCCCGGTTTCGAACGCCCGCACCGTCACGTCCACCCCGCGCTTCTTGAAGAAACCCTCCTTCTCGGCGACATACGCGATCGTGCCGGCGAAGACCGGCGGGATGCCGGGGATGCCGAACGTCAGCTTCTGTTGCGCCGCGCCCGTTGCGGGAAACAGCGCAAGGCCCAGAATGGCGCACGCGATACCGGAACCGAGAACCCGTCCAAAGCCACTGCGTGTCATGGTCGTTCCTCCTTTGTCATTAAACAACAACGAACTCACCGCTTCACCTCGAATTCCGCCCGCCGTGCATCATCCATCAGCGTGCCCCACACGCGCTCGCGCAACTCCGCAAAGCGCGGCATCGAGAGCGTTGCGCGGTCGCGGGGACGCGGCAGGTCGACCTCGATCAACTCGTGCACGGTGCTCGGACGCCCCTTCAGCACCATCACCCGGTCGCCCATCAGCACCGCCTCGTCGATCGCGTGCGTGACGAACACCATGGTGGTGGGCCGCATGTCCCAGATGCGCAGCAGCTCGAACTGCAGGATCTCGCGCGTCTGGGCATCGACCGCGCCGAACGGTTCGTCCATGAGCAGCACACGCGGTTCGACCGACAGCGCGCGCGCCAGTCCGCAACGCTGCTGCATGCCGCCCGATACCTGGTAAGGATAATAGTCCTCGAATCCCGAAAGCCCCACCAGGTTGATGTAATTCGGTATTTTCTCCGCGATCTCCGCGCCCGAGCAGCCCGCGAGCTTCAATCCATAGGCGACGTTCTGAAATACCGTCTTCCATGGAAACAGCCCGAAGTGCTGAAACACCATCGCAACGCCTTCGCGCGGCGTGACGACAGGAGCGCCCTCGACCTTGATTTCGCCTTCGGTGAGCGGGATCAGCCCGTCGATGCAGCGCAGCAGCGTCGTCTTGCCGCAACCCGAGGGGCCGATGATCGCGAGCACCTCGCGCTCGCCGACCTCCAGGCTGATTTCGCGGAATACTTCCAGCCCGCCGAAGCGCTTGCCGGCGCCCGATACCACGATCCGTGGCGAGTTTTTTGCGGTCGGCTTGTTCAATTTCCCACCATCTCCGAGTGCGTCACTTGCGCCCGCCGCGCTTGCGCGGAATGCGCGCGCGTCGCATCGCCTGCGTTCGTGCCGGTGCCTTTGCCCCGCCGCTCGTCCGCAGCAATCGTTTCGGTTCGTCCGCGTGCCCGCTGAGCGCCGCGGGTGGCGACTGCGCCACAGTGAGCTGCTCCGGCGTCGTGTGCACGGTGTAGATGCGCGGCGCAGCCCGGTTCACGTGCAGCTGGAAAATATCCGGCCGATTGTAATGTCCCGCGAAGTCGTGTCGCAGTTTGGCGAGCACGCCCGTTTCGAGATTGCACTCGGCGTAGAGAATGCCCTCTTCCGCACCCATCGGGCCGGCGAGAATTCGGCTGTTGGGCGCGACGATCACGCTGCCGCCGCAGCAATCCGTATTGCGCAGGAACCGTTCCCCCTCCGGCCCCACCTCGAGCTTGCGGATCATGTCTTCGTCCACCGTTCCGCAGGCGGAAACGACGAACGCCTTGCTCATCTGGGCAAATGCCTGCGAGTCGACCGCGACGCGGTTACGCATCGGGTCGCCGCTCGTCGGGAAATGATTCGGCCAGCTCATGACATGGATGCGCGTGGCCTCGGCGGTGAGCGCGAAGATCGCCAGCGGGTTCGAGTTCTCACCGCAGATAAGCGCGCTCAGCGGGCCGAATTCGGTCTGAACTGCGCCGAAGGTGTCGCCGAATCCACCCATATGGACGAGGCGCTCGCCGACCGTCGGCATGATTTTCTGGTGTTTGCCGATCATCGTGCCGTCGGGGCCGATGTAGAGCTGGGTGTTGAACATGGTGCCGATGGTCTGCGGGAGTTTTTCGCACACGCCGACCACCACGTAGGCATTGGCCTCGCGTGCCGCGCCGCACAGGGCATCGACCTCGGGGCCCGGAATCTCGACCGAATTCTTGAACAGCACTACCGCGAGTCTATTGGCGATGGCGCCGGTCGCCGGGTGATGGTGATACCACACCGGATGAGCCGGAATGAAGCCCTCGGGAAACGCGATCACGCGCGCGCCGTTCCGGCCCGCTTCACGGATCAAGCGGCACGTCTTCTCGGTCGAGCCTTCGCGGTCGAGAAAGACGGATGCGGCCTGCACCGCCGCAACCTTTACCACCGGATACTTATCACCCATTAGTTCAATTCTACCGATTGTTGTGAAAATCCCTACGCGGCTCAGCATGTAGCCCGGATGGAATGAAATGAAATCCGGGACCGGGAGAAGCGGAACGAAGGCCTTCCAAAAAACGTGCCCCCGGAATCCGCTGCGCTTCTTCGGGGCTACAGCTCAAAGACCTTGAAATTCCACATGCTTTAGAGCCCGTCGCTGACCTCCACGTTCTCGGGTTCAAGCTCGATGCCGGAGGCCTTGGCCTGCAGCAGGAGCAGCGCAGCAAAGTCCTGATCGGTGTAGCCGTTGCCGATCAGCGTCTGCACCATGTCGCGCGCGATCGAGGTGAGCGGCATCGGTACCCCGAACTCCCTGCCGGCGCTCAGGCCCAGGTCGATGTCCTTGCGCAGGAGTTCCGGCGTAAAAGTGACGTGGAAGTCGAGATTGGCCAGCGCCGGTGTCTTGTAGCGCGTGAACATCGAGCCCATGACGCTCTTGTTGAGGAAGTCGAGAAAGGCGTGCCGCTTCATGCCCGCCTTCTCCGCGAGAACGGTGATCTCGCACAGGTTCTGGATCACGACGCCGAGCATGACGTTGTGGCAGATCTTGGCGATGCGCGAGAGTTCTCCGTCGCCGACGTAGCTCACGCCCTGTCCGATCGCCGCCAGGTACGGCGCCACCGCATCGAACGCGTCCTGCGGTCCGGAGGCCACCACGGTCAGTTTCCCCGCCTTGATAACCTTCGCGTTGCCGGACACCGGCGCCGCGAGCAGCTTAACGCCCTGTCGCGCGAGCTTTTCCCGGATCTCGGCCGACTCCTCGAGCGAAATCGAGGTGCTGTCCACGACGATCTTCGGCGCCCTGCCTTTCGAGGTCACACCATTCGGTCCGAACAGCACCTCCTTCACATCCTTGCCGGTCGAGACCATGGTGAACACGATGTCGCAGCCTGCGAGATCGGTCAGGGCATCCGCCACTTTCGCCCCCGACTTTACGAGCGGCCCGGCCTTCGCCTTGGTGCGATTCCATACCGAGACGTCGCAACCGGCTTTCGCCAGGCGTTCCGCCATCGCGTAGCCCATGCGCCCGATGCCGATCCACCCCAGTTTGTGCTGCTTCATGTTGCCTGATGCCATTGCGGTCCTTTCCCGGATAATTATCTTTCGACGGGCACGCCGACGAGGTTGCCCCATTCGGTCCAGGAGCCGTCATACATGCGCACCTTCTTGTAGCCCAGGAGCTCGGTCAGCGCGAAATAAAGCAGGCTCGCGCGATGGCTCATGCGGCAGTAGGTGATGAGCTCCTTGTCCGTCGTTGCGCCGCGCGCTTCCACCAGCCGGCGCAGATCCGCGACCGGCTTGAAGCTCCGGTCCTCATTGAGCAGCTCCTCGAAGTAAAGATGCTTCGCGCCGGGGATGCGTCCATAGCGCAGCGCCCCGTAATCGGGGCTGCCCGGGCCGTTGACGCGCTCGCCGCGGTATTCCTCCGGCGTGCGACCGTCGAGCAGCACCGGCTCCGGCTTGCCGAGCCTCGCGAGCACCTCCAGGTATCCGATGCGCATCGGCTCCCTGCGCGCGACCTGCCGATACTCGACCGGCTTGGCGGCGGGTGGAACGTCGGTCACGAGCCCACGCCCTTCATTCGCCCAGCGGGCGCGCGCACCGTCGAGCACGAATACCTTGTCGTGGCCGCAGTACCTGAACGTCCACCAGGCGTAGACACCGAACTGCACGCCCTCCCCGTAGAGAACGACCGAGGTGTCGTTGTCGATTCCGGCGGCTCCCAGGCGCCGCGCGAAGTCCGCGGGCGCGGGAAAATCGCGCATGCGTTCATCCCACAGCATCTCCTTCCATTTCCAGCACACCGCGCCCGGTACATGTCCGGCCCTGTAGGCTTGCATTTCGTCCTGGCCCATGCCGGCGATCTCGATCAATTTCACCCCGGGATCGTTCCCGCGCTCCGCGAGCCATGCGGGATCCACCAGTGCGCCATGTCGCGGTGCCGCCATCTGCGTTCCTCCCATTCATGTCCTCATGCTCGAGAAATGCGCCGGTTTCACGCCGGGCTTCCGCACCCTGACCCGCGGTTCCATCGCGACCGGCTCACGACTGCAGATCCTGCGTCCAGTGCCGTGACTCGATCACGGTCTTCAGCTCGCGCAGGAAAGCCGCGGAATACGCGCCGTCCACCGCGCGGTGATCGAACGTCTGGGCCAGCATGCCCACCGGACGGATCGCAATGCTGTCTCCTTCCGGCGATTCGATGACCCAGGGCTTCTTGCGGATCGCGTCGGTCGAGAGGATCGCCACCTGCGGCGTGTTGATGATCGGCGCCGTGAACAGCGTGCCAAACGCGCCGTTGTTGGTGATCGTATAGGTCGCCTCGGTCATTTCGTCGGGCTTGAGCTTGCCGGCCCGCGCGCGAGCGGCGAGGTCGTGGATCTCACGCGCGATCTGCGGCAGGGACTTCGCGGACACGTCCTTGACCACCGGCACCACCAGCCCTTCGAAATTGAGATCCACCGCGATGCCGAGATTGATCCGCCGGTGGAGCGCAAGCTGCGCGCCGTCAAACGTCGCATTGAGGTTGGGAAACTTCTTCAGGGCGATCGCTACCGCGCGCGCGATGAACGGCAGGTAGCTGAGCGGGAATCCTGCGCGTCGTTTCCACTCCCCGCCCATTTCCCGGCGCGCCAGCTCGACGCGATGAAAATCCGCCTCCGCCGCCTGCAGCACGTGCGGCGCGGTGCTCCACGACCGCGCCATGTGCTCGGCGGTGCGGCGGCGCACGTTGTTGAGCTGAATCGTGGAATGCGCACCGGACGCGATGTACGGTGCCGGCGGCTCCGTGCGCATCGCCACGGGTCCGGCGCCGCGCGGCGCGGCGCGGCGCGCCGCGATGTGCCCGATCACATCCTCGCGCGTGATGCGTCCGTCACGGCCGCTGCCCTTGATCGCGTCCGGATCGAGGTCATGCTCGGCGACGAGCTTCCTCACCACCGGCGACAGGCGCTCCGGAGCGCCCGCTTGCGGCCGGCTGCGTGCCGTCTGCGGCCGGCTCGGCGTCGCGACCGATGCAGTCGCAGCCGGCGCGGACACCGTGCCCGCTTCGCGGATCACCGCCAGCCGCGTGCCGACCTTTGCCGTGATGCCTTCCGCGACCAGGATTTCCGCCAGCACACCGGCGGCCGGCGCGGGGATTTCGGTGCTGACCTTGTCGGTCTCGACATCGAACAGGGCCTCGTCCGCCTTCACCGCATCGCCCACTTTCTTGTACCAGCGCGTCACGGTGCCTTCGGTCACCGTCTCGCCCAGTTGCGGCATGATCACGTCCATCAACCGCTCCTAAAAACCTTCAGCCACAGAAAACACGAAGAGAAGCGCAAACCGAAAAGATGGGGCAACGGTACTCAGTCCACTTTTTCGCGAATCTCGCGCACCACGCGCTCAACGGAGGGAATCGTGTTGTCCTCCAGTTGGTCGGCCGAGGGCAGCGGCACATGCGGCGTCGTGATGCGCACGATCGGACCGTCCAGATCCCAGAAGCATTCGTCGGCGACGATGGAAGCGATTTCCGCCCCCCAGCCGCAGAGCCGCGGATTCTCCTCCACCGTCACGAGACGACCTGTTTTCACCACCTCCGAGAGTATGGTCTGCGTGTCGAGCGGCACCAGCGAGCGCACATCGACCACCGTGCACGAGATACCGTGCTCCTTTTCCAGTAGCTCCGCCGCCGCAAGCGCCCGGTGCACCATTAACGCGAGAGCGACGATAGTGCAGTCCTTGCCTTGCCGCAGCACTCTCGCTTTCCCAAGCTGATCCACGTGCTCACCGTCCGGCACTTCGCCCTTTGTCGCGTAGAGCGATTTCTGCTCGAAGAAGAGCACCGGATCCGGGTCGCGCACCGCGGCGGCGAGCAGCCCCTTCACGTCTGCGGGAAACGCCGGCGCCACGACCTTGATTCCGGGCACCGCCATCGCCCAGTTCTCCACCGACTGCGAGTGCTGGGCGCCAAAACGCGATCCCCCGCCGTTGGCGGTGCGGATCACGAGCGGAAGCCGGATCTGGCCGTTCGTCATGTAGCGGGTCTTCGCGATTTCGTTGGCCACGATGTCCCAGCACACCGCGAGGAAGTCCGAGAACATGATCTCGGCGATCGGCCGCAGACCGGTCATCGCCGCGCCCATCGCCGCGCCGAGGATCGCCTGCTCCGAAATCGGACAATCGCGCACGCGCTTTGGACCGAATTTCTCGATCAGCCCGACTGTCGCCTTGAACACGCCGCCCGGCGCGGCCACGTCCTCACCCAGGAATACCACACGCTCGTCGCGCTCCATTTCCTGCGCAATCCCCGCCGCGACCGCGTCGCGGTACGTCAGTTCCGCCATGCGGCACCTCCGTCGGCCCACACGTTCTTCTCGATATCGGCGACCGAAGGCGGCGGCGAAGCCTTCGCGGTCGCGGTGGCCTCATCGACCTTGCGCATGGCGGCCTCCTCGACATCCTTCAGTGTGCCTTCCGCGAAACCGAGTCCGCGCAGGCGCTCGCGGTAGATCACGAGCGGATCGCGCTCGAGCCATTTTTCGAGCTCGCCTTCGGGCCGGTATTTGGCGGGATCGGCGCGCGAATGGCCGCTGTGCCGATACGTCTTGGCTTCGATCAGCGCCGGCCCTCCGCCCTTGCGCGCGCGGTCGATGTATTTCACCGCAACGCGGTACGTCTCGTCCGCATCGTTGCCGTCGACGATTACCGCCTCCAGTCCGTATGCGCCCGCCCGATCGGCGGCCGGATGAGGCACCGCGGTCACCGCATGGATGGGCGTGTACTCCATGTAAAGATTGTTCTCGCAGACGAAGACGACCGGCAGGCTCCATACCGCGGAGAAGTTGAGCGCTTCGTGGAACGCGCCGATGTTGGTCGTGCCGTCGCCAAAGAAGCACACGGCAACCTGCCCGCTGCCGCGATACTGCGCGCTCCACGCCGCGCCCGCGGCCACCGGGAGATGCGCGCCGATGATCGCATAGGAGCCCATCGCGCCGTGCTCGACGTCGGTGAGATGCATGGAACCGCCCTTGCCGCCCAGCAGACCGCATTCGCGGCCCATCAGTTCGCCGAGAACGCCGGCCATCGACGCGCCGCGCGCGAGCGTGTGCGCGTGCCCGCGATAGGTGCAGAACGTCCAGTCATCGGGGCGCATGGCGACGCCGAACGCGGCGGCGATCGCTTCCTGTCCGAGCGACAGATGGCTCGTGCCCTTGATCAGGTTCTGCAGGAACAGATCGTAGGCGCGCTTCTCGCAGTAGCGCAGCTCGACCTGCGACCGATAGAGCTCCAGCCGCGTCTCGTTCCCGATGTCGCCGTCCGCAGCCGCCGCTTTCCTGCCTTTCGTTTTCGTATCCATATTCAGAGCATCCGGTCACCGGTCACTGGCCACTCCTTCAATATTTGTTGGCGACCGGCAGCTCCTGCGCCGGGAACAGCGTGATGACTTTCGCCCCCTCCGGCGTCAGCACGACTTCCTCCTCGATGCGCGCTGCGGAGATGCCGTCTTTCGCGGGGCAGAACGTCTCCACCGCGAACACCATCCCGGCCTTGAGCTCGTACGGGTCCTTGAACGAATTCACGCGCGAAATCAGCGGCCGCTCGTGCAATCCCAGGCCCAGGCCGTGGCAGAAATTCAGTCCGAACGCGGCCATTTCGGTCTCGAAGCCGATCTCCGTCGACTTGGGAAACGCGCGCGCGACCTCTTCGGTGGAAACACCCGGCCTGAGCAGCGCGATGGCGTCGTCCATCCAGCGCCGTGCCTTCTTGTAGGCGTCGATCTGGGCGGGCGTCGCGCTGCCGACCGTGAAGGTCCGGTAATAGCAGGTGCGGTAGCCCATATACGACTGGATGATGTCGAAATAGGCCTGATCGCCGGGGCGGATCAGGCGATCGGTGAAATTGTGCGGATGCGGACTGCAGCGCTCGCCCGCGATGGCGTTGATCGCTTCCACGCAGTCGGACCCCATTTCGTAGAGCCGCCGGGTCGCCATGCCGACGATCTCGCTTTCGCGGACGCCGGGTTTCAATGCCTCGTAAATATCCTGGTAGACGCCGTCGCCCATCGCCGCCGCCACGTTGAGCAGCGTGATCTCGTCGTGGCTCTTGATCTCGCGCGCGTCCAGCATGACCTGCTGGCCGTCGCGCACTTCGATTCCGAGCTTCTGCAGGGCGAAGAGGAACGGCGGCTCGACCACGTCGATGCCGAGCGGCATGTCCGCCACACCCTCCTGTTCCAGAACGGCCTTGATTTCCCGCGCGGCATCCTCGAACAGCCCCACTTCGGGCGAGACCGCGCCGCGCAGTCCGGTAAGTCCCGCGAGACAATGGTTCTTCGGCAGCCACGGCGCATGGAGCTTGTGGTGGCGCGCGGCGGAACCGAAATCCCACACCCACGGCTCGCCGTTGCCCGTGAGCAGGCACCAGCGCGTCAACTTGTCGCGCGCCCACTCCCCGATCACCGTGCTCGAGATGTAGCGGATGTTGTGCTGATCGAACACGAGCAGCGCGCCGAGGCCGGACCCGGCCAGTGCGTTGCGCGTGCGCGCCAGGCGGTATTCGTGCAGCCTTCTGAAATCGACGCGTTCCTCGAAATCGACCTGCATGCGCCCCGGCGCCTGCAGCGGCCGCTCCCAGCGATGTCCGGGATCCGCGGGGTCGTAGAGCACGTCGGGCGCGGTGCTTGCCGGCCGTTTTTTCGGGTCGATGCCCGAGGCCTTGACGAGCCTGGGACCGGTTTTCCTGGCTTTGCGGGGCATGGGTATCTCCAGCGTTATCCGATCTCACCGCCGGGCGACGCCAAGCCGGGTCGCCATCCAGTCGGCGGTCTGATCGCGGTAGCGGTACCAGTAATTGTTCACGACGTGGTTGCCGCCCTCGATCACCGACAGGACGCAGGGACCCGACACTTCGGCGGCGAGTTTTTCGGCATGGGTATGGGGCGTCAGCCGGTCTTTCGTGCCGGCGACGATGTAAATCGGGCAGGTGATGTTCTGCGCATGGCCCTTCAGCGTCATGCGCGCGGCGATCCTGCCCGCCTCTTCCAGATTCGCGCTCTTCGACCGCACGCGAAACGCCTCGACATTGATGATCGGCCGTCCTTCGAAACCGGTGGCGCGCTCGTAGGCGCCGGAGAGCGCGACGCAGGCCTTGATCCGCTTCTCGAAGCACGCCGCGCGCGGGGCGTAATAACCGCCGAGCGACACACCCCAGACGCCGGTGCGGCCGGCATCGATGTCCTTGCGTGTTTCCAGATAATCGATCACGGCCGTCACCGGTTTCTCGTATTCGGGGCAGATGCCGAAGTCGTATTCGGCCTCGCCCTGGCCCGGACCGTCGAATGCCAGCGTGGCGAGCCCGCGTTTCAGGAAACGGTTCTCGTAATCGTCCATCTCCTCCTTCGCCGAGTCGAGCCCCATGCACATGACGACGACCGGCGCCGCGCCGGCTCCGGCCGGTTTGCGCAGGTTGCCGTAAAGATGCCTGCCCTCGTACGGAATCGCGACGCGCTCGCCCGGCGGACGGAGAAGCGGCAGCGCCCTGTTCCTGCACTCCACCGCCTTCATGTGCGCTTGCTTCATCTGCCGCATGTCGTTCACGAACAGGAACTTGCCGAAGTGGTAGCACACCGCCGCACGCGTGAAGTGCTCGCCGGCGGAGAGCCCGGCGCCCGCGGCGAGCGCCTTGTCACCGAGTTCTTCGTGTACGGCCGCGCGCGCGGACCATGCGCTGCACCAGTCCTCCCAGCGGTCGATGCCCGCCGTGACTTCCTGAAAGTCGGTGAGCGGCACGCCGTTGATCACGAAGCGCGGCGCCCAATGTGAAATCGCGGCCTCGACCCGCGGATCCCTGCGCGCCGTTTTCTCCGCAATCGCCTGATCACTCATGGTTCATCTCCAGTATCGAATCCGCAATGCGTCCGCCGCCGCCG
The DNA here is from genome assembly GCA_016202605.1 of Betaproteobacteria bacterium. Classification (GTDB taxonomy): domain Bacteria; phylum Pseudomonadota; class Gammaproteobacteria; order Burkholderiales; family SG8-41; genus DSOT01. The sequence goes on from JACQOJ010000081.1 coordinate 24,760, forward strand.
TGTTCATCCCGCCCTGATACCGGCAGCATTGATGATCGGCGTCCACTTGTCGAGCTCGCTCTTCACCCAGGCGGCGAGTTCTTCCGGAGTCGAGGGCGCAACCTCGCCGCCGCGCGTGAGTATCGCCTCCTTCACATCCGGACGGTGAAGGATCCCGACCACTGTCTTGTTGAGCTTCGTCACGATCGGGCGCGGCGTCTTGGCGGGGGCGAAAAGACCGAACCACAACACCGCCTCCATCCCCGGAATTCCGGCTTCCGGCGCGCTCGGAATGTCGGGCACGCCGACGAAGCGCGTCTTGCTCGACACCGCGAACGCCTTGAGCTTGCCGGCTTTCAACTGCGTGTGCGCGGTGATCGGCGAGAGGAATGAGACGGGGGTTTCGCCGCCGATCAGTCCCGTGAGCGCCGCGCCCGCGCTCTTGTAGGGAACATGCTGCAGCTTCAGACCCGCCACCTGGTTGAAAAGCTCGCCCGTGAGATGGCTGATGGTGCCGTTCCCGGCCGAAGCATAGTTGAGGTTCCCCTTCTGCTTCGCGTAGGCGATGAGCTCCTGTGCGTTCGACGCGGGGATCGAGGGATGGGCAACGAGCACCGTCACGAGCTTGGCGACCAGGGAGATGGGCGCGAAATCCTTGACCGGATCGTACGGCAGATTCCTGTAGAGCGATACCGCGCTCACGTGCGTGCCCGCATGGCCCATCAGCAGCGTGTAGCCGTCGGGCGTGGCCTTCGCCACGACGTCGGTCGGAATCGTGCCGCCGGCGCCGGACCGGTTGTCCACCACGACGGTCTGGCCCCAGTGCTCGGTGAGCTTCTGCCCGACGTAGCGCGACAGGTAATCCGCGGTGCTGCCCACGCCCTGTCCCATGACGCGAATCGGCTTATTCGGAAAATCCGCAGCCGGATCCGCGGCGTGCACTGCTGCGCCGAACGCCGCGATGACTGCGAACAACATCGCTTTCCTCATGATTTCCGCTCCTTGATTAAACCGGCGCAAGGCCCAGCTGCCGCGCCATCCAGTCGGCGGCCTGCGTCTGATACATGTAGGACGCGTTTTGAAACGTTCGCCGGCCCGACGAACATTTCTCCCGCGAGACGCGAGCGCGAAGCTGCTAACCCTTTTCATCAGCGCGTTCATCTGTGTCCCTCCTTTACTTCCCGGTCCTGGCTGATGATATCCGACGCACCGGCAATCGCCTAGATCAGTTCGCGTCAGCGTGCAATTGCCGCGCCATCCAGTACCGCGGACCGGGCGCGGTACTCGTAGGCGCGGTTATTGGCGACGTGATTGCCGTCCTCGATCAGCCGATACTCGACCGGTCCCTGCGCCTCGCGGGCGAGGCGTTCCGCGTCCTGCCCGGGCACGATGCGATCGAGCCTGCCCGCAACCGCGAACAGCGGACTCGCGATCTGCCCGGCCATGCCTTTCAGGCTGAGCGTCGCCGCATGCGCGCGCGCTTCCCGGGGGTCCGGCATGTGCGTTCAGCTCCGGGAAGTCATGTTCGGGGTCCGCCGTATCAAGAGACTCGCACCGCCTCGCGCCAGTATTCGAGATCGATGTAGCGATCCGGCTCGCCCCTGGGCTCGCCGAGACTCTCGGCGTCCCATACGATGTCGATCACCTGTCGCAGATCGTCGGGCCGGATCGCCGGCCCGGGCCGCCGCGCGAGCTTTTCGAACGCGCGCGCCGCCGCGCCCGGTTCGATGTTGAGCCGGAACAGCAGGATCGCGATCGCCTCGTCTCTGTTGCGCTCGTCCTGCAGCCACCCGTAGCCGGCATCGAAACCGCGAATGAAGGCGACCAGCGCAGCGCGGTGCTGCCGGGCCCAGCCGCGGCGTGTCGCGGCAATCGAACCCGGATAAGTCGGAAAGTAGTCGCTGGTGGCACCGAGGCTCCTGAATCCCAGCGCAAAAAGATTGCGGTCGAATGGCGGATTGAGCAGGCTTGCCGCCGCCGCTCCGCTCCTGAGAGCGTCGAATCGCTCGGCCGAGCCGCCGATTTCGCGCAAGGCGTAGTCGTCCTTCCTCAGGCCTTTTTCGGCAAGGAGTTTCCCGAGCAGCAACGCGTAACCGGTGCGCGCGCCGTCGACCGCGATCTGCCTGCCCCGCAGGTCGGCGAACGAACCGACATCCGGCGCGACCACCAGCGATAATTCCGGCGCGTGGGCCAGTACCATGAATATGAAGAGATCGGAGCCCTGCTCGACGCCGCGCACGACATGGTCCGATTGCTGAAAGCCGATATCGTAATCGCCCGCCTTGAGCTGCTCGAGTTGCCGTGCCGAGGAACCGGTGAGCGTGACCGCGACTTCCACGCCCTCCCGCTCGAAAAAATTCTTCGCCTGCGCGACGTACAGCGGCCACGTGTTCACGCCCTCTGAAATGATCGCAAGCCGCACGCGCTGCGACGTCGCCCGGGATGCCGCGCCCGCGAGGCCGAACTGCGAAATGGCGCGGAAAAACGAAAGAAAGCCTCGCTTGAGCAGCACGTGAATCTCCTGAATGGCCTTGGGAAAATTCTCTCGAAGAATACGCGGCGCGCCCCTTGTTTCCCGCCCTGGACCGGCGCCTCGGTCCCGTGCCGCAATGCTATGGAGCATCAGACCAATTGTCAATTCATTTCCAAATTGGTCTATTATTGGTTTAACATCGTTCTGCCACGTCGTCTGCCGGATAGCAACACCGCCACGCCTGCCGCGCCGCAACATGGTAAGAATTCGGATAGACCAATAAGGAAACTTGGTTTAGCATCGGTTCGATGTTCACGGATACCGAACATTCCGGGCGGTATTTTCCGCCCGGCTGCCGGGGGAAAGCGGCATGACCGGCAACACACGCGCCGCACGCTCGGGCACGCAGCGCATCCGGGAATTCATCCTGAGCGCGGGGTCGGACGGGACGATCGCGCCGGGAGCGCGCCTGCCGACCGAGCGCGAGTTCGCCCGGCGCTTCGCGGTGCCGCGCAACGCCGTGCGCAGGATCCTCGCCCAACTCGAAGCCGAGGGGGCGGTTACGCGCCACGTCGGACGGGGCACTTTTCTTTCCTACCCGCCCGGCGCGACGGCGGCCGGGTCCTTGATCGACAGCATCGCACACACCAGTCCCGCCGAGCTGATGGAAGCCCGCCTCAGGCTTGAACCCGCGCTGGCCGAACTCGTCGTCACCAACGCGACCGGCGCCGATTTCGAGCGCATGGAATCCTGCCTCGACAGAGCGGAGCGCGCCACCACCCTGGACGAGTTCGAGCTCTGGGATGCAGCGCTGCACCAGGCGCTCGCCGCGGCAACCCACAACCGCTTCGTGATCCGCGTGCTCGATCTGGTGACCGCGGTCCGTCAGCAGGCGGAATGGGGCAAACTAAAGGACCGCATCGTCACCCCCGAGCGGCGCGTCAAGTACCAGCAGGAGCACCGCGACATCGTGCGCGCGCTGAAGGAGCGCGACGCCGAGCGCGCCCGCGCCGCCATCATCTCCCACCTGCAGCACGCCCGGCGCAACCTGTTCGGTTTCTGATACCGGCGGCGCATCGATTCTTCGACTAAACTGCGGGCATACTCCAGCGCCCGGTCTGATTCGTCATGGATGTCTCGTTTGCCTCCGCAGTGGTGATCCTTCTTCTGGTGATGGACCCGGTCGGCAATATCCCCCTGTTCGTCGCGCTGCTCAGGCCGGTCGATCCCGCGCGGCGCATGGCGGTGATCGTCCGCGAATGCACGATCGCGTTCGGCGTGCTGCTCGGATTCGTGTTCTTCGGCAACATCATCCTGGAATTGCTCGGCCTGTCGGGTTCTTCGCTCAATATCGCCGGCGGCGTCATCCTGTTTCTGATCGCGCTGAGGATGATCTTCCGCCGCCCCGAAGGCGTGTTCGGCGACGTAATCCAGGGTGAACCGTTCATCGTCCCGCTGGCCGTTCCTTCGATCGCCGGACCTACGGCCATCGCGACCGTGGTCCTGCTGGTGTCGGGCGCTCCCCAGCGCCTGATGGAATGGATCGCGGCAGTGTCGGTGGCGATGGCCATTACGCTGTCCGTGCTGCTCGCCGCGGAGCGCGTGAGCAAGCTGGTTGGCGAACGCGGACTGCTCGCGCTCGAACGCCTGATGGGGTTGATCCTCACGGCCATCGCCGTGGAAATGCTTCTGCGCGGGATCGAGACCTTCGTGCGGCAACTGTAGCAGGCGCGGGCCAGTACTAACCGCTTGTAGGAACGGCGAATTCTACCGGGTGCTGCGCGGTGTTGATATCCTCGCGGCACGCCGCCTGCAATACGTTCGTTCCGGGCAGCCATTGCGGCCGCGCACAGCGTGACATCGCGGGGTGACCCTGATGTGGCGCCACTGTTTGCAACAGCGGCGCCACCCGCTCTGTCAGCCACCCGACCGGATCGCTAACCCGTTGACAGACAGAGGAATAACGAACCTTTCCAGGCGCCTGAATCGAGACCCGTCCACGCCGCGTTATTGCACGGGTCCGCGCCCGCCCCACAATGCCCGCGTGGCGATCACGCTGCCCGCAATGGACGGCGGAGATGAAAAACAATTCACAATTTCTGTGGATATGTCTGTGGGCTACCGTTGCAACGACTTCGCTTGTGCCCTTCCCGATAACAGCTGTCGTTGGATTGCCCAAAATTTGAACAGGAATCGTCCTCCCGCCCGCCAAGTCCCGACCGCGTTGTCGAGCCTTGACTTATGCCGCCAAAATACGGGGGATCGTCTACCGCTTGAGGATAGCCTGCGCGTGATTCCCGGACGAATACGCGACGCCGCCGCGCTTGACGCGCCCGTGCTGCGCCGGGTCATGCGCCCGGTCGCTACCCTTGTCCTGCCATGCGCGGATTCCACGCCCTATTGCCGCGCGATCGCGGCGATCAGCCGATCGCGGGTGAACGGCATGTCGCGCAGTCGAACGCCCAGCGCATTGTGTATGGCGTTTCCGATCGCCGCCCCGGTAGGGCCCTGCGCGCCTTCACCGGCGCCCAACGGAGGTTGATCCGGACGGTCGACCAGCACTACCTCGACTTCCGGCGCCTCGGCAAACGTGAGAATCGGATAATCGTCCCAGGTCCGGGTGGTCACCCGTTCGCGATCGAAGCGGATCTGCTCCTTCAAGGTCCAGCTGACGGTCTGGATGATGCCGCCTTCGGTCTGGTTGATGACGCCGTCCGGGTTGATCGTCTGCCCGACATCGATCGCCGCCCACGCGCGCCTGACGCGGACTTCGTTCGCTGCCTCGACCTCCACGACCACGGCCACGTAACATCCGAGATTCTTGTAGCGCGCAAACGCCATGCCCCGCCCGCGCGTGCCGTCGCCGCGTTCGCGGTGCTTCCAGGACGCTTTCGCCGCGACCGCCTCGATCACCGCCCGCGCGCGTGCATCCTTGAGATGGCGCAGCCGGAACTCGACGGGATCCGCGCCCGCGGCTTCCGCGAGCTCGTCCATGAACGACTCGATCGCGAACACGTTGGCATGCGCGCCGAGCGATCGCAACGCGGAGGTGCGCAGCGGCGCCTCGCGCACCAGGTGATTGGTGACGCGCTGGCCGGGAAAATCGTAGAGCGGGATGGCGTTGCGATGGCTGCCGCCCCCGGGCAAAGGCGGATTGCCCGGCCGCGGCGCCTTGACGGGCTGCGCAAGATGCCATGCGGCGAGCAGGTTGGCCCCGTCCTTCGGTCCCGGCCGCGTGCTGTGGCCGTGACTCCACAGATCGTGCGTCCAGTTGACCACGTTTCCCTCCGCGTCGAGCGCCGCACTCATCTTCACCACCATCGCCGAGCCGTAGGGTTCCCACATGAACTCGTCTTCGCGCGTCCACTGCACGCGGACCGGCTTGCCGGGCACCGCGCGCGCGAGCAACGCGGCGTCGAGGGCGACGTCGTCCGCACCGTTGTGGCCATAGCACCCCGCGCCTTCGACGTGAATCACCACGATGCGCTTTTCCTCGACGCCCAGGACTTTCACAAGATCGGCGCGCAGCGGAAAAATGCCCTGGCTGTGCGTCCATACCGTGTAACCGCCGGCCTCGAATTGCGCGATGGCGCATGACGGAGCGATCGACGCGTGCGCGATGAGCGGCCGGGTGTATTCCGCGCTGAACGTTCGGGAAGCGCGTGCGGCGCCGGCGGCGTCGCCCTTCTCGCTGATGACCTCATCTTCGGATTTCATCTGCAGCAGGTACCGCGGATCCATGCTTTCCGGCAGCGACGCGGTCTCTTCCCATGTCGCGCTGCGCGCGAGCCGCCGCTGCGCCCGTATCGCCTGCTCCTCGCGGGCGGCGATGACACCCAGGAAGTCGCCGTCGCGGACCACGGCCGCAACGCCGGGCAGCGCGCGCACCTCGCTCTCGTCGAATGTGAGCAGCCGGGCTCCGCGGCTCGGCGGCCGCGCAACGCGCGCGTGCAGCATTCCCGGAAGCTCCATGTCCTGCACGTAAGTGGAGACACCGCACACCTTCGCGGGGATGTCGAGGCGCATCGCGGACGATCCGACGACACTGTGATGCGCCGGCAACTTGGGTGCGATCCCCGCGGTCGCTTCCTGTCTGAGCAGGTCGTCGCTCGCAAGCTCCCAGTAAGTGACGCTCTCCCCGCCGCGTGCGCTGATTACGCCATTCGCGACGGTCAACTGTTCGAGCGACGCCCCGAGTTTCCTCGCCGCGCGCTGCAGCAGAAGATCGCGCGCCTCGCTGGCCGCGTAGCGCAGCGCCATGCCCCCCTCCTGGATCGAGCGGCTGCCCGAAGTCATGCCCTCGTCGGGGCTGTACGACGTATCCGCCGGAGCGAGCCTGATGCGCTCGATGCCGATGTCGAGCTCCTCCGCGACGATCTGGACGAGCGCCGTGAGTATGCCCTGCCCGATCTCGACTTTTCCCGGAAAAACCGTAGCCGTGCCGTCGCCGTTGATCCGCAGCCAGCGATCGAGCGCGCGATTGGTCTCGAGGCTGCCGGGAAGCTTGCGCGGAATGGGTGCGTTGGTCATCGGGCCATCCTTTCCTGCGCGCGGCGCAGCGCGCGGAGTATCCGGTGATGCGTGCCGCAGCGGCACAGATTGCGCGCGAGCGCGTCCCTGATTTCCGTCTCGCCCGCGCCGGGGTGCGCGTCGAACAGCGCCTTGGCCGCCATGATGATGCCGCTCGCGCAATATCCGCACTGCGCCGCCTGCTCGTCGATGAATGCCTGTTGCAGGGGATGCGGTTGGCCGTTCCTGCCGATGCCCTCGATCGTGGTGATCGCCTTGCCGACCACCGCCGCGACCGGCACGTCGCACGACTGCACCGCCTTGCCGGCGACGATCACGGTGCAGGCGCCGCATTGGCCAGCGCCGCAGCCATAGCGTGCGCCCTTCAGCTTGAGATCGTTGCGCAGCACGTACAGCAGCGGGGTCTCGCCGTCCGCCTCCACCACGCGCTGCTCGCCGTTCACATCGATAGTCAGTGCCATACGGTTGTCACGCTCCGCGTTCCGGCCGCCGGGGGTCGATCCGGCTCCTTCCCCGCAGCCTCAAGTTTCTAAAAAACAGCCGGTTAGTCGCATTTCCGCGCACCCGCCGCGGCCTGCACGCGGACACCGTGCGCGGTCTCGTCTTTTTTGCTTATTAGGTCTATACTGAATTCGTGTCCCATCACTGATAGGGAGGAGGACCCAGCCCATGGTGATCACAGACGTCGAAACGGTCAAGCAGCGCATCAACCAGTTGCATGTCGAGCACCGCGACCTCGATGACGTAATTTCCAGATTGTCACAAAGCCCCGCCCAGGATCAACTCCAACTGCAACGCCTCAAGAAACGCAAGCTGTATCTCAAAGACCAGATCACCATGCTGGAACGCCAGTTGACGCCGGACATTCCGGCATAAGCACGCACACTGACCGCGCGCGACGCCTCAGCGCGCCAAGCGCGCCCGCGATTGTAACGCATCCGCCGCCGGGTCCGGGCCGCCTCCCGCGGCGCGGAATTCTCACCCATGGCGCCGTGCGCTCAGCACCGTGAGGAAAATCGCAAGCGCGCCGATCAGCACGAACCATAGCAGAGACCAGCCGGCGATCGAAAGCCCGAGAAACGTCCAGCCTACTTCGGCGCACTCGCCCGAACCCGACAGCACCTTGCCGAGGATCTGGGTGAGCGGAAACTTGCTCAACATGTATTCCAGGCCGGGGCCGCACTCCGGCACCTGGTTCGCGGGCAGGTTCTGCAGCCACACGTGGCGCGACGCTATTGCCGCGCCGAGGCCGGCGATGATGAACAGCACGCCGCCGTAAACCATGCCGCCCGTCCGGGCCGGGCCGTGCAACGCCGCAACGAGAAAGACCACCGCGAGCGCAATGAAAACGAGGCGCTGCAGAATGCACAGCGGGCATGGCTCCTGCTGCTCGACGTACTGCAGGAAGAGCGCGAACCCGATCAGCGCGATGCAGACCAGCAAGCCCGCGAGGTACCCAATCCGTGGAGTGAATCCTGGGGGCATGCGGCTAGGGATGCCGTACTGAGTCGCGAGTCATCATTGGATTCTAGCAAAAGCGACGGTCTGGAAGTGCGGCCGCGTGATGCGATTGACACGGACTCCCCGATCACCTCTAATGCTCGTCACGATCCAGAAGATCACGGAATTCGAAACCGACGGGAGGAAACGATGCGGATCGTTTTGGCGTTTCTGCAGGCCAGTGCGGCATGGCTTTTCCTTTCCCTATCAAGCCCCGTGCACGGTTATCCCGAGAAACCGGTCATGATGGTCGCGCCGTTTCCCGCCGGGGGCTCGGTGGACCTCGTTGCGCGGGCGGTGGCGCAGCAGATGAGCGAGATCTGGAAGCAGTCGGTCATCGTTGCCAACCGGCCGGGCGCGGGCGGCAATATCGGCGCCGAAGCGGTGGCGCGCGCCGCGCCGGACGGATACACGCTGCTCATGGGCACGACCGCTCTCTCGAGCAGTCCGGCGCTTTACGCGAGGCTGGGATACGACGTCACGCGCGACCTGGCGCCGGTGAGTCTCGTCGTCAGGATGCCGAACGCCCTGGTCGTGCATCCCTCGCTCCCCGCGCGTTCGGTAAAGGAACTCGTGGCATTGGCGAAGGCCAGGCCCGGAGCGCTTGACTCCGCCTCGGCGGGTGTCGGCAGTTCCAATCATCTCGCGCTGGTGTTGTTCAACACGCTGGCAGGCGTCAATATCATGCACATCCCCTACAAGGGCGCAGCGCCGGCGGTATCGGACGTGATTGGCGGCCACGTCGCGATGACTTTCGTGCCCATTGCCGCGGCAGTGCCGCCGGTCAAGGCGGGCAAGCTGCGTCCGCTCGGAATTACCGGCGCATCACGCTCGGCCGCCCTGCCCGAAGTACCCACGATCCGTGAAGCAGGCGTGCAGGGCTACGAGGCGACGTCATGGAACGCCCTGCTCGCTCCGAGTGCGACGTCGCGCGAGATCGTTCTTCGCGTTCACGCCGCCCTCGCTGAGAGCCTGCGCGCGCAGAGGGTGAGACAGGCGCTCGTGAGCGTGGGCGCCGAGCCCGTGGGCAACGCGCCGGAGGAATTCTCGCGTTTCCTGCGCGACGAAATCGCCAAGTGGGGCAAAATGGTCAGGGCGGCGAACATACAACCGCAGTAGCGCCGTCCCGCATTCGTTACGCTTGAGCCACCATGATTCCCGTGACACGGAATATTGCGCTCGAAGACAGCGAGCTCGAGGAGCGTTTCATCCGCGCGTCCGGCCCGGGCGGCCAGAACGTCAACAAGGTCGCCACCGCGGTGCAATTGCGCTGCGACGTTCGCCGCTCTCCCTCGCTGCCGGAGGATGTCCGCCGGCGGCTCATCCTGATCTGCGGCGCGCGCGTCGCGACGGACGGCTCGCTCACCATCACGGCGCAGCGCTTTCGCACGCAGAGCCGCAACCGGGCCGACGCGCTCGAGCGCCTCGTTTCGCTGATACGGAAAGCGGCCGAGCCACCCAAGGTACGGCGGCCGACGCGGCCGAGCCAGGCCGCACGGCGCCGGCGGCTCGCGGACAAAAAACACCGCGCCGAGATCAAGCGCCACCGCCGTACGCATGGCGAAGACGCCGGGTGACGGGGCAGCGGCTTCCGAGCGACACCGGTGGGCGTTGGAAAGCGTAGCCGCCGCGCAATGCGGAGGCTTGCATTGCCCGCCGGAAATTCAGTCCACTACCTGGAGCGTATGCGTGATGAGATTCGCGCCGTTCCAGTAGTGCACCTGATATGCCGGGGGTTCGTCGGCAGCAACCTCGAATGATTCCGTTCGCAGGCCGAGGTTCGCCTGGAAAGCCGTGCTGGGACAGATACCGACCATGGTGCCGCACCAGCGGGACTCGACCGTCCGATGCACGTGCCCGCAAGCGATGCGTTCGACCTGCGGATGACGGCTGACGACCGCGTCCAGGCGGGCCACATCGTCGGCCGCGAGCGCGATCTCGTCCATGCATCGAATGCCGGTCATGATCGGCGGGTGATGCATGAATATCAGCGCGGGCATTTCCGGGTCGGCAGCGAGAGTCGCCGCCAACCAGTCGAGTTGCGGCGCGCCCAGGGCGCCGCCGTCCATGTCCGCCACCACCGTGTCGAGCATGATGAGCCTGATCGCATGCCCGCCCACGGCAAAATGCAGCGCGCCTGCGGCGGGCAAATAGGAATGATCACGAAACTCGGCACGCAGGGCTGCGCGGTCGTCATGATTCCCCGGCATCAGATACACCGGCATCGGCAGCGGCGCCAGCAGTTCGCGCAGCCGCCGGTATTCTTCCGCCGCCCCGGTGTCGACCAGATCGCCGCTCGCCACGACCACGTCCGGACGCGGTCCGAGTCTCAGGATGCTCGCCACGCACCGCGCGAGATTGGCCGCCGTATCGATGCGGCCATAGGCGAGCTGCCCGGCAGTCCCTATATGCAGGTCCGAGATCTGTGCGATGACCATGGTTCGCGCAAGAAAATGTGATAATTATATCCGCGCACCTGGAATTTCCTGCCATGCGGCGCTGTTTAAAAACCGTAACCGTGGCGCGTGGAATTCGTTAATATACCGGTCGCGCCATTCCACTCATCCGGACAGTTTGACACGGGCTCATCGAAAATGATCCAGGCGGCAGCATGGGCGATACTGGGGCTGCTTGCATGGCTCCCCGCGCACGGCGCGCAGCAGGTCGATCATGGCCGCAGCCAGATCACCGTCGTGTCGCGGCAGATGAACGTGCCGGTCGAAGCGAAATTCGCGAGGTTCAACGCGCAGCTCGCGTTCGACCCCAGCCGGCCCGAAGCCGGCAAGGCCTCGATCGAAGTCGACCTTGCCAGTTTCGACATCGGCAACGACGAGGTCAACGATGAAGCCCGGGGCAGGAACTGGTTTGACGCCAAGAACTTTCCCAGGGCAACGTTTGTCTCTTCAAGCGTCCGGCCACTGGGCGGCGGCCGTTATGAGGTGCGCGGCCCGCTCACGATCAAGGGCAAGACCCACGATGTCACGGCACCGTTCAGCGTGAAGACGGACACCGCGGGCCATTCCGTGTTTGAGGGAACGTTCAACATCCGGCGTCTGCAATACAACATCGGCGAAGGAGTCTGGAAGCATACCGACACCGTCGCCGACGAAGTGGTGATCCGGTTCCGGCTGTACACGGGGGCAAACCGCCCGTGAAGAAATAAGGAGTAACACCCACTTTGCTCACTGGTTTGAGCGCGAAAAGGAGAGAAAATGGAACTTAGAGCCGGGCTTGTCGCAATAAGTCTTTTGCTTGCCGCGCCTGCGGCGGCCGCCCCCGATACCTATGTCGTCGACGTGCCGCATTCCTTCAGCAACTTCGAAGTCGGGCATCTGGGCATAACCTGGATACGCGGACGATTCAACAAGATGACCGGCAAGATAACGCTCGACCGCGCCGAGAAGCAGGGCAGCATCGAGGCGGAGATCGACACTTCCTCCGTCGACACCGGCCACGTCCGGCGCGACGAACTGCTGCGGACCGAGGATTACTTCAACGTTTCCCAGTTCCCCACCATCACGTTCCGCTCGACCAGCCTGCGATTCAGCGGCGAGACGCCGGTGGGCGCGGACGGCGAGCTGACCATGCTGGGCGTAACACGCCCGGTCAGTCTGGAAATAACGTCCTTCAAGTGCATCGTGCACCCGGTCAACAAGCGCGAAATCTGTGGGGCGGTCGCGAGCACCATCATCCAGCGTTCCGCATTCGGCATGACGCGGGTTTCCAGGAGCATCAGCGACGAGATCCGGATCTACATCAACGTCGAGGGCTACAAGAGTTAACGCGGACCTGCGATCGCGATCCCCGGCTTTTCAGGCATGACCGACGGACACCCGCGCTACGGTGCTCTCGCGATCAGCCTGCATTGGCTGGTGTTCGCCCTTGTGGTTGCAGCCTGGGCACTCGGCCTCTACATGGTGGACCTGCCGCTGTCGCCTCAGAAACTCAAGTACTTTTCCTGGCACAAATGGATAGGCGCGACCATTTTTCTGGTCGCGGGATTTCGAGCGGCCTGGCGGCTTGCGCACCCGGCTCCGCCGCCGCCGGTCACCATGCCGCATTGGCAGCACGGGGTTGCGGGCGCATCGCACCTGCTGCTTTACGTGCTGATCCTCGTCATCCCCGTCACCGGGTGGCTTTACAGCTCGGCAACAGGCGTGCCGACGGTATATCTTGGTTGGGTGCAGTTACCGGACCTGGTGGGGAAGGACAAGGTCCTGGCCGAGTTTCTGAAGGAGTTGCACGTATCGTTCAACTGGATGCTGTTCATCCTTGTCTGCATGCACGCCACGCAGGCGCTCAAGCACCATTTCTTCGACCGCGACGACGTGCTGATGCGGATGGCGCCCTTCCTCGCCAAACGAAGCGGGCGACGTTAGTGAAGCATCGATGAATTGGCGGGCTGGGTCAGCGGCTTGGGGGTTTCCCGATCCGCCGATTCCATGAGCCGGGTGTAATCCGTTTTCCCGTTGCCAAGCATCGGCAACGTTCCCACATGGTGCACCCGCCGCGCGACCGCGCGGTCCTGCACACCGAGCCGGCGCGCCGCGCGCTGCAGCGCGATCCGGTCGAGGGCGGGATCGGTCGTGAACAACACGGTGCTCTCGCCTCCGGTCTCCTGAACGGTCAGCACGGCGGCATGCTGGTGGACGGGAGAAGCCTGCTGCGCCACCTGTTCGACCTGATCCAGAGACACCATTTCCCCCGCGATCTTGGCGAATCGGCGGACCCGTCCGTGGATGGCGACGAACCCGTCTTCATCCACGTCCACCACGTCACCCGTGTTGTGCCACCCCGTCCCGGCATGAGGCGCCTGCAGCACGCCCGGCCGGTCGTGCAGGTAATAGCCGAGCATGAGATTGGGGCCCCGCACGTGCAGCAGGCTGCCGTTCTCGATGCCGGGCACTTTCTCGAGCCGGTGCTCCACGCCCGCCAGGAACGTGCCCACCGTGCCTGGACGATACAGCGCGGGGGTGCTGAGCGCCAACACGGGGGCACATTCCGTGCAGCCATAACCGTCGAGAACGCGCAGCCCGAATTTCTCCAGCCACAACCGGATGACCTCGGCGGAAAGTTTCTCGCCGCCGGAAATGACGTAGCGCAAACGCGAGAAATCCAGCGGCCGGGCATACGACGCATAGTACGAAAGCAGGGTGCTCGTGCCGAAAAGCACGGTGCAGTCGTGCCGGTAGAAGATGTCCGGGATGGCGCGATAGTGCAACGGCGAAAGGTAGAGATAGAGCCGCGTGCCGGTGACGAGCGGCAGCATCATGCCGGCGGTGAAGCTGTAGGTATGATAGAGGGGCAACGCATTCAGGATCTTGTCCTCGGGCGTGAAAGCGATCGCCACGCGGATCTGCGCGACGTTGGCGATGATGGCGCGATGCGACAGGACGACCCCTTTGGGCCGTCCTTCGGAACCCGAGGTGAAGAGCACCACGGCCGGGTCGTCCACGGACTGCTCCGCGATCGCGCGTCGCGGGAACGGAAGCGCAAACAGCGCGAGCCAGAGCTTGTCGGAAATCCTGAAATGCTCCCGCAACTCCTCAAGGTAGAGGATATTGCATCCGGCCAGCGCCTCCAGGAGCGGATGCAGGCTCGCTTTCTCCAAGAAACGCCGCGACGTGATCACGGTGCGCACGGCGGCGGCGGCGCAGGCGAGGCCCACGCCGCGCGGTCCGCTGGTGTAATTCAGCATGGCCGGAACGCGGCGCGCGGCGGACAACCCCAGCACCACACCGACCGTGAGCGAAACGTTCGGCAGCAGCACACCCACGTTCTCGTTCTCGCGCGTGAACCGCGCGGCGATGCGTGCAAACGCCAGGCTCGTGCGCAGGATGCGCCCGTAGCTCTGCGGCTCCCCGCGTTCGTCCTCGATGAGCACCGCACGGCGGCCGCGCGCGGCGCAGGCGTCGAGGAAACACTCGAATACCGGCTTGAACGCATAAGACTGCAAAGTCGCCGCCTGCATGAGTGCAGTGAGCCGGCGTATTGCCTGCGTCCGGCGGCGGCGCGCGCTTGTCCCGGTTCGCAAATCGTCGACGCGCGCCGGGGCCAGTACGCGCAAGGTGATCGCGGGGACCCACCGCGCCGGACCGATCCGGCCCAACCATTGTCCCGGGCGTTCAACGCTCACCGGCAGCAGCGTGGCCCCACTTCTCGCGGCAGCCAAAGCAGGCACGGGATAGACCTTCATCAGCGACTCGTTCGTCGCGATTCTTCCCTCCGGAAACACCACCACGGGTACCCCCGACCGCAGCAGCCGCGACAGCGGCTTGAGCGTCGCTGGATGTCTCACATCGAAGACGTGTTGCGTGACGCAGTGCAGCGCCCGACGCATGAGCGATGCATTGGCGAGCCCCGGAGGAACGATGACGGCGGCATTGCGCGGCAGGAACAGGGCCAGCGCGAGCGCGTCGAGTGGAGAGCGCAGGCGCGAAACGACGAGCACGGATTCGGCGCGATCGAACACGGTGAGATCGCCAACGATTCGCACGCGGAAGAAGATCCGCACGAAATATGACAACAGCCTGCGCATGAATGCTCGCGTCACATCTGCACTACTGCGGGGACTTGTCTTTGTAGCGCGTTCGGGATGAAACGTCAACAAAATCCTCAAGTTGCAAAATTGACTTAACGCTATGCGGCAGTTGTGGGTATTTCGCTGGAGACGTGAAAAATTCCGTATCTCTTAAAGCGTTACGGTGATAATTTCAAACAAATTATTGAGAGTAAACAAAAAATTCAAATCTATCAAAGTGTTAGATTTGCTTTTTTACGCTTCCTTGCATAGATTCTGAAAAGATGGTCAAGAAAGAAGCCGAGACGCCTCTCAGCCATCCGTTTGACAACCCCTTCGCTAGGAGACGCAGCAATGGACATGCACGTATCAAAGGCCCTGCTGCAAGCCCCGGTGCCGTCCTCCGGGGACCAGTCGGCCGCGCCCAACCCTGAGTTTTTCTTCTCGGAGCAGCTATCCGCGTTTTTTGATGCGAAGCTCCGCGCCATGTGGCTGCGCTGGAATCCGGCACCACGCCCGAACTTCAATCCCCGCCTGCTCGGCGATCTCGACCGGTATTGCCGGTTTCTCACACATACGGGAGGGGTCGTGGACAGCGCGGGTAAAAACGTGCCTTTGGAATATGCGATCCTGGCCTCGCGCGTGCCCGGCGTTTTCAACCTGGGCGGTGACCTCCACCTGTTCATGCAGCTGATCGACCAGAAAAACCGCCGCGGTCTGCTCGAATACGGAAAATCCTGCATCCACGTGCTGTATCGCAATTACGTCGGTCACGGGTTGCCGATCACCACGATCTCGCTCGTTCAGGGAGAGTGCCTGGGTGGGGGCTTCGAGGCTGCGTTGTCGAGCGACGTTCTGGTCGCGGAGCGCCAGTCGCGTTTCGGGTTTCCGGAAATCCTGTTCAATCTCTTCCCGGGAATGGGAGCGTACTCCTTTCTTGAGCGCCGCGTAGGAAGGCGGGCGACCGAAGACCTCATCACCAGCGGCAAGATCTACAGCGCGGACGACATGCTGACGCTGGGCGTGGTGGATCTCGTGGTGGACCAGGGCAGCGGAGAGACCGAAATCGCCGCCCTGATCAAGGCGCGCCATAGAAGCCGGAATGGCCTGGTAGGCGTGGCAGCGGCGCGGCGCAGCGTGCACAAGCTTCGCTACGATGAATTGCTCGACGTCGTGGACGCCTGGGTGGACACCGCTCTCCGTCTGACCGGGCGCGACCTCAAACTGATGCAGCGCCTGGTTTCCAGACAAAACGGCATGGGTGAACCGCAACACCTGCATTGAGCGCGCAGCACGGACAAGACTGTCGTTAGCGCCCCCGCAGCCGGTCTTTTATACTGGGCTCAAATTCGCTGCGGGCGTTCGCGCCGCCGGGCGGCGCGAACGCCCGAAAACAGGAAACACAGGGGAATGGCGGCGACGGAGTACACGATCCAGCAAGCCTCTGAACTGCTTGGGATTCCCATCCAGAAGCTGAGGCGCTGGGACGAGCAGGGCGTATTGGTCGCGAGACGGACCGCGGGAGGCCATCGCCGCTACTCCAGGGATCTGATCGACCCTCTGGCGGCGCTGTCGCCGCACGCCGGCGTCGAGGACAAGACCGGGGAGTTGGCGACAATCAAGCGTTCCCTGGCCGAAAAACGCCGCATCATTCAGCTCCTGCTGGAGAGCGAAAGCCGCTATCGCGACCTGGTCGAGACTTCACACGACCTCATCTGGACCACCGACGCGCAGGGGCGGTTCACGTACCTCAACAACGCCGCGCACGACATTCTGGGCCTGGCGTCGAAGGACCTCATCGGGCGGTGCTTTTTCGACTTCGAGGCGGATGCATCGCACGTGTCCAACCGCCGCTTCCTGGCCACGCTCAAGCGTCACGACGAAGTCAAGAACTACGTGACCCATCTGCTGACCGCCAACGGCGAGGACCGCTGGATCGGGATCAACGCGCGCGTGGTGCACGACGATGACGGCGCGATACTCGCCATCCGCGGCACCGCGCGCGACATCACCGAACAGCATCTTGCCGCGCAGCGCGTCGAGCATCTGGCGCTGCACGACGCGTTGACCGATCTTCCCAACCGCCACGGTCTGCAGCGCAGGATCGAATTCGCATTGCAGTCAAGCGGCGTGGGCGCGCTGCTGTTCCTCGACGTGGACCACTTCCGGTACATCAACGACAATTTCGGGCATCGCACCGGCGATCAGCTCATCATCGGCATCGGCAGCGTGCTGCGCGACACGATGCGCGGCATTGACGGCGAGTTGTTCCGCCTGGGCGGCGATGAGTTCGCGATCCACCTGCCCGAAATGTTGCGCAGGGAAGCGCTCGCCGTTGCCGAGAAGGCGCTCGCAGCCATCCGCCGCTACCGTTTCCAGGCGAGCGCCGACCGCGTCATCTCGAATCTTTCGGTCTCGGTCGGGATTGCCCTCTACCCGTTCCACGGCAACGAGCTGCCCGTGCTGCTCTCGAACGCCGATATCGCGATGTACCAGGCGAAGGACCTCGGCCGCAACCGCCACGTGCTGTTCGACCAGTCCCCGGACGGTCTGCGCAGCACCCACCGGCGGATCCATGGGGCCAAGACGCTGCGCGACGCGCTGGACGACGACCGGCTGGTGCTCTTTCAGCAGCCCGTCGTGAGGCTCGACGACCGGAAAATAATGCATCACGAAATCCTGGTGAGGATCCGCGATACGGAGGGTAACCACATTCTGCCGGCCCATTTCATCGAACTGGCGGAATCCCTGGGGATGATCCAGGAAATCGACCTGCGCGTGATCGAGAAACTGCTGGCGTTCATGCGCTCAGCCGGGCTGGCCGGAAAGAAAATGCGCTACTTCGTCAACCTGTCCCGCGTGTCGATATCGGACCCGCGCTGGATCCGGCGCTTTCTCGCCCTGCTCAAGCGCAGCGGCGTGAACCCGAACCAGCTGGTGTTCGAAATCACGGAAACGGCGGCGATGTCCGAAATCGACGTGACGCTCACCTTCATCCGCACGCTGAAGGACATGGGATGCCGTTTCGCGCTCGACGATTTTGGAGCGGGCTTCAGCTCTTTCTTCTATCTGAAGCGCTTCGAGGTCGACTACCTCAAGATCGACGGCAGTTTCATCCGCGATCTCGCCAGCGACGAAGGCAGCCGGATCTTCGTGAAAGCGTTGAACGACGTCGCGCGCGGCCTGGACAAACAGGTCATCGCCGAATGGGTGGAAACCCCGGGCGTGCTCAACCTGCTGGTCGAGATGGGTATCCAGTACGGCCAGGGCTATCTTTTCCGGCCCCCGCAGCCGCTTGACCAGGCGATCGCGCAGCAGGTTCGGACCCGCCACGCCGGCTGATCGCGGGCCCGAACGGTCGACCGGATCGCCCCGCGCCGGCGGAAACGGCGCGGCCGTCTCCTCACCGTGCGCTTGCGAGAATGTCTTCCACGAGCATCAGGCCGATGACGGTCTTCACGTCCGCGATCCTGCCCCGCCGCGCCCAGTCCAGGGCTTCCGCCAGCGGCACGGGCATCGCTTCCAGAAACTCGCCGTCGTCGGGGCCGTGTCCGACATGGCTCAACTCGCGCGCCAGGTAGAGTTCGATGCGCTCGTCCGAGTAGCCGACGCAGGGATACATCGCCGTCAGCTGCCGCCAGTTCGCCGCTTCGTAGCCGCACTCTTCCCTGAGTTCGCGTTTCGCCGTCGCCAGCGGCTCCTCGCCCGGATCGATCTTGCCCGCCGGTATCTCGATGCAGTGCCGGCCCAGCGCGTAGCGATACTGGCGGACGAGGACCACCGTCCCGTCGTCCAGCAGCGGAACGATCATGACCGCACCGGGATGCTTGATGTATTCCCTGACGGCTGTCCTGCCGTCGGGCAGCCGCACCTCGTCTTCCAGGACATGCAGCAGTCGGCCCTGATAAACGGTCTTCGAGGACAGCGTGGTCTCGGTGAAATCGGATGGCTTGTTCGGCATGGCCCAAATCCGTAAGCGTCGAGCAGCGAGCTGCAAGACTGATGGAGTGCGGCTTACCGCTGACCGCTTACCGCTGACGGCCCTTTAAAGCGATACCTGAATCGAATAAAGGCAGAGGGCCATCAACGGACCGGGAATGATACCGAAAAGCAGCATCGCCAGTCCGTTGAGCGACATCAGCACCCGCACGTCGCCGTAGGGCTCGATCGGTGAGGTGTCCACCGGCGGGTCGAAATACATGAGCTTCACTACCCGCAGGTAATAGAACGCGCCGATCAGCGCGAACAGCACGGCGACCACCGCCAGCCAGACGTAGCCCGCATTGATCACCGCCTGCAGCACCGACAGCTTCGCGTAGAAGCCGACCGTCGGCGGCACTCCCGCCATGGAAAACATGAGCAGCATCATGAGGAAGGCGTGCCACGGGCTGCGCTGGTTAAGCCCCCTGAAGTCATCGAGGTTCTCGGCTTCGAAACCGGCGCGGGACAGGATCATGATCATGCCGAAGGTGCCGAGGTTCATCAGCACGTAGACCACGACGTAGAACATGGCGGAGCCATACCCGTTGAGATCTCCGGACAGGATGCCGAGCAACAGGAAGCCCATGTGCGATATCGTGGAATAAGCCAGCATGCGCTTGAGATTGGTCTGCGCGATCGCCGTGATGTTTCCGATCGCGAGCGAGAGCACCGCCATCACGATCAGCATCTGCTGCCATTCCACGAGCAGCTGCTCCGCCCCCAGCCCCTGCACCAGCAACCGCATGATGAAGGCGAACGCGGCGAGCTTGGGCGCCGAACCGATGAACAGCGTGACCGCCGTCGGCGCGCCGTGGTAGACGTCCGGCACCCACATGTGAAACGGCACCGCGCCCAGCTTGAAACCGAGTCCGGCAACGACGAAAACCAGCGCGAAGATCAGGACCGCATCCTTGCCGGCGCCGTCGAAGATGGTCTCGGCAAGCCGCGTGATTTCCAGCGTTCCCGTCACTCCGTAGAGCATCGACATGCCGTAGAGCAGCATGCCCGAGGCGAGCGCGCCCAGCACGAAGTATTTCATCGCCGCTTCGGTCGCCGCCGCAGAGTCGCGCTGCAGCGCCACCATGGCATAGAGCGAAAGCGTCAACAGCTCGAGCCCCAGATAGAGCGTGAGCAGATGATTGGCGGAGATCATGATCATCATGCCCAGCGTCGCGAACAGCGCCAGCACGAAGAACTCGCCGCGGAACATCCCGCGCGCGGCGATGTACGCGCGGGAATAGACCAGGACCACCATGACCCCGAGATACACCATCAGCTTCAGCACATCCGACATCAGATCGTCGACGAACATCCCGCTGAAGGTGTGCACGGGCTCGAGACGGGCGGTGAGATAGGTGATCGCGAAGCAGCCCGCGAGCGCGGCCTGCGTCAGCATGTAGGTCACGATCCGGTTGCCGTCGCTCACGAAGAGGTCCACCACCAGGATTACGCAGACCATCGCGAGCAGGAACAGCTCCGGATAAGCGGGCCACAGGGGAAGGATGTATTGCATGCGGGCGGCCTTTCTACTGCACCAGGAGTTTGCTCTGCGTGACGTGCGCCAACAGGTCGTTGACGGAAACGTGCAGTACTTCGGCAAACGGATTCGGCCACACGCCCATCACCAGCACTGCGGCGGCGAGCAGCCCCAGCACGAGAAATTCCCGCAGATTGATGTCCGTGAGCCGGGCGACGTGCGGATTCGCAACCGCGCCGAAGATCACGCGTTTGTACATCCACAGCGTGTAGGCGGCACCGAAAACGAGGGTCGTCGCCGCGGCGAACGCGTACCAGAAACTGGCCTTGACCGCGCCCATGATCACCATGAACTCGCCGACGAACCCGCTGGTGCCCGGGAGCCCCGAGTTCGCCATGGCGAAAAACATGAACAGCGCCGCGAACACCGGCATGGTGTTGACGACGCCGCCGTAATCGGCGATC
>JACQOJ010000079.1 GCA_016202605.1 Betaproteobacteria bacterium
CATTCCCGAGGAAACTTTTCTTGTCATTCCCGAGTAGTCGGGAATCCAGTTTCAGCGCACGTCAAATTGGATGCCCGTCTGCACGGGCATGACACGCTTTTGTCACAATCGGATATGGGCACAAAGCACGTCCACCATGGCGAGCTTTCGGAGGACATCAAAAGCGGTAAAATCGCGTCATCCAACTCGCCCCGCGCACAAGAGGACTCAGCATGAAAATCACCGATTCCACCCTGACCCGCACCGGCGGCCAGCTTCTTGTCGATTCCCTGAAAGTCCATGACGTGGACCTCGCGTTCAGCGTGCCCGGCGAATCGTTTCTCGAAGTGCTCGATGCGTTGCACGATGCGCGCGACTCCATCAAGCTCGTGACCTGCCGCCAGGAAGGTGGCGCGGCCTACATGGCGGAAGCCTATGGCAAGTTGACCGGGCGTCCCGGCATCTGTTTTGTCACGCGCGGTCCCGGCGCGAGCAACAGCGCGATCGGCGTTCACACCGCGCAGCAGGATTCGACACCGATGATCCTGTTCATCGGTCAGGTGGGCAACGATTTCGTCGAGCGCGAGGCATTCCAGGAAATCGACTACCGCCGGATGTACGGTCAGATGGCGAAGTGGGTGGCGCAGATCGATCGCGCCGACCGCGTTCCTGAATACGTGAGCCGCGCTTTCCACACCGCGGTCTCCGGGCGACCGGGTCCCGTCGTTCTCGCCCTGCCGGAAGACATGCTCACCGCCACCGCGACGGTCCCGGATGTCGAGCGCTACAAGCGGGTCGCCGCGAACCCGGGCGACGACGACATGCGCAAGCTGCGGAAGATGCTCGCGCAGGCGAAACGCCCGTTCGTCATTCCGGGCGGCGGCGGTTGGGACGCGCAGGCGTGCGCCGACTTCCGGGCCTTCGTCGAAGCGAACGACCTGCCGGTGGGCACTTCGTTCCGGCGCCAGGATCTCTACGACAACCGGCTGCCGAATTTCGTGGGCGATGTCGGCATCGGCATCAATCCGGCGCTCGCCGAGCGCGTCAAGGGCGCCGATCTGCTGCTCGCA
This sequence comes from Betaproteobacteria bacterium, assembly GCA_016202605.1. Lineage (GTDB taxonomy): Bacteria > Pseudomonadota > Gammaproteobacteria > Burkholderiales > SG8-41 > DSOT01. The sequence goes on from JACQOJ010000079.1 coordinate 1,050, forward strand.
ATCGGTCCGCGCCTGTGCGAGATGACGACCACCGGCTACACCTTGGTCGATGTGCCGCGGCCGAAGCAGAAGTTCGTCCACGTGCACGCGGGCGCGGAGATGCTGGGACGGGTCTATCAGGCCGATCTGCCGATCAATTCCGGCATGCCGGAATTCGCGCGGGCGGCGCGCGGGCTCGCACCGGTCGACTCCTCCGCGTGGAGCGCGTGGACGAGGGCGGCGCGGGCTGATTACGAGGCATGGATCGAACCCGGCCCGATGCCCGGAGCGCTCGATCTCGGGCAGGTGATGGTCCATCTTCGCAAACGCCTGCCTCCCGAGACCATCGTTACGAACGGCGCCGGAAATTTCTCGGCCTGGGTGCACCGTTTCTATCAGTACCCCGGTTTCCGCACCGAACTCGCGCCCACGAGCGGCACCATGGGATACGGCGTGCCGTCCGCTGTTGCGGCAAAGCTCGTACATCCGGACCGGCCCGTCGTGTCGTTCTCGGGGGACGGCTGTTTTCTGATGAACGGACAGGAGTTGGCAACCGCGGTGCAGCACGGCGCCCCGGTAATCTTCATCGTGGTCAACAACGGCATGTACGGCACGATCCGCATGCACCAGGAACGCGAGCATCCCGGACGGATCAGCGGCACGGAACTCGGGAATCCCGACTTCGCCGCACTCGCGCGGGCCTACGGGCTGCACGGCGAAACCGTCGAGAAGACAGCGGACTTCGAGGCCGCGTTCGAGCGCGCGTGGCGGGCGAAGGCCGGCGCCCTGATCGAACTGCGCATCGATCCGGATGCGATCACCACGCGCACAACGCTCTCCGCGATCCGCGCTGCCGCCCTGAAAAACAGGAAATAGACAGGATTAACAGGATTTGCATATCGGTGCGTCAGGGACTCTCGATCCGGGAAATCCCGGGATGTTGTATTGGTCCTGTTAATCCTGTAAATCCTGTCCATTAAATCGTTTCAGTCGCCAAGAGTGGTTAGATATCTCAGGGAAAGCGATGTTCAGCGGCTGCTGACCATGCCGCTCGCGCTGGAATGCGTGGAGCGGGCGCTGAAGGACCGCGCCTTGGGACGCGCCGTGGACGTGCCGCGGGAGCGGACGCACGTTCGCGCCGGCACGCAGCACGTGCTGCAGGCCGCGGCGCCGGAATTGAATTTCATCGGCTACAAGGCGTATTACTCGTGCCGCGGCAAGGGCACGCGCTTCTTCGTGCATCTCTTCAACATGGAAACCGGCGTGTTGGAGGCGATCCTGCAGGCGAGCCACCTCGGCATGGTGCGCACCGGCGCGGCTTCGGGCGTTGCCACGCGCTGCCTTGCGCGCGAGAACGCCGCGGTCGTCGCGACGATCGGCGCCGGCAAGCAGGCGATTGGACAGCTCGAAGCGGTGTGCAACGTTCGCGACATCCGTGAAGTCCGCGTCTACAGCCGGACGGAAGAGCGGGCACGCACGTTCTGTGACGCGATGAAGGCAAAGATCAGGGCCGAACTTCGCGTCGTGTCGAATGCAGCGGATGCGGTGCGCGGGGCCGACATCATCAACGTCATTACCAATGCTGAGACGCCGGTGCTCAAGGGCGAGTGGCTTGAAGACGGTCAGCACGTCAATGCGGCGGGATCCAATTCGCTGATCCGCCGCGAGCTCGACGAGTCCGCGGTCGAGCGCTGCGACCTGATCGCGGTGGACTCGCGCGGCACGGCACGGAACGAATGCGGAGACCTGCTGCCGGCGGTCGAGAAGGGACTCCTGCAATGGGATGCGCTGCCCGAAATCGGTGAAGTCATCGTGCAGCATTCACCTGCGAGGTCCGACGACAGGCAGGTCACGCTGTATGAATCGCACGGGATGGGCATCCAGGACATCTATGTCGCAGCCAGGGTGCTGGAACTCGCACGGGAAAAAGCCGTGGGCACCGACCTGCCCATCGGAGATTGACATTACTGGAGATCGATCGTGACTGCCAACTCCGGCAAGACCGGCTTCATAGGCATCGGCGCGATGGGCACGCCGATGGCGGCGAACCTTGCGCGGGCCGGGTGCAGGCTCGTCATTTACGACGCCGATCCGGACCGTGCGGCCGCCTTCGCGTCGACTCACGAGGTCGAGATCGCGCCTGACCTCGCGTCTCTCGGCAACCAATGCGGGACCGTGATCACCATGCTGCCGGACGGCAACATCGTGCGCCGCGTCATCTGCGGGGAGGGCGATGGCTTCACGAATTGCGTCGCGCCCGGTCTCGCGGCAGGTTCGGTCGTGATCGACATGAGCTCATCGTCGCCCGTGGGCACGCGGACGCTGGGCAAATTGCTCACTGCGCGGGGCATCAAACTGATCGATGCGCCCGTATCCGGCGGGGTAAAACGCGCGGTGACCGCGGAACTCGCGATCATGGTCGGGGGAGACGGCGAAGTGCTCGAAGCCTGCCGCCCGATTCTCGCGAAGATGGGCAACCAGATTTTCCATGCCGGGCCGCTCGGCGCCGGACACGCCATCAAGGCGCTCAACAATTACGTCTCGGCGGCCGGGCTCGTCGCCGCCTGCGAAGCGGTCATCGTCGGCAAGCGCTTCGGGCTCGATCCCGATGTCGTCGTCGATATCCTCAACGCGTCGAGCGGGATGAACAACACGACCAAGGTGAAAGTGAAACAGTTCATGCTGTCGGGCGCGTTCAATGCCGGCTTCTCCACCGGGCTGATGGCCAAGGACCTGCGCACGGCGCTGGAAGTCGCCGAAGCGATGGGGGGTCCCTCCCGCCTTGCCGAACATTGCGTCGAGATCTGGAACGACGCGGAACGGACGCTCGGCGCCGGGGCGGATCACACCGCGATGTTCAAGTTCCTGGAAAAGTAAGCCAGGGCGAGGCAGGGCGCGCCGCAAGCGGCGGCAGCTTGCCCGCCGCCATGGCGCGCGCGAAAGGCATCCGTCCTTCTTGTCTTTCTATGGAATAAGAACGGTAGAGCCGGTCGTCTTGCGCGCTTCGAGATCGCGGTGCGCCTGTGCGGCCTCGCTGAGCGGATAGGTCTGGTTGATGGAAATCTTCACCTTCCCGCTCTTCACCACCGCAAAGAGGTCGCGTGCGGCCTTCACCAGATCCTCGCGCGCCGCGGTGTACGTCGCCAGCGTGGGACGCGTCAGAAACAGCGAGCCCTTCTGCGCGAGGATGCCGGCGTTGAACGGCGGCACCGCTCCCGAGGCGTTTCCGAAGCTCACCATCAGGCCGAGCGGCTGCAGGCAGTCGAGCGAGCCCGTGAAGGTGTCCTTGCCCACGCCGTCGTAAACCACCGGCACGCCCTTGCCTTTGGTGATCTGCTTCACCCGCTCCACGAAATTCTCTTTCGGCACCACGATGACATGCTTGCAGCCGACTTTCTTCGCGATCGCGGCTTTCCCGTCGCTGCCGACGGTGCCAATGACGGTCGCACCGAGGTGTTTCGCCCACTGGCACAGGATCTGGCCGACGCCGCCGGCCGCCGCGTGGACCAGAACGGTTTCGCCTTTCCGCACCTTGTGCGTGCGCCGGCACAGGTACCATGACGTCATGCCCTTGAGCATGATCGCCGCGGCGACCTTGTCATCGATACCGGCGGGAATCTTCACCAGCCGATCCGCCGGGCGCAGCAGCACTTCGGCATAGGCGCCGATCGGGCCGGCGTAGGCGACCCGGTCACCGACCTTGAACTCCCTGACCTTGGGACCCACCGCCTCCACCACGCCCGCGCCTTCCGAGCCGAGGATGAACGGCAACGCCATGGGATAAAGACCGCTGCGCTGATAGGTATCGACGAAGTTGAGTCCGACCGCGGTGTTGCGCACGCGCACCTGACCCGGGCCCGGAGCGCCGACTTCGACCTCTTCCCATTTCAGTTTTTCCGGTCCGCCGGTTTCATGGATGCGAATTGCTCGAGGCATGGCACGTTCTCCTTTTTGGGCTGGATATGCGGGAGACAAACAACGGTAGAATCGAGTCTGCGAATATAACGCCGGACAACAAATGGATCAATCACAAAACGGCTCACCTCGCGGCGCGCTCGCCGGAGTCCGCGTGCTGGACATGAGCCGCATCCTGGCAGGCCCATGGGCAGGCCAGGTCTTCGCGGATCTCGGCGCCGAAGTGATCAAGGTCGAGCGCCCGGGCAAGGGCGACGACACGCGAGGCTGGGGCCCGCCCTTCCTCAAGGATGCATCCGGCGCGGACAGCGAAACCGCGGCCTATTTTCTGTGCACGAACCGGGGCAAGAAATCGGTCACGCTCGACATTTCCCGGCCCGAGGGACAGGACGTCGCCAGAGAACTCGCGCGGGAATGCGACGTGCTGATCGAGAATTACAAGGTTGGGGACCTGAAGCGCTACGGCCTCGATTACGAAACACTCTCCGCGCTAAACCCGCGCCTCGTCTATTGCTCGATCACCGGCTTCGGCCAGACCGGCCCTTTCCGCGAGCGCGCGGGATACGACTTCATGGTCCAGGGCATGGGCGGCCTCATGAGCATCACCGGCGAACGCGACGATCGCCCCGGCGGCGGCCCCCAAAAAGTCGGCGTTGCGATTGCCGACCTCATGACCGGAATGTACTCGACGGTAGCGATCCTGTCCGCGCTGCACGAACGGCAGGCGAGCGGCAAGGGCCAGTGCATCGACATGGCGCTGCTCGACACCCAGGTCGCGTGGCTCGCGAACCAGAATCTCAATTACCTCGTTTCCGGCAAACCGCCCAAACGTCTGGGCAACGCGCATCCCAACATCGTCCCTTACCAGACCTTCCCGACCCGCGACGGCGATCTCATTCTCGCCATCGGCAACGACAGCCAGTTCGCGAAGTTCTGCGAGGTCGCGGGCATTCCCGACGTGCCCGCCGACCCGCGCTTCAGGGACAATCCGTCGCGCGTGGACAACCGGGATGCGTGTGAAGCCGCCATTGCGCCAGCCATCATAAAGAAGACGACTGCGGAATGGGTTGCGCTGCTGGAACCGCTCGGCGTGCCGTGCGGACCGATCAACCGTCTCGACGAGGTATTCGCGAACCCGCAGGTCGTGCACCGCGGCCTGCGCGTCGAGCTGCCGCACCCGATTTCCGGAACCGCGCCGGGAGTCGCCAATCCGATCAAGTTTTCGCGCACGCCCTGCGTGTACGAAAACGCGCCGCCCCTGCTCGGCCAGCACACCGAGGAAGTGCTACACGGGCTTTTGAGAAAAAGCGACGCGGAGATCGCCGCGCTGCGCGGCAAGGGTGTTATCTGACCGGCTGCGGGGTCGGATGCTCACCCGGCCCGGAGATCATTTCGGCGGCTGCGGAAAAAGCACGTAGGGTTCCTTGGGTTCCCGGCCGGGCGGAACGAACGCCGGAGCGGGTCCCCCGGCGGGCCCGAGCGATTTGATGTAGCGATAGATGGCGCGCAGGTCGCGCTCGCTCATGTCATGCGGGGCGAACCACGGCATCGGCGGGCGAAACCGGGGTCTTTGCGAGGCTGTGCGGACAGCGCAATTCCTCTCAGGCACCGCGATCGGCCAGCACCCGGTCGCGAAACGCCAGCATGTTGCAGAACAGCGCGCCCTGCTCCCTCGCGTCGTCCAGCGCGACGTGAGTGTGCGGCAGCGGATCGAACCATTCCCTGGGCATGTTCTTCTTCACCGAGCTGCGATAAGGCGTTCCCAGCAATGCCATGGCGTAACTCTTGATGTCGAGCGCCGAGTGGGAAAACGGGCTCTCGCCCGCAAACCGCAGCAGATACCACTGCACGAACATGAAGTCGAAGGCGGCCGGATAGGCGACGAACACCGGCCTTCCAGGCAGCGATTTCACCCATGCGAGATACTCGGGCATCACTGCAGCCGGATCGCGTGGTTCTCTGCGGCAGGCGGCCCACGCCTGCGGCTGTGTTCCCCACCACTCCATCGTTATCGGATGCCCTTGCGCACCGGGCAACGTGGCGAGGTTGGCTTCGAACGTTGCGATCAATGTCTTGTCGCTCCGGAACGCGGCGGAGGCGAAACTCAGCATCGAATGAGGTCCGGGGATCGGCCCGTCTGCTTCGACGTCCGTGCTGACATAGATTTCCGTCACGCGCACCATGGTGCTCAGTAACCAGTCCATCCAAAAGTAATAATGAGGCACGACGAACTGTCGCCCTCTCTTGTCATTCCCGGGTAGTCGGGAATCCAGTTTCGGCATACGTCAAATTGGCTGCCCGTCTGCACGGGCATGACAAAGCTGTGTCATTCCCGATGAGCCTGTCCCCGAGTGTTTTCGTCGGGGATCGGGAATCCAATTTCAGCGCACCGCAGATTGGATGCCCGAGCCCGAAGCCCTTTACAATCGCGCTGGCGTTTATGGCGCCGAACGGCGCTACTTGTCGGCCTTGATCCCGGCGGCCTTGATGAGCCGCTCCCACCGGCCGGAATCCTGCCGGGTGTAGCGCCTGACTTCTTCGGGCGTCATGATCACGGGCTCGAGGCCCTGCGCGGCCAGCCGATCGCGGCTCTCCGGATCGGACAGCACCTTCGCGATTTCGGCATTGAGCTTCCTGACGATCGCAGTGGGCGTGCGCGCGGGCGCAAAGATGCCGTACCACGTCACGAGCTCGAAACCCGGAACGGTATCCGCGACGCTCGGTGTGTCGGGTATCACTGCCGAGCGCTTGGGGCCTCCGGTTCCCAGCAGCTTGAGCCGGCCGGCCTTAACGTGTGCCAACACCGTCGGCATGCTGGTGAACATCATCTGCACCTGGCCGGAAAGAAGATCGGTCATGGCGGGCGCAGTGCCCTTGTAGGGAACGTGAACGATCTTCGTTCCAGTGAGCGACTGGAAGAGCTCGCCTCCCAGATGCGGAGACGTCCCGACGCCCACCGACGCGAAATTGAGGACGCCGGGCTTCGATTTGGCGAGCGCCACGAGATCGCTCACGGATTTCGCGGGGACCGAGGGATGCACCACCAGCACCTGCGGGCTGTGCACCAGCATGCTGACCGGCGCAAAATCTCGATGCGGATCGTAAGGCACTTTCGGCAGGATGAGCGGCGCAAGGAATGTCCCGCCGCCGGTGCCGAAAAGCACGGTGTAGCCGTCGGGCGCCGCACGCATCACGATCTCGCTGCCGATGATGGTCCCGGCGCCGGGCCGGTTGTCGACCACCACCTGCTGGCCCAATTGTTGCGACAGCTTATGGCTGACGGTGCGCCCCACGAAGTCAGTCGGTCCGCCCGGCGGGTACGGAATCACCAGCCGGATCGGCTTGGTCGGATACTGCTGCGCCGCGAGCGGCTGTACGGCCAGCACCATCAGACATATACCCAACGAGTGCGCTGCCTTCATGATGCCTCCTCCGGGGTTTTGATCGTCACGATGACGCAGTGCCGGAAAAACGCGACAAACACCGCCGCACACTGCTTGCACAACCTGCACGATCGGGCAACTACCGCGCAATCTATTCCAATCACCAGAGCCAGGCAAGCTCACTTTCCCGCACCCCGGTTGCCCGAAGAATCTTCTTGGGAAACTCGGTCGGATTTCCACTGATAAGGATAATCCATCTGCGCGGCGATCCGGGAGCGCGCCTCCCGGCCGGCCAGCCGCTCCACCACGAACAGCCCAAGGTCGATCGAGGTGGCAACTCCGCCCGCCGTGATCACGTCTCCCTCGTCAACGATGCGCTCTCGCAGAACCACGCCGCAATACGGCTCGAGTTCCTGCAGCGCGCCGGGATGGGTGGTGGCCCGTTTGCCGCGCAGGAATCCCGCCGCTCCGAGCAGCAGGGCGCCGGTGCAAACGCTGATCTTCAATTTCACCGGCGAAGCTGACTTGAGCCATTCAATGAACCCGCCATCGTGCTGCAACGTCCTGGTGCCGAACCCTCCCGGCACGAAGAGCATGTCGTAGGCCTGCAGCGGTTCGCCCACCGCATCGGCCACGATGGCGAGCCCCTGCCCGTCCGTGATTTCGCGCTTGTTCGCGCAAATGCGCCATTCGAGGTCGGGAATGAACTTCATGGACTTGAGACGCGTCACCGCGTCGTAGAACCCGATGAAATCGAGGGCGGTCATGCGATCGAAGATCACGAACGCGGCTTTCATTGTGGATCCTTCCTCCCGGCGACCGGCTCGCGCCGCCGCAGCATGAGATAAACAACAAGGAAGCTGAACGCCGCCAGCAGGTGCTTGAGCGAGTGGCCGCTCAGTACATTCGAGGTGAGGAGCAGAAGCTCACGGTCCGCGACTTCCGCGATCTTGGCCAGCACGTAGAAACCGAGGCCGTACAGAAGGTAACTCCGGTGCGTGTAGCGGCCGGGAAACATCGCGATCATGAGCGGAATGGCGACGAAGGGCACGGCCTGAACCCACACGTAGAGCCCGAGATCGTTCGTGTAATGCCACCACGCCACGCTCGCAGCGCCGATGACGACTGCGGGGATCAGCACGATCCGTTCAAGGCGTTCATCGAGGTGCTCGCTCACCAGCGCGGCGAAGAGCCCCATGAATGCCAGAGTCATCGGCAGGCGATCCCACACCAGCGTCGCGTTGTCCGGCGCCCAATGGTAATACCCCGAACCCAGAGAGATCAGCATGCCGCCGAAAAAGAGCGCCGACCACGATGCATGGGCCCTCGGTTTGCGCGGCCCGCGGCAGAACGCAACGCCGACGATTCCGAATGCGAGAAACAGGATGTTAGACGCGACGTTGAGGAAATTCGGCACGCCGAAAATCGCGCGACTGTCGGCGAACCGGTGATAGCCCGGATCCTGGGGTATCGGACCCACCGCCATGGTGCCGCCGAGCAATGCCAGGGCGGCCAGGACAAGGATGCCTTCTCGCCAGTAGCGAATTCGTATGGAATTCCGCGTTGGCATTCGTGCCATCCCCCTTCGCGGTCCGTGCGGAGAGGGGAGGATAACGTCAGTCCACCTGTATTTCCGCCACCCTGACGACCTTGCCCCACCGGGCGACTTCTTCCCTGTATCGATCGCTCAAGCCGGCTTTCTGAAGCTGAGATACCAGGCCTGGCCGTCATACAGCTCGCAGGATTCCATCTGTTCCATTCCCTCCGGAACCAATGCGGTGGGAGGAACGATCGGCCTGTGCTGGTGCCGGAACCACGCATTGATGCCGGGAATGTTTTCCAGCGTGCGGGCCACCTGCTCGGTTTCGTCCATGATGACGATTTTTGAACCGTTCTTCGCAACCCGGACCATCTCACGGATGGCCTTCTCCTGGTCGCTGAAAAAGTTGATGCCGCCCATCTGGTAGACGACGTCGAAAGCCCCGTCCTTGAAGGGCAGATGCTCGGCCTGCCCCAGGAAAAGCTCGACGGGCACGCCGACCTTCCGCATCTTGTTGCGGCAGATTCGCAGCATCCCGTCGGACAGGTCGAGCCCGTAGAACTTGCAGGTCTGCGGGATGAGGTGCAGGTCGGCGCCGGTTCCGACCGAAGTCGCGAGCACCCGATCGCCCTCCTTGATTTCGAGCGATGCGATGAACTCCTTGCGCAGCTTGCGTTCGGAGACGCCCAGGATGTACAGCCCGACCCGGCTCAGCAGATCGTAAAACGGCGCCCAACTGTCGTAGATTTTCCGGAACCTGCCGTTGATGCCCGTGATCTGGTGCGGCTCGACGAAGATCGGTATCCCGTCACGGATCGGAAATTTCAATCCGTGCTCGTGATTGACCAGGAATCTCCGGATCTCGCCTTCCGCGGAAGTTTCGGTTTCGAGCTGCAGGGGAGCCCGCTCCAGCGGGCTGCAGAGAATTTCCAGGGTTTCAACTCGCATCTCTCTTCACCGGACACAATAATGTTGGCGCGCAACACGAACCGGCCACCAATATCTCTCGCACGGCAGGACCGTCCCGTTGACGCCGCAAAAGCAGAACACGATCACACCCCGTCCGTCAAGCGGCGCATGATCTCATACAGGCCTGCCTGAGCCTCGAATCCGATGCCCGGCCGGTCGGGAAGCTTGAGGCGTCCGTTTTCCACCCTTGCGTCATCGGCGAAGCCGGCGAAGACGCCGAACACGCCGGGATACGCCTCGCAGCCGCCCAGCCCGAATCCACCCACGATGGCGAGCGTCATCTGGTTGCCGCCGTGGGGAAAGAGCGACCGGCGTCCCCAGCCGCGACTCTCGAGCATCGCCAGCGTGCGTGAGAACTGCACGATGCCGTAGGACTGCGGCACGTCGGTCTGGATGATGTCGCGGTCCGCACGCAGGCCTCCGAACCGCACGAGATTTTCCACGTCCCGCGTCGAGAAGAGGTTTTCTCCGGTACCGATCGGCGCTTCGTAAATCGCCGCGACTTCCGCGAGCAACGCGTAGTCGAGGGGATCGGTCGGCTCCTCGAACCAGCGCAGGTCGTACGGGGCGAGCACCTGCGCGTAGGCGAGCGCCCGCTGCCGGTCAAATCCGGCGTTCGCATCGACCGCGAGATTCCGGCCCGAGCCCACCACCTCGAGCGCGGCTTCCACCCGCGCGACGTCCTCGGGAATGCTCGCCCCGCCGACCTTGATCTTCATGGTGGTGTAGCCCTGGTCGAGCTGCGCGCGGATTTCGTCCTGCAGTTCCTTCAGGCCCTTGCCGGGTTCGTACCAGCCGCCGCCGACGTAGCATCGAACGCTGTCGGCAACTTTGCCGCCGTTGTAGCGTTCCGCCAGCACGCGGTGCAGCGGCTGGTCCGCGATTTTCGCCACGGCATCCCATACCGCGACCTCGATGGTGCCGACCGCGACCGAACGCTCGGTGTGCCCGCCCGGTTTTTCCCGCTGCATCATGCACGCCAGAATTTTCTCGGGATCGAGATTGTCGCCGGCAGCGTTTATCAACGATTCCGGCGGCGCCTTCAGTATGCGCGGGATGAAGCGGGCGCGCATCTGCGCGCCGCAGGCGTAGCGGCCGGTGGAATTGAACGCAAAACCGGCGACCGGCTTTCCGCTGCGAACGACGTCCGTGATGACGGCGACGACCGAGGTCGTCATCTCGCCGAAGTCGAACACCGCGTTGCGCAGGCTCGACTTCAGCGCAACTTCGGTCTCGCGTATATCGACGATGCGCAACGCTGATCCGCGCGGGTGCCGCTTGTGCTCAGTTCACCTGCACGCCGGCGGTCCTGATGACCTTGCCCCATTTCTCGACTTCGGTCCGCACCTGCGCCGCGAACTGCTCCGGAGTGCTGGCGATGATGTCAAATCCCAGCTCCACCACCCGCTTGCTCACGTCGGGCATCTTTACGATCTTCACGATTTCGGAATGCAGTCTCGTGACTATTGCCTTCGGGGTCCCGGCGGGCACCATCATGCCCTGCAGGGTGTCGGCCTCCTGGCCCTTGAACCCGACTTCCGCCATCGTCGGCACGTTCGGCAGCGCATCGGACCGTTTGGCGCTGGTCACCGCTAGCGCGCGCAGCCGCCCGGCCTGAATGTGCGGCGTTGACGGCGGCATGGCGGTGCAGCCGAACGGCACCTGGTTGCCGACCACGGCAGCGACCGCGGGGCCGGCCCCGCCGTAAGGCACGGCGGTGAGATCGATTTTCGCGGTCAGCGCGATCAGCCGGGCCGAGAGATCGGGAGTCGTGCCCACACCAGGCGTAGCGATGTTGTGCTTGCCGGGATTGGCCTTCACCAGGTTGATGAGTTCGCCGATGGATTTCACGGGCGACGAGGGATGCGCGGTAAACACGTTGGGGGAGGCCGCGATATTCGAAACCAGCGCGAAGCTCTTGTACGGGTCGTACGGAATTTTCCGGTAAAGGCTCGGGTTCACCACAAAGCTCGAGCTCACGAGCAGTATCGTATGGCCGTCGGGCGAAGCACCCGCGGCGAGCCCCATGCCGATGTTGCCGCCCGCCCCCGCGCGGTTGTCGACGACCACCTGCTGTCCGAAGCTTTCGGTCAACTTCGCGGCAATCACGCGCGCGATGGTGTCGGTGGGACCGCCCGGCGCGAACGGCACGATGAGACGGACCGGTCGCGACGGGTACTGCGGCTCCGCGGCGTGCGAAGCAACCAGCGGCAGCGCCGACAGCGCCGCAACCACGATCATGGTGAATCTCATGTCCATCTCCTTTGACTGCTGTTACCGCGCCAATTCACCACAGCATCATTGTTCTATCCGCAGATTGGCGCTCTTGATGACTTTCGCGTAGCGCGCCATCTCGCTCCTGATGTGCTCGGAGAACCGCTCGGGCGTGCTGTGCAGCGGGATGAATCCCGCGGTCTCCATGCGCTCGCGCGCGTCGGGCGCGGCCACGATCTTGCCCAACTCGCCGTTCAACCTGGCAATGACCTCGCGAGGAGTGCCCGCTGGTGCGAGGACGCCGTACCAGCTCATCACCACGAGCTCCGGGAACCCCGATTCTATCGCAGTGGGGACATTGGGCAGGAAGGGCAACCGGTCCGCGGTGAGCGCCGCCAGCACGCGCACCTTGCCGGCCTGGATTTGCGGCAGCGCCGGCGGCGCGCCGATCACCAGCATGTCGAGGTGGCCGCCGATCATGCCCACCATCGCCAGGCCCGAGCCCTTGTACGGCACGTGCAGAATGTTGATCTTCGCGGTCATCTTGAAGATCTCGGCGGCGAGGTGCTGGCCGGTGCCGAGGCCGCCCGAGCCGAAGGTGATCTTGCCGGGGCTCGCGCGCGCGATCGCGGCCAGCTCCTTCAGGTTTTTGGCCGGCACCGCGGGATGGACGATAAACACGTTCGGGACCTGCGCCACCAGCGTGATCGGCGCAAAGTCGCGCACCAGGTCGTAATTGAGCTTCTTGTAGAGGCTGGGGCTGATGGCGAGCGCGTTGGACGCCAGCACGATCGAGTAGCCGTCCGCCGGCTGTCTGGACGCGAACTCGGCGCCGACGTTGCCGCCCGCGCCGGGGCGGTTTTCCGGCACCACCGGCTGGGCGAGGTTCTCCGACAGCTTCTGCCCCAGCAGCCGCCCGAGGAGATCGGTCGGCCCGCCGGTCGGAAACGGCAAGACGAATCTTAGTTGCTTGCTGGGATAATTCTGCGCGCCCGACGGCGCCGCCAGCGCGCCGAGACCCAGAAAAAACATGACGACAACTGCACGCAGCAGCATGGTTTCCCCTTTTCCCTTTTGAGTGCTTCTGACGATCCCGGAGTTATCGAGACTCCCTGATTATCCCGCCGGTCGCCGGCGCTCGACGCAAACGCGGCTTCACTGCGGCTTGATGCCGGCATCCTTGATTATCTTGGCGTAGCGTACGGTCTCGCTCCTGATATGGTTCACGAACTGCTCCGGCGTGCTGGTCAACGGTTCGACGCCCGAGGCCGCGAGGCGCTCCTTCAGGTCGGCCGAAGCGAGCGCCTTGTGGATCTCGGAATTGAGCCGGGTGATGACTTCGCGCGGCGTGCCCGCCGGCGCGAGCAACCCGTACCAGATCGAGACCACAAAACCGTCAACACCGGATTCCACCGCGGTGGGGACCTGCGGCAGCGCCGGCACGCGTTTTTCGGACAGCACCGCAAGCGCCCGCACCCTGCCGGCCTTGACCAGCGGTATCGCACCCGGCACCGCCATGGTTCCCCAATCCACCTGCCCGCTCATCAATGCCACCAGCGCCGGACCGGAGCCCTTGAACGGCACGTGCACCATGTCAAGTTTGTACCTGCCCTTCAGCAGCTCGCTTGCAAGGTGGTTGGTGCTGCCGGCCCCGCTCGAGCTGAAATTGAGCTTGCCCGGATTGCGGCGGGCGAGCTGAATCAACTCCTTCAGGTTCTTCACCGGCACGGAGTTGTGCGACACGATGATGTTCTGAATCTCGGCCACGAGCGAGATCGGCGCCAGCTCCTTCCGGGCGTCGTAGTTGAGCTTCTTGTACAGCGACGGGCTGATCGCGATCGGCGGCGCGGTCAGCACGATCGTGTAGCCGTCCGGCGGCGCCTTGGCTGCAAGTTCCAGACCGATGTTGCCGGCGGCGCCCGGCCGGTTGTCGGGCACCACCGACTGGCCCATCTGCTCGGAGAGCCTCTGAGCGATCGCACGGCCCGTGATGTCGGTCGGGCCTCCCGGCGGGAACGGCAGGATCATGCGGATCGCCCTCGCGGGATAGGCCTGCGCGAGCGCCGTACCGGACACCAGCGCACAAACCATAAACCCAAGCATTGCTGCAACGAAACGTCGCACACGGTTCATAAACCCTCCTCCTGGTCCGGAAGCACCGCCGATGCCGTTTTCAAAGCGTGGCCCGATTGAATTGTTGAAGACGCGGCTGCCGCGGAAACGCGGACGTGGTCAATTTTGCACGGCGAGGATACTTTGTCAACGTCGCGAAGAACATTCGCGCATCCGATCCACGACGCTGCCTGCAACGGCCCCGCGTCAATGTCCCAGGATCTGACTCAGGAACAATCGGGCACGCTCGGTCCGCGGCGCCGAAAAAAACTCCCCGGGCGGAGCCGATTCGACGATCTCGCCCTGGTCCATGAACACGACGCGATCCGCGACAGTGCGCGCGAATCCCATCTCGTGCGTCACCACGATCATGGTCATGCCTTCCGTGGCGAGCTCGACCATCACATCGAGCACTTCCTTGATCATTTCCGGGTCGAGGGCCGAGGTCGGTTCGTCGAACAGCATGATCCTGGGGCGCATGCAGAGCGCCCGCGCGATCGCGACCCGCTGCTGCTGGCCGCCGGAGAGCTGGCCGGGGTATTTCGCGGCTTGTTCCGGGATCCGCACCCGCTCGAGCAAGCTCATTGCCAGTTCCTCGGCCTCCTTTCCCGGCGTGTTGCGCACCCAGATCGGCGCGAGCGTCAGGTTTTCGAGAACGGTGAGGTGCGGAAACAGGTTGAAGCTCTGGAACACCATGCCCACCTCGCGGCGGATCGCCTCGATTTTCCTGAGATCGTCGCCGAGTTCGATGCCGTCCACGATCACCTCACCCGACTGGTGCGCCTCCAGCCGGTTGATGAGCCGGATCATCGTGGATTTTCCCGAGCCGGAGGGGCCGCACACGACGTACTTCTCGCCCTGCCCGATCTTGAGATCGATGTCTTTGAGCACGTGGAAACTCCCGAACCACTTGTTGACCTTGCGCATCTCGATCATCGCCGCCGCGCTCATCGCCGCCTCCCCTCTTCGGCCTTCGCGAGCCCGCGCTCCAGATTCTGGCTGTAGCGCGACATCGAGTAACAGAACGCAAAGTAGATGAGCGAAGCGAAAAGATACGCTTCCACCCCGAATCCGGTCCACGCCGGCTCGGTGAGCGACACCTTGATCGTGGACAGCAGGTCGAAAAGGCCGATGATCAGCACGAGGGAGGTGTCCTTGAAGAAGGCGATGAAGCTGTTGACGAGCGGCGGGATCGAAACGCGCAGCGCCTGCGGCAGCACCACGAGCAGGGTCTTCCGCCAGTACGAGAACCCCAGGGCGTCGGCCGCCTCATACTGCCCCGCGGGAATCGCCTGCAACCCGCCCCGCACGACTTCGGCGAGATAGGCTGCGGCGAACAGGATGAGCGCGATCTGCGCGCGCAGGAGCTTGTCGATCGTCACGCCCGCGGGCAGGAAAAGCGGCAGCATGACCGATGCCATGAACAGCAGCGATATCAGCGGCACGCCGCGGACGAGCTCGATGAAGCCGACGGCAAGTCCCTGCAGCGCGGGCATCGTCGAGCGCCGCGCGAGCGCGAGCAGGATCGCGAGCGGAAACGCGAAGGCGAGTCCGAAGCTCGTGAGCAGCAGCGTGAGGATCAGCCCACCCCAGCGCTCGTTCTCGACATAGGGAAGCCCGAAGGCTCCGCCCCACATGAGCAGGGCGATGACCGCAAGTCCTCCCGTCCACACGAGCGCAAGCCACCATTTCCAGAAGGCGCGCAGCGCGCTCACGCTCCACAGCGCCACCAGCACGATGCACGCGAGCGCGGGACGCCAATGCTGGTCGAAGGGATAGGTGCCGAACAGGATGAAGCGGTGCTTCTCCGCAACAAAGGCCCAGCATGCGCCGCCGCCACTCGCGGCGCGGCACGCCTTTGAATCCGGCGCGTGCCAGACCGCCTCGATAAACGCCCAGTTGACCAGGGACGGCAGCGCCTGCCACAGCACGTATACGATGCCGATCGTGAGCAGCGCATTCGGCCAGCTCGAAAAGAGGTTCGCCCGCGCCCAATCGGGGATAGACCCCGCTGTCCTGAAAATGGGGTCTGTCCCCATTAGCGCTGCAGCGCGATGCGCGCGTTGTACCAGTTCATGAACGCGGAAATCGACAGGCTGATCGACAGGTATACCGCCATAATGATGATGATGCCTTCCACCGCCTGGCCGGTCTGGTTCATGGCGGTATTCGCGATCGAGACCAGGTCCGGGTAGCCGATCGCCACTGCCAGCGAGCTGTTCTTGGTGAGGTTCAGGTACTGGCTCGTCATCGGTGGCACGATCACCCGCAGCGCCTGCGGCAGCACGACGAGCCGCATCGTCAGGCTGCGGCGCAATCCCAGCGCGTGCGCCGCCTCGAACTGTCCATAGTGGATCGCGAGGATGCCGGCGCGCACGATCTCCGCGATGAAGGCGGCGGTATAGATGACCAGTCCGCCGGTAAGCGCCGCGAACTCGGGCGTGAACGTCATGCCCCCGGTGAAGTTGAAGCCGGAGAGCCGCGGAACATCGATCGCGGTCGGCGCGCCGGCCGCGAGGAAAACCAACGCGGGCGGAACGATAACCAGCGCCAAAGCGATTTCCAGCATCGGAGGGCGCCTGCCCGTGAGCGCCTGCCGCCGCGCCGCCCATCTCGCAAAAAGCATGGCCGAGACGATGCCGGCGACGAAGGTCACGAGCATCCACAGGTATGCCGGATGGGCCGCCGGCACCGGAAGATAGACGCCGCGGTTGGTGAGATACACGCCCGGCAGCGGCTCGAGCGCCGCGCGTGGCGGCGGCAGGTTTTCCGTGATGAGCACGTACCAGAAGAAAAGCTGCACCAGCAGCGGCACGTTGCGGATGAACTCGACGTAGGCGGCGGCAAGTTTCGCCACCAGCCAGTTGCGCGAAAGCCGGGTAAGCCCGATCACCGTGCCGAGCACGGTGGCCGCCACGATGCCGATCAACGCCACGCGGAAGGTGTTGGCAAGCCCGACGGCAAGCGCCCGCAAATAGCTGTCTGCGGCGCTATAGGCGATCGACGATGTCTCGCCGATTTCGAAGCCCGCCTCGCGGCCGAGGAACGCGAACCCGCTCGCGATCCTGCGCGCTTCCAGGTTGGCGAGCGTATTGGAGACGAGATACCAGGCGACGAACAGCGCCGCCCCGATGGCCGCCGCCTGATAGACGAGCGCCCGGAAACGCGGATCGCCGAAGGAGAGCTTCACTCCGGGCCTGCGTTACCGGATCGGCGGCGCGTACATCAGTCCGCCTTGCGTCCAGAGCCGGTTCAGCCCGCGCTCGAAACCGAGCGGGACGAGATTGCGCTCGAAGCTCTCACCGTAGTTGCCGACCTGCTTGACGATGCTGTACGCCCAGCGGTTGTCCAGGCCGAGCGCCTTCCCGATGTCGCCGGTCGCGCCTGTGAAGCGCTGAATCGAGGGATTGGTGCTGTTCAGATGCTGGTCGATGGTTTTGGCACCGAGACCCAGCTCCTCGGCCTCCAGCATGGCGAACAGCGACCACTTGACGACATCGAACCATCTGTCGTCCCCGTGGCGCACGACCGGACCGAGCGGCTCCTTCGAAATGACCTCGGGCAGGATCACGTGATCCGCGGGATTCGGCGCACGGGACGCGCGCACGGCCACGAGCCCGGACACGTCGGTCGTATACACGTCACAGCGCCCGGCGAAGTATGCGTTCAGCACCTCTTCGAGCTTCTCGATCACCACCGGCTTGAAGGTCATGCGGTTGGCGCGGAAATAGTCGGCGAGATTGAGCTCCGTGGTGGTGCCGGGTTGCACGCACACCGTCGCGCCGTTCAACTGTTTCGCGCTCTTCACGTTGAGTTTTTTCGGCACCATGAACCCCTGGCCGTCGTAGTAGTTCACTCCCACGAAATTCAACCCGAGGCTGGTGTCGCGCGTGATAGTCCACGTCGTGTTGCGCGCCAGGACATCGACCTCACCGGATTGCAGCGCGGTGAATCGCTGCTGAGCGGTAAGTGGCGTATAGCGGACCTTAGCCGCATCCCCGAATACGGCCGCGGATACGGCACGGCACAGGTCAACGTCGATCCCGCGCCACATGCCCTTCGAATCCGGCTGCGAAAACCCCGCCAGCCCGGTATTGACACCGCATTGAACATAGCCTTTCGAGCGCACTGCATCGAGCGTCGTCTGGGCGCTCGCCGGCTGCACCGCAGCCAGCGCAGCCGCGAGCACGCCGACCGTCATGACTAAAGTGTTCATGGCTTGCCTCCTCCTGAAATGAATGCGCGATTTGCCGGTGGTCACCAGCCGCGCCGGCCAGTCAGTTCCCGGGGCGCCTCGACGATCGTCAGCCTGGAAATCGCCGGTTGAGTTCTGCCACCTGCTCCGCCGTGAGCGGCCGCGCCGGATGGCCACGCAATAATAATAGGACTCGCGCGCTTTGCTCCAGTTCCTCGATCGCGTTGACCGCGGCATCGAGCGACGATCCCGCCACGACGGGGCCATGGTTGGCGAGCAGCACGGCATGGTGTCTGCCGGCAAGCTTGCGCACCGCCTCGGCGAGCGACTCGTCGCCCGGAGGGTGATAGGGCACCAGCGCAAGCTCTCCGACCTGCATCACGGTGTATGCAGTGATCGGCGGAAACGCATTCTCCGGATCGATATCGGCAAGACATGAAAACGCGACCGCGTGCGCCGAGTGCAGATGCACCACCGCGCCCGCCGTCGGCCGCTCGCGGTACATCGCGACGTGCAGGAAGGTTTCCTTCGAAGGCTTGTCGCCCGAGAGCAGCCTCCCTTCCGCGTCGAGCCTGGAAATGCGCGCCGGGTCGAGCCGGCCGAGGCAGGAATTGGTCGGCGTCATCAGCCAGCCGTCGGCGAGCCTCACGCTGACGTTGCCGGCCGAGCCATGCGCAAGTCCCCGGTCATAGAGAGACTTTCCGGTTTGCGTGATCTGTTCGCGAAGCGCGTCTTCCTTCATTCGAAATCTCCCATTAGCCGCCGATGAACGCCGATGGACGCCGACAAAAAAACGCAGGAACTGCGCTTGACGGAATTGCGGGCAACCCTGTCTGTGTCGGGATCTACCGCGACGACATCGTAGCCTGGCATGTTCATATATCCTTTTTACGGCCTCATTCCCCGAATCGACCATCGGCGTTCATCGGCGGCTCCAGCTTCTGAAACGCCTTGAGGAAGAAATCGTCGGTTCCGAAATTTCCCGATTTGAGCGCGAGCGCAAGCGGCGGCTCCCCGAGGCTGAACGTCCACGGCACACCGGGGTCGATCTCCTCTCCGATCCACAGTCCCTCGACGCCGAGGGCGCTTGCGACCGCGCCGGAAGTCTCGCCTCCCGCCACCACCAATTGCCGCACCCCCATATCGACCAGTCCCTTGGCGATTTCCCCCATGGCGGTCTCGATCAGGCGGCCGGCCTGTTCGCGGCCCAGCGCCGCCTGCGCCTTCTCCACCGCGCCAGGATCGGCAGTGGAATAGATCAATATCGGTTCCCTCCCGAGACGCGGCCTCGCCCACTGCAGCACTTTAGATGCGGACGCCGAATCCTCGCGCAGCCCGATGGGATCGATCTCGAACCACTGCGACCGGCGCTTCATCTCCGCGACCTGGCGCTGCGTCGCCGCCGAGCAACTGCCGGCGATGACTGCGGCGTGACCATGCACCGCCGGCAATGCGCCTCCCGTCCGCGCGCGCAACAGGCCGGCACGGCGAAAATTCTCCGGCAAACCGAGCGCCAGTCCCGAACCGCCGGTCAGTAGCTTGAGACGCGCACACGCTGCGCCGATCGTAACCAAATGAGCATCGGTCAGCGCATCGACGATCGCCATCCGCACACCCTCGGCGTGTAACCTTTCCATCGCCTCGCGCACCGCCGCGGCACCGCGCTCGACAACGTCGTACGCGATCAGCCCGACGCGCCCCTTGCTCTGGCGCTGCAGCACGCGCGTGAGCAGCGCATCGGTCATCGGCGTGAGCGGATGATAGCGCATGCTCGACTCCGACAGCAGCACGTCGCCCACGAAAAGATATCCCCGATAGATTGTTCGCTTGTTGGTGGGAAACGCCGGGCACGCGATCGTGAAAGTCTCCCCCAGCGCAGCCAACAGCGCCTCGGCCACCGGACCGATGTTTCCGGCATCGGTCGAGTCGAATGTCGAGCAGTACTTGAAAAAGATTTGCGGGATGGCCGTGGATTCGCGAGGCGCGGGCCCAGGACCGGCTTGCTGCAGCCACGTGAGCGCCGCCAGCGACTGGCGCACTGCATCGCCAGCGGCGATGGACCGCGATTTGAGCGCGATCACGATCGCATCAGCGCCGGGAGCAGCCAGATCCTCGCGCGGCACACCGAACAGGACCACGGTCGCCATGCCCCCGCGCGTGAGGGTATTCGCAAGATCGGTGGCGCCGGTGAAATCATCGGCGATGCAGCCGAGAATCATGCTGCTACCTCAAGGAATAAATCCATAGCCACAGAGAGCACAGAGACCTGATGACCTAGTCTCCACTCTGTCTGTTGATTTTCTCTGTGAACTCTGTGTTCTCCGTGGCTGAAGTTCCTCGCTTAAGTCCAAATTGGATGCCCGTCTACACGGGCATGACATAGTAGTGCCACACGGGCACGACAGACGGCAACTCCTTCGCGGGAATGACAGAGTAGTGCAACACGGGCAAGACAG
>JACQOJ010000080.1 GCA_016202605.1 Betaproteobacteria bacterium
CCGAACTGCTCCGGGGTGCTGCCCACGGCTTCCGAACCGTCGGCGGCAAGCCGACCCTTGACGTCCGGCTCGTGCATGATCTGCATGATCTCCCTGCTCAGCCTGGCGATGACGGCCGGAGGCGTCCTGGCTGCCGTGACGATCCCGTACCACTGCGTCACTTCATATCCGGCGACACCTGCTTCCTGCATCGTGGGCAGTCGCGGCGCCGCAGGCGAACGCTTGGCAGTGGTGACCGCGAGCGCGCGCAGCGTGCCCGATTTCAAGTGCGGGTTCGCCTGCAGCAGCGTCGAAAACAGCATCTGGATCTGGCCGGCGAGCACATCGATCAGCGCGGGATTGCCGCCCTTGTACGGCACGTGCACGATGTCGATCCTGGCGAGATTGGAGAAAAGCGCTCCGGCGAGGTGGGAGAGCCCGCCGGTCCCGGACGACCCGAAATTGAGCGCACCGGGTCTCGACCTGGCGCGCGCGGTGATGTCGGTCCCGCCGCCCGGCGCGAAAGGAACGATGAGCCGGACGGGTCTCGCCGGGTACGTCTGCGCGGACACCCCGGCGCTCGTGGCGCAGAGCAGGCAGGCGAGGCCCAGGGTGAAGCTGGCTTTCTTCGGCATGGACAGCATGCGTTTCTTCCTTGTTGTAGTGATCGCCTGGCGCAGTCCTGCGCCGGCGCATCCAGGGAAGCTCTGATCAAGAAAAGTTTGCGTCATTCCCGCGCAGGCGGGATTCCGGGATATTCGGAAACGTAAATCGGGTCCCCGCCTTCGCGAGGACGATTTAACCAAGGCTAATTCCACGCTTGCGGGCTCATGGAATTTCGATATCCATCAGGGGCGCGTACTGCTGGCCGCCGTGTCCGTCGCTGTCGCGCAGATCGCCCTGGAAGAAGGGGCGGGGAATCGAGGCCTTGATCGCGAGCGCGGGATCGCAGTAGAAGAACCTGACCTGATCGGCCGGCAGACGGTAGCGCGCCG
Source organism: Betaproteobacteria bacterium (assembly GCA_016202605.1). Taxonomy (GTDB): domain Bacteria; phylum Pseudomonadota; class Gammaproteobacteria; order Burkholderiales; family SG8-41; genus DSOT01. The sequence continues at coordinate 975 of JACQOJ010000080.1, forward strand.
CCACGACTTCGCGGCTGATCGCTCCGGAGCGCTTCACGCGCTCGTACGTCGCCAGATCGTCGAACATGATGTCGAACGTGAGCTCGAACGGGCCGGCGTTCTTGCTGCGGATCAATCTTGCGAGCTTGGCGAGCGCGGTCATGCAGCCGCCTTCCCTTCCCGGGCGCCGTCGATTTCGACAACTTCCATCGGGAACATCTCGCACGGGTCGTCCGGTTCCACGACATGATTCATGTTGAAGCGGTAGACCGCGCCGCGATCGAGGTGATTGTAGGGACAGGCGATCGCCGTGATGAGGCCGCTCCACTCCGGAATCGGAAGGTGCAGGGCCTGGTGGCGCGTGATGCCGGCGATGGTGCTGGCGATCTCCTGGGTCGGCGCCGTTGCCTCGAAGACCAGACACAGTTCGTGCGAGCGGATTTCCGTCACCGGCTCGAGCGGGCCCATGGTGCCGTTCTTGCCGTAGATCCGGACATTGAACACATAATCGTCCGGCCGCAGGCGATCGCCATAGACCATCCGGACGCGCGCGTGAATCTTCTCCGCAAGCCGCGACGTCCAGTCGTCTATCTGGCGGATGATGAACGGATCGCGGATCGAACCGATGAGAATGCTCTGGTAACCCGCTTTCTCCGCGCCCTCCAGTTTCACCGTGTAGCGCGTGGCGGGAATGAATTCGCTGCCGGAGACTTTCACGGCGCGTTCACTCACCGCCTCATACCGCGCGCTGGTCAGGTCGAGGGTTCCGGAGCACTCCACGAGCCTGAACGGATCCGCGTTCTCGTAGAGGCTGTGCGAGGCGATGCTCTGCGGCGTGCAGCGCAGGCCGGGATCGGGCGCCTCGACCCGGAAGTGATCCCTGCGCACCCACGCGAACATGCAGTCCGGCGTCTTGCGGTTGACGACCGCCGCCGCCCCGCATTCCAGAATTTTTGCGGCGTGCCATGCCATGCCCTCGGGAAATCCGCGCATGACCGGCAGCGCGGCGAAAATCGCCGTATCGCTCGCGCGTCCGGCGAGCACCACGTCGGCGCCGGCCTCCAGCGCGCGCATGAATGGCTCCGCACCCATCATGCCCACGATGTGCTCGCTGCGGTCGATCACGGCTTCGTCGAATGGCGGCGCCGGATGCAGGGGTTTGATGCGCCCGGCGCGCAGCCGCCCCCTGAGATAAGTCTTGTCCTGCTCCGAATGCACGAGGGCCAGCCTGAACTCGAGTCCCTCCGCAGCCGCGATGTCGCGCACGAGGCCGTGAACCAGCTCAAGCTGGATGTCGTTGCCGCCGGTGCCCGCGGAGCCGATCAGAAGCGGTATCTTCAGTTTTCTCGCGCCCAGCAGCATCAGGCGCAGGTCGCGCCGGATGGCGTCGCGGGGAAACGCCGTGCGGCCCGATCCGAGGTACTCGGGACCGGGATCGGTGGAACCGGCATCGCAGCCGATGACGTGCGGGTTCTGGTTCAGGGCGCTCTCGAACGAGGATTCAAGAAAGCCCGAGCCGCATACACCGGTGGGTGACAGAATCCTGATCTCGTCCATCGTGGCTGTCCCTGTCGAAAGGCCGGTGCGGCGCTTTGCGGGTTTCGGATGAACGCTCCGCAAAACAGGATTGGCGGAAGAGAGTGGGAGTCGAACCCACACAGGACCGCCAGCGGCCCCTACCGGGTTTGAAGTCCGGCCGCCCCACCGGGGGCGATTCCCTTCCGTTATGACCGTCCCGCCGGCTGCGCGTGCGCGGCCCGCAGCCGTATTGTAAATCGCGGCGCGCCGATGCGGGCCACGCGTTCCACTATGTGAGCCGCGCCACGATCGCTTCACTCGCGCGCCGCGCCTCCGCGATGGCGTCGCTCAGCAGTCCCGAGTAGCCGTGGCGCAGCGCACCCACCGCCCACACGCCCGGCAGCGTGGATTCCAGCGTATCACCGGTAACGACGAAGCCCGCCTCGTCGTGCCTGATTTCCGGCGGGAGATAGTCGGCGTTGGGCATGAGTCCCACGTACGCAAAGACACCGGCGCACGGGAGCTCTTCCATACGTCCGTCCGTGTGCCTGATGCGCGCCCACTCGACCATCTTGCCGCCCGAAATTTCCTCGACCGCTGCGTTCCACAGCACGGAGATTCTGTCGCTGGCAAGAACCTGGTCCACGAAATGCTGCCGCGCACGAAACTGCCGGCCGCGATGAATGATGTAAACCTTGCTGCAAAAATGCGCGAGCACCAGGGCTTCCTGCAAAGCGGAATCACCGCCGCCGACGACCACCGCGCGTTCGTCGTGGTACATCGGCCCGTCGCAGTCGGCGCATTGCGAGACACCCCGGCCCTCGAATTCCGCCTCGCCGGGCACGTTGAGCTTTCTCAATCTGGCGCCGGAGGCGAGCACGACCTGGCGTGCCTCGCAGGTCGAGGCGCCGGTCTCCAGCCGTTTGATTCCGCCTCCGTCGGCGAGCTTCGTCACGGCCGCCTGGATACTGGTTACACCGAGCCCGGCATTCGCTTCCATCAGCTCCGAGGCGAATTCCGCGCCGGAGATCTTGCGTCCGTCGGGCGCCGGTTCGAGTTCGTTGACGTTGATGACCAGGCCGCCGAAAAGCTGCGCTTCGAGCGTCGCCACCGCAAGGCCGCGCTGCGCCAGCGCGTGAGCTGCAGTGAGGCCGCTGATCCCTTCGCCTACAACGAGCACATCATACGTCTTCCCTGACACGAGACGTCCTTTCAACGTTTGTAATGCTGCGCAGGCCGCGCTCTTGCGGCCCCCGCGGCCTTGGGCGCCGCTGTCGCCGGGGGTGCCGGTTTCACGGGTGGATCCGCGGGACCGAGCAGCGGCACGAAGTCCTTGCGCATCTTGCGGGCATCACCGATGCGCTGGGTGATGCCGAGCGTGTCGAGAAACTCGAGGATCTCTATCGCGAGGCTCCTGCCCACGCCGGTCGCGTCCCGGTACTGCGCGGCGGTGAACATGCCGTTCGCCTGCGCGCGCGCCGTGGCCTGCGCGATGGCCGCGAGAGCGGCGAGCGTCGGGCGCGGGTAGAAGCGATCGGCGGTCACTCTCATGACTTCCCCGCTTTTCGCCTTCCGGTGCAGAAAATCCTTCACGACCGCCTCCTTGAGCCTTAAACGCGCCGAGAGGTCGGGCAAGGGCGGCGGCGTGAATCCACCTGCTTCCAGCGCCGGGCGTATCGTCTGCCACAGTTTTTCGTCGGCCGGATTCGAGGTTGCGTCGTGCCCGGGAAGCCGCGCGACGGACCCGCTCACCTCCAGTCTGCGTTCGTCAGCGAGCTCGCGCAGCAGTGAGCCGAACACCGGCGCGGGAAGCCGCGGCGCGAGCTCCGCGCGCAGCGTTTCGCTGTCCTTGCCCAACGCCTGCGGCGTCTGGCGATGAAACGCGGCGAGCGCGGCGATCACCTTCTCGCGCAAATCGGCGTAGGATGCCCGCGGCACGCCGATGCGACTGTCCTTCCCCACCGCGACGATGTCCGCCGCCGCATAAATTTCGGCGGCGCGGTCCGGGGTCAGGTTGAAAGTCCTTTCGAATCGTGCGAGGTCGACACCGGAAATCGCAATCCTGCCGAGCGCGTTGAGCGCCGCCTCCGGCGTGGATTCTTCCAGCGCGGCGAGTTCGGCTAGCCGCGCCGGGCTGCTGCGGCGCCCGGCGGGGGCAAACGGGTCGATCACGATGCCGCCGCCTACCGTGCGGCTCGCCGACTGGTCGCGCAGGATGAAGCGGTCGCCGTGAAGCGCGCCGATGGGCTTGTCGAGCACGAGTTGCACGATGGCCGAAGCCCCCGGCGCGACGGCGTCTCCGCGGCGGATGGCGATCCGCGCGGTGACATCGGCGGTGGCGAGATGCATGTGAACCGGCATCCAGTGTTTGACCGGCTGCGCCTCGGAGGCGAGCACGGTGACGCGGGCGTCGATGCGCTGCGTCGGTTGATGCAGCGCTTCGTCGAGGACCCAGTCGCCGCGCCGTACCGATTCGAGGTCGGCGCCGCTGAGATTGAGCGCGCAACGCTGTCCCGCGCGCGCCTCCGCCGCCGCCGTTCCCTGAATCTGGATGCCCCGAACCCGCACCGTTGCGCCGGCGGGGGAAAGGGTCAGCTTGTCGCCGGTCTTCACGGCTCCGTTGAACACGGTTCCGGTAACGACGGTGCCGCTGCCCGCGACGGTGAAGGCGCGATCGATGGCGAGCCGGAAGCGCTGTCCCGCGGATCGGCGCCGGGTCAGTTCCGCCGATTCTTTCGACAGCAGGCGCTGCAGTTCCTCGATTCCGGCGCCGGTGACGGCGGACACTGCCAGCACCGGAATGGCGGCAAGCGCGGACGCCGCAAGCAAGCCCCTCACGTTGTCGGCGACCTGGCGCACGCGCGACTCGTCAACGCGATCGGACTTGGTGATGACGGTCACGCCGCGCGTGACGTTCAGGAGATCCAGGATGTTGAGGTGCTCGACCGTCTGCGGCATGACGCCGTCGTCGGCCGCGACGACCAGCAGGGCGAAGTCTATGCCGCACACGCCCGCGAGCATGTTGCGGATGAAGCGCTCGTGCCCCGGCACGTCCACGAAGCCGATCACGCCGCCGTCGGTGAGCGGCAGGTAGGCGAAGCCCAGGTCGATCGAAATGCCGCGCGCTTTCTCCTCCGGCAGGCGATCGGTGTCGACGCCCGTCAGGCGCCTGACCAGCGTGGTCTTACCGTGATCGATGTGTCCCGCGGTCGCAACTATCACTCGGTCATTCCCCGGTCAAAAATCAAAACCCATCATGCAAGGAGCAAATTGAGCTCTCGGCGTCATGACAGTTCAAGGATTTCCTCTGTGACCTCTGTGTTCCCTGTGGCTAAACCCTGTCGATTTTCAGTCGGCCAAGCTGGCCGATGAACTCCGCTTCATCGTCGAGGCAGCGCAGGTCCATGATGAACGCGCCGTCCTTGATGCGACCGATGACGGGAACCGGAAGCGCCCGCAAAGCCGCCGAAATTCTCTCCGCGAGGGAGCCGCGCCTCTTGCCGGTGCCGGTTATGGCGATGCCCGCGCTCGGCAGCAGGTCCACCGGGAGCGATCCGCTGCCGATCTGGCTGTGGGTAGTGATTGCCCTGGCCTCGGCCGTTCCGTCGAGCGCCGCGACAACATGTGGCAGCACGCGCTCGGCTTGCGCCTGGATATCCGGAAGCGGGCGCGTCAATAATCTCAGCGTGGGCAACTGGGCTGCGAGACGCTCGGGATTCATGTAGAGCCGCAGGACTGTTTCCAATGCGGCAAGCGTCATCTTGTCGACCCGGAGGGCGCGCTTCAGCGGATTCCTCCTGAGGCGGGCGATGAGCTCGCGCTTCCCGACGATGAGCCCCGCCTGCGGACCGCCGAGCAGCTTGTCTCCGCTGAATGTGACGAGATCCGCGCCGTCGCTCAGCGCTGCGCGCGGCGTGGGTTCGTGGGGCAGGCCGTAGCGTTCCAGATCCACCAGCATTCCGCTGCCGAGGTCGACGATGAACGGCACGCCACGCTCGCGCGCGAGCGCCGCAAGTTCGGGCTCGGGTACGGCGGAGGTGAAACCCTGGATCGCGTAGTTGCTGGTATGCACTTTCATGATCGCGGCGGTACGTGCCGAAACCGCCTGCGCAAAATCCTTGAGATGGGTGCGGTTGGTGGTCCCGACTTCCAGCAATTTGCAGCCTGCCCGCGCCATGATGTCGGGCATGCGGAAGGCGCCGCCGATCTCGATCAGCTCGCCGCGGGAAACGAGCACCTCTTTTTTCAGCGCGAGCGTGTTCAACGCGAGATAAACCGCGGCGGCGTTGTTGTTGACCACGAGAGCGCATTCGGCGCCGGTCAACTTCCGCAGCCAGCGCTCGACGTGGCTGTCGCGCTCGCCGCGCGCGCCGCCGCCCAGATCGAATTCCAGATTGACCGGGCGCGTCATCGCCCGGGTCACCGCCCGGGCTGCCGTCTCCGGCATGAGCGCGCGTCCGAGGTTCGTGTGCAGCACCGTGCCGGTGAGGTTGAAGACCGGCTTGAGCGAGGGCGCCGTCTCGCGGTGCAGACGGGCCGTGCACGCGGCCATGAACCCGCTTTCGTCGAAGCGCGAAGCGACGGACGCATCCGCCGTTGCGGCGCGCCGCTCATCGAGCAACGCGCGGATCGTCTCGACTACGAGCGGGCGGCCGTAGCGGGAGACAAGAAGCGCGACCGCTTCCAGCTTGAGCAGGCGGTCAACCGAAGGCAGCGCGCGCCGCGCGGCAGCAGCCGTCCTCAACATGGGGGCGGGTAACGCAGGCCAACCTTGCGTTTTTTCGGTGGCACGGAATTGCGCGGGATGAACATGGTGACGAACAATGCCGGTGGAGCGCTTGAGTTTAGCGCAAGTCGGCGGAACTATGCTATTCTTGCCGCGTTTTTCTCGCGTGACGCCGGTTCCGGCGTCCACGATGCAGATCCAGAAGCCGTCATCGCCCGAACCCGGCCGCGTCCGACGAATTGTGCCCAGGGGCGGGTGCGTGAGTCAGGCCGCGCGCAGGCGCGACGTTTTGCGCGCAGCAGGTCAGATCGGACCTGTCAAGCCGCCCGGAACAGGGCGGCATCATAAGGAGGAAACGCCATGGAACGGGTAGTGAAACGGGGTCTCGCGTGCCTCGCCGCGATGTGGCTGGCCGGTGCCGGTGCGCAGGATTATCCCACGCGGCCGATCCGGCTCGTCTGCCCCTATAACCCGGGCGGCGGCGCCGACATCTATTCGCGCACCGTCGGTCAGAAGATGTCGGAAATACTCGGACAGACGATCGTCGTCGACAATCGTGCCGGCGCCAACGGCGGAATCGGCACGGCGCTCGTCGCGAAGGCCAGCCCGGACGGCTATACGCTGCTGCTCGGCAACAGCGGTCCGATGACGGTGAACCCCAATCTGTACAAGAACGTGCCTTACGATCCGATCAAGGATTTCGCTCCGGTCTCGCAGGGCACGGTGTACTGGTATGTGCTGGTGGTTCCGCCCGCGATGCCGGTGAAGGGTCTCGAGGAATTCGTGGCGATGCTGAAGGCGAAACCCGGCCAGATGACGTACGGCTCGACGGGGATCGGCGGAGGCAATCACCTCGCCGGCGAGTTGTTCAACCTGATGACGCAGACGAAGGCGATCCACGTGCCGTACACGGGGAGCGCGGTCGCGCTGGCCTCGCTGCTGGGCGGGCAGACCAGCTACATGTTCGATACGGTGGTGACGGCGGTGCCGCACATCAAGGCGGGCCGGCTCAAGCCGATCGGGGTTACGGCGCTCAAGCGTTCCGAAGCGATCCCCGATGTTCCCACGATGCACGAGCTCGGGCTCAAGGGCTACGAGATCACGCAGTGGCAGGCCATCGTCGCGCCCGGGGGAACACCCAAAGCCATCGTCAGCAAACTGCATCAGGCGATGGTAAAGGCGCTTAAGGACAAGAACGTGATCGACCGGATCGGACCGCGCGCGGGGAACGACCTTGTCGGGAATACACCGGAGGAATTCGCGCAGGTGATCAAGCGCGATCTCGCGAAGTACGCGAAGCTCGTCAAGGAAGCCCGCATCGAACCGCGATAGCGGGGCGCTCTATTCCCAGAGTCTTTCCGGAAGCGGCAGGCCCGCCAGGTCCTCGGCGGTGAGCCTGCCGTCGGGTTCGATGCCCATGCGCTCGAGCACGGCGATCAGTTGCCGTGCATGCTGCGCGGAGTGCCAGGTGCACCGCTCGAACAACTGGTGCATCAACTGCATGCCATAGTAGGTCTTGACCTTCGACTGGCAGCCGCGATCGGACAGGGCATTCCACCATTGCTGCAGGCGCGCGACCACGTTTTCCCCGTAGCGCGCGATCTCTTCGCCGGTGGTGAACGAGCCCTCCTGCGGCGGAATCGTAGCGAGGTTGTTGCTGTACTCCACGCCGTCGATTACCGTTTCCAGGTAGGCCTCGCCGATGCGGAACACGTGATGGCCGAGCAGCCGGATCGACCGGTCGCGGTTCTCGATCACGCGCTCGGACAAACGTGCCGCGGGGAGCTGCCGGATGTAGCGCTCGGCCGCGCGCAGCACGTTGACCCATTTCGTGATGAGCTGCTCGGGGGGCAGCGGCGTATGGCCGGTTCCGACGAGTCCGACGAATTCGGCGACGTCCTCGAGATTCTGGCCGAAGACGAACTGGTCGCCCTTGGCGACGACCGGAAGATTGCGCACGCCGTAGCCGAGGAGGCGCTGCATGCCCGCGGGGTCGTTGAGCACGTCGACCACCTCGCAGTCTATGCCTTTTTTCGAAAGAAACTCTTTCGCCCTGAGACAGGAGCTTCACCCGGGCTGGGTGAATAGCGTGAACTTGTCAGTGACGGTGCCCATGGTTGTCCAAGCGTACTCCGCGCGTTGCGCGGGCGTCAAGCTGCATCATGAATCGTGCGGCCGTCATTCATCGTTGAATTTGACGGTGTCGGGCGGACAACGGGTGTCGCTGCGTGCGCCGTTACGCGCCTTCTCGCTCGATTCGATGATGCCGCCTCCCAGGCACACCTGGCTTTCGTAGAGGACGGCCGACTGGCCCGGGGTGACCGCCCACTGTGGTTCGGCGAATTCTATGGCGCAATGTCCGCCGTCGACCCTGCTGAGCGTGCACGGCGCGTCCTTCTGGCGGTAGCGGATTTTCGCGCCATATACCCACTGGCAGTGGGGTGCCGTTCCGCTGATCCAGCTGAGATCGGTCGCCACCAGACGCTCCGCGAGCAACGCCGGATGATCGTGTCCCTGAACCACGATCAACCGGTTGCGCGGAAGATCCTTCCCGGCGACATACCACGCGTCGCCGTCCCCGTCGCGGCGGCCGCCGATGCCGAGACCCTGGCGCTGCCCGATGGTGTGGTACATGAGACCCATGTGGCGGCCTACGACATCGCCTTCGAGACTGCAGATATCACCGGGATTGGCCGGCAGGTAGCGATTCAGGAACTCCCGGAACGGCCGTTCGCCGATGAAACAGATACCCGTCGAGTCCTTCTTGTCGTGGTTGGGCAAGCCTTCCCGGCGGGCGATTTCACGCACTTCGCGCTTGTAGATGCCGCCCAGCGGAAAGAGCGTCCTGGCGAGCTGCGTTTGATTCAGGCGATAGAGAAAGTAGCTCTGATCCTTGGTGCCGTCCTCGGCTTTCAGCAACTGGAAAAGGCCGTCGATTTCCCTGACGCGCGCGTAATGGCCCGTGGCGATGCAGTCGGCGCCAAGTGCGAGCGCGTGGTCCAGGAAAGCCCTGAACTTGATCTGCGCATTGCACAGGACGTCCGGATTCGGCGTGCGGCCGGCCTGGTATTCGCGGAGAAACTCGCTGAAAACGCGTTCCTTGTACTCGGCGGAGAAATTGATCGCGTCGATCTCGATGCCTATCCGGTCGGCGACGGCGGCCGCGTCGACGAGATCCTCGCGCGACGCGCAGTACTCGTCAGTATCGTCGTCCTCCCAGTTCTTCATGAAGAGTCCCGTGACGTGGTAGCCCTGGCGCTTCAGCAGCAGGGCCGCCACCGAGGAATCCACTCCTCCGGACATGCCGACGACGATGCGCTTTTGTGTCATGGTCTCGCCACGCCGAGTGGTGAACGAGAGGGTTTCCAGACCGGATCTTTTCTGCTCATGGCGCTATTTTAGCGCAGGAGAAAGCGGGACCCGCCCGCCATGTACAAACAAAAAGGCGGAGAGGGCCCCGCCTTTCAGTATCTGAGGGAAAAACGATCTACTTCTTGTCTTTTTTGTCTTTTTTGTCTTTCTTGTCTTTCTTCTGTTCCTTCTTCTTCTCCGTTTTCTTCTCGTCCTTCTTCTCGGCGGCGATCACCACCGCGGTCGAAGTCAGAGCGAACATCCCGGCAAAAATCGCCGCTAGCAGTTTCTTCATGGCATCCTCCCATAGGGCTAGTTATTGATCATCCCGGCGGCGAGCCACCGCCGAAAGCTCGCAGGAGCACGGCTAGCCTAGCCGAAAAGCAGGAGCATGGCAACGTCATCACGGAATTCCGGAGCTTATCGACGGCAAGGCAGGCCATCCGGGCCGGCCGGGACATTACCGTCATCCGCAGGCGACGCGGTCGGAAAATAGAAAAGGCAGGGCTGAGACCCTGCCTTTTCCGGTTGAGAAAGGGAGATTACTTCTTCTCTTCTTTCTTTTCGCTCTTCTTCGCGCCTTTCTTCGTGTCTTTCTTGACTTCCTTCTTCTGTTCTTTCTTCTCTTCCTTCTTCTCGGCGGCGAACGCAACCGGGGTCACGGTCACAGCGGCGAAGACGGCAGCCATCAGGGTCGACAGGAGTTTGTGCATGATAGGTCCTCTTGGTGAGTTGAACAGTTGGTTTGTGCAATACACGACCGCATCAATCGGTCACCGCCAATAACGGCTCTCCCGCCGATCGGTTGACAGCTTGGCGTAAGGTCGGCGCGATAGCTCGGCGAGGCAGTCCAACGCCCCGCTCTTCCAAGAAAATGCATTAAATACAGCAGGTTGAAATTACGGGGTGACGACTGACGGCTGTCAGTCCGGCCCACGGGAGCCGTGAGGGAAAGCGTCAGAGGCGTCCACCTCTCGCCAATGACCTGGGGCAAGACCTTCAAGAGTCCATCCGCCGACACGGCAACGGATCAAGCGCAGCGTGGGATGCCCGACCGCTGCGGTCATGCGCCGCACTTGCCGATTCTTGCCTTCCGTGAGGGTGATTTCCAGCCAGGATGTCGGGATGTGCCGGCGGAAACGCACCGGGGGTGTCCTCGGCCATAGCCAGATCGGAGCCTGCACGGTCCGTATTGTGGCAGGCTGCGTGGTGAAGTCGCCCAGAGCGACGCCCGACCGCAACCGCGCCAGCGCCGCGGCGGACGGGTTGCCTTCTGTTTCGACGAAATATGTCTTGCGCAGCTTGTGGCGTGGATCGGTGATACGGTGCTGCACCCGCCCGTCGTCGGTCAATACCAGCAAGCCTTCGCTGTCGGCGTCCAGGCGGCCCGCCGGGTAAATATCGGGCACGGGCAGATAGTCCTTGAGCGTGGCGCGCCCGCTGCCGCCAGTGAACTGGCACAGCACGCCGTAGGGCTTGTTGAACAGAATGACGCGCGCCATCGATGCTGCCAGTGTGCGAAAAATACCCCCTGCGCGAGCGGCGGGCGTCGCCGGCAGATCCCGCGCGGGGCCTACGCCGCGACGGCTACGGGCAGATCGCGCGTGAGCCACTCATATCCGGGCAACGTGAGGAAGTCGACGTAATCGTCGCCGGTCGTGATCTGCTCGAAAAGCCTGGCGGCTTCGTCGTACTTTCCCGCGCTCCAGCCGGGTTCTCCGAGCAATGCGCGCACTTTCGCGAGTTCCTCCGGGAGCAGCTTGCGCACGAGTTCCCGGGTCACTTTGCGGCCATCGTCGAGCACGCCTTTGGGACTGCGAATCCACTGCCAGATCTGGGAGCGGGAAATCTCGGCGGTAGCCGCGTCTTCCATCAGGTTGAATACCGGAACGCAGCCGTTGCCCGCGAGCCAGGCGCCGATGTACTGGATGCCGACGCTGATATTGTTGCGCAACCCGGCCTCGGTAACCGGCTTCTCCGGCTGGAAATCGAGCAGGTCCCGGGCCGTGACCTTGACGTC
>JACQOJ010000089.1 GCA_016202605.1 Betaproteobacteria bacterium
GATATCGGCTGCGTCGCGGTGATGCCGCTCGCCTCGCTGATCGGCTCCGGCATGGGCATCCTCAATCCGTGGAACCTGCAGATCATCATCGAGAACGCCAGGGTGCCGGTGCTGGTCGACGCCGGCGTCGGCACGGCTTCGGACGCGGCGATCGCGATGGAACTGGGCTGCGACGGCGTCCTGATGAATACCGCGATCGCGGCGGCGAAGAACCCGGTGCTGATGGCCTCGGCGATGAAAAAGGCCGTCGCAGCCGGGCGCGCAGCGTTTCTCGCCGGGCGCATGCCGAAAAAGCTCTATTCCGCGACGCCCAGTTCGCCGACCACCGGGCTCGTTACGCCCGGCCCTGAAAAATCCGCCTGAGGGTTCCGACGACAAGAATCGCGAGCGAACCCTCGAGCGCGGGGCCTCTTGCAAACTCAAGCATTTCCTTTTCGCGCCCCGTCGCAGCCCGGCACATCCCGCCGGCGGGCGCTGCCTCACGAGCCGTTGATGCGGCGCCTCCTTCGCCCCTCCTGGCAAGCCGGCAAACCTCATTTAACCCCGCGAAAAGAAACAGAATATTGATCCATGTCAACCGTGCGCCGCCGATCGAGGCCGATACTTTTTAGCGTCAGGCGTACGCATGGGGTCAGGCTCGATAATGCCTGAACTGGCAGCATCCACATGAAGATCAAATTTGCACGCGAGACCCACGCCGGGAGCCGGAACCCAAAGGCCAATCGCTATTTGATAAAATTTTAATATTAGACGATACTAATCTTACTTTAACGCTGGCGATTGCAAAAAAGACCAGCAGGCCGGTTGCGCGCGAGGTCGCGCGACCCACCACCACAAACCAAAGGAGAGACTGGGATGCCCGACACCGTCGATACCTCGCGCATCGATCAGATCATCAACGAACGGCTGGACGCGCTGCTCCCGAAGAAACTCGCGGAGATCGAGCAGAACAAAACGCCCGCGATGACCATCATCGCCACCAAGGGCACGCTGGACTGGGCCTATCCGCCGTTCATCCTCGCTTCGACCGCAGCGGCGCTGGGATGGAACGTGTCCGTATTTTTCACGTTCTACGGCCTGCAACTGCTGCGCAAGGACCTGTCCGACCTCAAGATCTGCCCGCTCGGCAACCCCGGCATGCCGATGAAGATGCCCTTCGGGCCGAAGTGGTTCCGCGACATCAACTGGAACATTCCCAACATCGTCCAGGCATCGATCCCGGGCTTCGAGTCGCTCGCGACCGCGTTGATGAAGCAGACCATCAAGAACAACGGGGTGGCCGAAATCGCCGAGTTGCGCTCGCTGTGCCTGGAGGCCGGGGCGAACCTGATCGGCTGCCAGATGACGGTGGATCTCTTCGGGTTCACGCGCGACGACTTCATTCCCGAAGTCAAGGAATACGTCGGCGCGGCGTCTTTCCTGCCGATGGCGAAGGATGCCGATGTGAGTCTGTTTATCTGAAACCGCCGCGCACGCGGCTCTGAAGCACACACCAAAAGGAGAAGGGGGAGTATATGCAAGCACGCAAGCTGGTCGCCGGGCTGATCGCCGCCGGCTGTCTTACGCCGGGGCTCGCCTCGGCCACTACGGGGTATTTCCAGCACGGCTACGGCATCAAGGCGAAAGGCATGGCGGGCGCCTCGACCGCGGTGGTCGCCGATGCGATGGGCGGAGCGGTCAACCCGGCGAAAATGGTGTTCGTCGGCAACCGCATCGATTTCGGCGCGGACCTTTTCAACCCGCGCCGTTCCGTGTCGCGGCAGGGAGAGACCGCGTTCGGCGGCTTTTACAACGGCAACGCGGATAGCGACAGCCAGTACTTCATCATTCCGGAATTCGGCTACAACCGCATGATCAACCCCAACCTGTCGCTCGGCGTGACGGTGTATGGCAACGGCGGCATGAATACCGATTTCAACGCGCCGCTCGCCGGCCCGCCGTTCGCCCCCTGCGGCACCGCGCAGGCCAACATGCTGCTCGGCTGCGGCCGGCTGGGCGTGGACATGATGCAGTTGATCGTAGCGCCGACGGTGGCCTTCAAGCTGAACCCGAATAACGCCATCGGCATCGCGCCGCTCTTCGCCTATCAACGCTTCAAGGTGGACGGCCTGCAGGCCTTTCAGGGGATCAGCAGCGCGCCCGCCAATGTCACGAATCTCGGCTATGACGAGTCCACCGGCTGGGGTGTGCGCATCGGCTGGCTGGGCAAGCTGTCCGACACGGTAACGCTGGGCGCCGCCTACGCGTCGAAGATGAGCATGAGCGAGTTCGACGGCTATCGCGGGCTGTTCGCGGAACAGGGCGGATTCGACATCCCCGAGAACTACAACGTCGGCATCGCGGTGAAGGCCACGCCCAAGGTGCAGGTCGCCTTCGACATCCAGCGCATCAATTACAACGAGGTGAAGTCGGTCGGCAACGGCGTGCTGAATTCCATCCTCGATCCCGTCAACTGCCCGCTGGGTTCGGCGTGCGGCTCCGGCTTCCGCTGGCAGAACCGCACCTATTACAAGCTCGGTCTGGAATACGAGCACAGCAAGACGTTGACGTTCCGCGGCGGCATCAGCTACGGCAAGTCGCCGATCGAGAGCTCGATGAACGACATTTCCTTCAATATCATCGCCCCGGGCGTGATCGAAACGCACCTCACCCTGGGCATGACCTACAAGACCGCGACCGGAGGCGAGTTGTCGTTTTCCTACATGCGCGCGCTCAGCAATACCGTGACCGGGCCCTCCGCGATCACGCCGCTCGTGAACGGCATGGGCTTCCCGGGATCGTTCGGCACCGAGTCGCTGAAGATGTATCAGAATGCTTTCGGCATCGCCTACGGCTGGAGGATGTAACTCTCCGTTTTTTTTGTGGCAACCGCATGCAAACGGGACGGCGCACGCCGTCCCGTCTTTATTTGGACCGCCGTCTACGGCACCGAAGGCGTGAAGCGCCTCCAATGCGCCGCATAGTAGAGCACCGGGATCACCACCAGGGTGAGCAGCGTGGAGACCAGGATCCCGAACAGCAGCGACACGGCGAGCCCGTTGAAGATCGGGTCGTCGAGAATGAACAGCGCGCCCAGCATCGCGGCGAGCCCGGTCAGGACGATGGGCTTGGCGCGCGTGGCGCCGGCGCGGACGATCGCCTGCTGAAAATCGCGTCCCTGCGCCACCTCGAGATTGACGAAATCGACGAGCAGGATGGAATTGCGCACGATGATGCCGGCGAGCGCGATCATGCCGATCATCGAGGTTGCGGTGAACTGCGCGCCGAGCAGTGCGTGTCCCGGCATGACCCCGATGACCGTCAGCGGAATCGGCGCCATGATGATGAGCGGCGTGAGGTAGGAGCGGAACTGCGCTACCACCAGGAGGTAAATCAGGATCAGTCCCACCGCGTAGGCGAGGCCCATGTCCCGGAAAGTCTCATACGTCACCTGCCACTCGCCGTCCCATTTGATCGCATACCCCGCGTAGCGGTCCGAAGGCTGGCGAATGAAGTACTCGCGCAGCGTGCCGCCTTCCGCGAGCGCCTTGCCGGCAACGCGGTCGCGCATCGCGAACATGCCGTAGAGCGGACTGTCGAGTTCTCCCGCCATGTCGCCGACCACGTACACCACCGGCAGCAGGTCCTTGTGGTAGATGGTCTTGTCGCGCACCGTGCGCACCGTCTGCACGAGCTCCGATAACGGGATCAGGTCGCCGGACTCGGCGCGCAGCCTGAGCTGCAGCAGGCGGTCGAGGCTCGCCTGCTCCTCCGGGGGAATCCCGACGCGCACCGGCACCTCGAACCTCGCCGTCCCCGTGAACAGGGGTGTGATCCCGTCGCCCGCGAGCGCGAGCCGCACCGCGGCCACGATCTCGCTCTGCGGCACGCCGAGCAGCGCCGCCTTGTTGCGGTCCACGCGCAGCACGATCTTCTCCGCATCGGCTTCCGTGCTGTCGTCGATGTCCACGATGCCGGGAGTCGCGCCAAATTCGGCGCGCAGCTTCTTCGCCACGCTCGTCTGGCCGGCATAGTCCGGGCCGTACACCTCGGCGACGAGCGGCGCGAGCACCGGCGGCCCGGGCGGCACTTCCACCACTTTCACGCGCGCATTCGCCCGCTCCGCGATGCGGGTGATTCCCGGCCGCGCCGCGGCCGCGATCGCATGACTTTCGCGGCTGCGTTTGTGCTTGTCCAGAAGATTCACCTGGATGTCGCCAACCTCGGGCCCGCGGCGCAGGTAGTACTGGCGCACCAGGCCGTTGAAGTTGATCGGCGCGGCCGTCCCGGCATAGATCTGGTAATCGGTCACCTCGGGAATGGTCGCCACGCAGGCGCCGATCTCGCGCAGCACGCGCGCGGTCTCCTCCAGCGCGGTGCCGGCGGGCATGTCGACCACGATCTGGAATTCGGATTTGTTGTCGAACGGCAGCATCTTGAGGACCACGAGCCTGAATGCCGTGAGAGATACTGCGAGCGCAATCGCAATGGTGACGCCGGTCCACAGCAGCCAGCGCCACGGCGCGCCGCGGCGGTCGTTCAGAAACGGCGTGAGCAATCGCGAAAAGAGGCGCATCGACCACCCTCCGCCTTCCCCAACGTGCGGCGCGGCATGGGCCTTCGCGGCAAGCTTGAGGGCAAGCCAGGGCGTGACGACGAAGGCGACCGCGAGCGAGATCAGCATGCCGATCGACGCGTTGATCGGGATCGGGCTCATGTACGGCCCCATCAGGCCGGAGACGAACGCCATCGGCAGCAGCGCCGCGATCACCGTCAGCGTCGCCAGTATCGTCGGCCCGCCGACTTCGTCGACCGCGCCGGGAATGATTTCGGCGAGCGGCGCATCCGACAGCGCGCTGCGGCGGTGGATGTTCTCCACCACCACGATCGCGTCGTCGACCAGGATCCCGATCGAGAAAATCAGCGCGAACAGAGATACGCGGTTCAGGGTGAAGCCCCACGCCCATGATGCGAAGAGCGTCGCCGCCAGCGTAAGCAGCACCGCCACGCCGACGATCACCGCCTCGCGCCGCCCCAGCGCGACGAGCACCAGCGCGATCACGGACAGCGTCGCGAAGATGAGCTTCTGGATCAGCTTCTGCGCCTTGTCGTTCGCCGTTTCGCCGTAATTGCGCGTGAGCGCGACGTTCACTGCTTCGGGAATGATCGCGCCCTTCAGTTCTTCGATGCGGCGCATGACCTGCCCGGCAATCACCACCGCGTTCTCTCCCGGCTTCTTCGAGACCGCGAGCGTCACCGCCGGAAACTCGCCGCGCGGGCCGGATCCCGCGCTTCCCGTGCCGTGCCGCACGTAATGCTGCGGCTGCTCGGGCCCGTCCGCGATGCGCGCCACATCGCTCAGGTAGACCGGCCGGCCGCCGGCACGGCTGACGACCAGAGCGCCGATCTCCGCTGCCGAGCCGAAAAAGGTCCCGGTCTCGACCTGTATCTCGCGGTTGTCGCGGGTGAGCCGGCCCGAGGGCAGCGCGGTGTTCGCGGCAAGCAGCGCGCCGCGCACCTCTTTGGCGGTGACCCCGTAGGCATTCATGCGCTCGATGTCGAGCAGCACCCGCAGCGCGCGCGCCGTGCCTCCGACTGTGGTCACGACGCGGGTGCCCGGGACGCGTTTGATCTCGACTTCCGCGGCATTGGCGACCTGCTTCAGCTCGTAGGCGCCGCGCTGCGGATCCCCGGTCCAGAGCGTCAGCGTGACGATCGGGACGTCGTCGATGCCGGTGGGCTTGACGATGAACTCGCCCACACCCAGTTCCGGCGGCACCCAGTCGCGGTTGGCATAAAGCGTGTCGTAGAGACGCACCAGCGACTGGATGCGGTCTTCCCCGACCTTGAACTGGACCGTGAGGATCGCGAGCCCGGGCTTCGACACGGAATAGACGTGCTCTATCCCCGAGACCTGCGCGACCACCTGTTCCGCCGGCGTCGCCACCAGGTTTTCCACATCCTTCACCGACGCGCCGGGAAAGGGGATCATGACGTTCGCCATCGTCACGTTGATCTGCGGCTCCTCCTCGCGCGGCGTGATCAACACCGCGAACCCCCCGAGCAGGAACGCGATCAGCGCAAGCAGCGGCGTGATCTGCGCGTGCAGGAAAAAGCGGGTGATCCGTCCGGAAATGCCCATGACTGTTGGCGGAACGGCGCCGCGCGCCGGGCGGCTTCGCGGCAGCCCCGTTCGCTTATCGCTGCTCCTGCTTGTTCTTCATCGCGATCGCGGCCTTGACCGGCTCGAGCGCGACTTTCTCGCCCGACCGCAGTCCGGCGAGCACTTCCACGCTCCCTTCCCCGGCCGTTTCGCCGATCCGGATCTGCCGGAACTGGATCTGGTTGTTGTCGGATACCACATAGGCGGCGGTGACCTCGGTGCGCCGCGCAACGGCGCTTGCCGGAATGACCAGCCTGCGCGCGCGCCCGACGGTAAAGTGCATGCGCGCATACATTCCCGGATAGGTCCCTTTCACGTAGTGCGGCAGCGTGACACGCACGCGCGTCGTATGCGTGCGCGCGTCCGCCGTCGGCAACACCGTCACGGCGCGCGCCCGCACGCGCTGGTCGAGCGCGGGAAACTCCACTTCCACCGCCGCGTCCTTTTCGATACGGCCAACGCGGATCTGCGGAAGGTCCGCCACCGCGCGCAGATCGTTCGGATCGAAACCCGTCATGAGCGGCTTGCCCGGCGTCACGGTCTCGCCCAGTTCGACGTGGCGCGCCGCAACCATCCCGCTGTAGGGCGCCGTGACGGTCGCGAAGCTCTTGACCGTCGCAGCCTGGCTGGCGGCGGCCGCGGCCGCTTCGAGCTGCGCCTGCGCGGCGCGATAGCCGGCCAGCGCATTGTCGAGCGCGGCCTGGCTCACGAATTTCTGATTGAAAAGTTCGCGCGTGCGCTCGTAATGCGCCTGCGCATTGGTGAGCGTCGCCCTGGTCTGCGCGAGCTGCGCCTGCGTGCCCGCCAGCGCATCGCTGACCTCGCGCTCGTCGATACGCACGATGACCTCGCCCTTCCTGACGTGATCACCGACATCGAAGCGCACTTCCACGACGCGCCCGGAAATCTGCGCTGCGACCGTCGATTGCTTCACCGCTTCCAGAGTGCCGTCCGCGGTATAGATTTCCCCCACATCGCGATATTCGGCCGCCGCCGTGGCAAGCGGTTCGGCGGCCCGTGCCCACGATACGGAAAGAAGCAACAGGATAAGAAGATATCTCGTCATCACGGCGCTTGAGCATACGGCAAACAACAGTGGTCCGCCATGCGATAGATCAAACAACGACACGGACAATTGCGGCGGATCAGGCGCGGGTCGCGGTATTGGAAAATCCGGCGTCGTGGACCGTCAGGTGAAATCCGGAGCCGAATTGCGGTCCCAGGAGATTGCCCATCAATTCGTCCATGTGGATGACGACCCCGACCATGCCTTTGAACGCCTGACGCCGCTCGTCGACGGTCTCGACCGGCATGTCCCGGCGATAAACCGCGGCCTGGATCACGAATGAGAGCCGACCGGGATCGACCGCGACGGTGACCGGAAGGGTGGCCAGCGGTTCAGCGACATCGCGGGCGCGCATCACGTCGGGGGCGCGCGCCGGGTCGTCTATTACCTCCTCCGCAAATCTGAGACAATGCGCGCCTGCGCCGCGCGAGAGTCCGGCGCGCCACTCGCCATGAGCACACCGCACAGGCCGATCCGCAGCTACGTATTGCGCCAGGGGCGCGTGACGAGGGCACAGGAGCGCGCCCATGATGCGCTGCTGCCGCGATTCGGCATCCCCTTCTCGCACCGTATCATCGACCTTGACACGGCGTTCGGCCGCGGCGCGCCGAAATTTCTCGAGATCGGCTTCGGCATGGGAGAAACCACCGCGCAGATCGCGGCGCGCCGCCCCGAAAACGATTACCTCGCCGTCGAGGTCCACACCCCGGGGGTGGGCAGCCTGCTCAAGCAGATCGACGAGCGCGGGCTCACCAACGTGCGCATCATTCAGCATGACGCGGTCGAAGTGCTTACGCACATGATCGCCCCGGGCGCGTTTGACGGCGTGCATATTTTCTTTCCCGATCCGTGGCCCAAGAAACGACACCACAAGCGCCGCCTGATCCAGACGCCGTTCGTGGCGCTGCTCGCCGCGCGCATGAAGCCGGGAGCCTACCTGCACGTCGCGACCGACTGGCAGGATTACGCGGAGCACATTCTCGCCACTCTGTCGGCCGAGCCGCGGCTTCGCAACACCGCCGGGGGCTACACGTCGCGGCCCGATTACCGTCCACTCACGAAGTTCGAAAGCCGGGGGCTCAAGCTCGGGCACACGGTCTGGGACATCGTTTTCCAGCGAACGAGTTCTTAATGAGCCGAACGATGTCATTCCCGTGAAAACGGGAATCCATACGACGCATCGAGCCTTGTGGCCGCTCAGTATGGGTCCCCGCCAGAGCCTGCCCTCGAATGCCGTAGTCGGGGGCGAGGACGACATTGAGTGGATAGCCGGTAACACAGAAGGCCATATGGCATGGACGCCGGAGTCGTAATCCCGCTCTGGATCAAGCTCGCCTACACGCTCTTCGTGCTCGTGACCGTGGCGGTGTATGCCGTCAGGTATCCGCTCGGCAATTTCCTGTGGTTTTCGGACATCGCGTTGCTGGCAATGGTACCTGCGCTCTGGTTCGAGAGCAGCCTGCTGGCGAGCATGATGGCGGTTGCCATATTACTGCCTGAAGCGCTGTGGAACGTCAGTTTCTTCGGCCAGATCCTAACAGGCAGGCGCCTCACCGGACTTACGGATTACATGTTCGATCCGGCAAAACCGCTCTATCTCAGGGCGCTGTCGCTGTTCCACGTGTTCCTGCCCCCGCTGCTCGTCTGGATGATCGCGCAACTGGGGTATGCGACCGAAGGCTGGATCGCGCAGACCGTGCTTGCCTGGATCGTGCTCCCGCTGAGTTACTGGCTGACCACGCCCGAAGAGAATGTGAACTGGGTATATGGCTTCGGCGCCCGCCCGCAGCAGCGCATGCCCCCGCTTGCCTATCTGCTTTTGCTGATGATCGGGTTTCCGGCGCTGATCTACCTTCCGACGCACTTCCTGCTGCAGGCGTTGTTCGGGTAAATCTCAAGCGGTCGAGGCGTGACTTGATCGCGCGCCGCCGAAGTTCATAATGTCTGTCGGATGAACGTCTGCGCGAACTCGATCGAGGCCGTCGGCCGCACGCCGCTGATCCGCCTGCGGCGCGCCTCCGAAGCCACCGGCTGCGAGATCCTGGGCAAGGCCGAGTTTCTCAATCCGGGAGGATCGGTCAAGGATCGCGCCGCCCTCTTCATCGTCAAGGACGCCGAAGAGCGCGGCCTGCTGCGGCCAGGGGGCGTGATCGTCGAAGGCACCGCCGGCAACACCGGCATCGGCCTCGCGCTGGTGGCGAACGCGCGCGGCTATCGCACGGTCATCGTCATTCCCGATACGCAGAGTCAGGAAAAGAAGGACGCGCTGCGCCAGTTCGGCGCCGATCTGCGCGAGGTGCCGGCGGTGCCGTACGCGAATCCCAACAACTACGTCCAGGTGTCGGGACGGCTCGCCGAGGAGATCGCGCAACGGGAGGCGGCGGGCGCGATCTGGGCCAACCAGTTCGACAATGTCGCCAACCGCCGCGCGCACTTCGAGACGACGGGACCGGAAATCTGGGAGCAGACGGCGGGCAAGGTGGACGCTTTTATCTGCGCGGTGGGAACAGGAGGCACGCTGGCGGGTGTCGGAATGTATCTGAAAGAGCGCAAACCCGAAGTGGTGATTGGTCTCGCCGATCCGATGGGTGCCTCCCTTTACCACTGGTACAAGCATGGCGAGCTCAAGGCCGAAGGAAGTTCCATCACCGAAGGCATCGGACAGAGCCGCATCACCGGGAATCTCGAAGGCGCGCCGGTGGACGAGGCGTACCAGATTCCCGACGACGAAGCGATATTACGC
>JACQOJ010000014.1 GCA_016202605.1 Betaproteobacteria bacterium
ACGCTGACCCTTGCCGATCGGCGCGACGATGTCGATGATACGGCCGGTCAGGTTTTCCTCCGATTTGATGTCGCGTTCCATCACGAAGCGTTCGTTCGGGAACAGCGGGGTCAGGTTCTCGAACAGGATCTTGTGTTTCGAATTCTCCGGCGGCTCGTCGTTGACCTTGTCGACCTTGACCAGCGCGAAGTACCGTTCCCCGTCCTTCGGGGTCCTGATCTCGCCCTCGATGGTGTCGCCCGTGTGCAGATTGAAGCGCCGGATCTGGCTGGGCGATACGTATATGTCATCGGTCCCGGCGAGGTAGGATGTATCGGGCGAACGCAGGAAGCCGAAGCCATCGGGCAACACTTCCAGCGTGCCGCCCCCGTAGATCGACTCGCCTTTCTTGGCCTGGTTCTTGAGGAGCGCGAAGATCAGCTCCTGCTTGCGCATTCGGTTGGCGCCGTCGACTTCGTTCTTGACGGCCATTTCGACGAGTTCGCCGACGTGCAGGTTCTTGAGATCGGATAAATGCATAAGGTGGAAGCGCTACATGGGAATGGAACCAGGGAAAATTAAAACGGGAGGCGCAGCGCCGACGCCCGCTTTGCAGCGGGCCGGCCTTGGATCAGGCGCTCGGAAAAAGCCTAGCGGGTTTAGATATGGCTGTCAATAAAGGCGGTTAACTGGGATTTCGAGAGCGCACCCACCTTGGTCGCTTCGACGGCCCCGTTCTTGAAGAGCATCAGCGTCGGGATGCCACGAATGCCGTACTTCGGTGGTGTCGACTGGTTTTCATCGATATTGAGCTTGGCGACCTTGAGGCGACCCGAGTATTCCTTCGCGACCTCGTCCAGAATGGGAGCGATCATCTTGCATGGACCGCACCATTCCGCCCAGTAATCGACCAGGACCGGCGTGGACGACTGCAGGACCTCGGGTTCAAAGCTGTCGTCGGTCACGTAGTGAATATGCTCGCTGCTCATAGGTAGGCTCGTGAAAAAATGGATGGAAACCGCCACGGGACATGCGGCGATAGGAACGTCGGTGTTCATGCTAACGAAATTTTCGCGCGTTGGGAAGCAGGATGCATCGCCGGAAACGTCAGCGCAGAACCTTTCTGGTAAAATGCGGCCTTTCCCGCAAATTCAAGGGCGGGCCGATTTCCTGAAGGAATACTATGACTTACGTTGTTACCGAGACCTGCATCAAATGCAAGTATACCGATTGCGTTGATGTATGCCCGGTAGACTGTTTCCGCGAAGGTCCCAACATGCTCGTCATCGATCCGGACGAGTGTATCGACTGCACGCTGTGCGTTGCCGAATGCCCGGTGGAGGCGATTTATGCGGAAGACGACGTGCCCGACGATCAGCGCCATTTCACCAAGCTCAACGCGGAACTCGCCAAGGTCTGGAAGCCCATCATCGAGAAGAAGGATGCTCCGGCGGACGCTGATGAATGGGCGAAAATCAAGAAGAAGGAGCACCTTCTTGAAAAATGAACTACTCGAGTCCGGCCCGCGTCCGGAGCGAGCTGCGGGGTCGCATCCCCGTGGTACGGGGCCCCTGCTCCGCCCGACCGCACGCTGACGCTTCCGAATGGGCGAAAATCAAGAAGAAGGAGCACCTTCTTGAAAAATGAAGTGTTGTTCTGAGCGGCGGCAGACGCGTGAACGCAGACCTGGTAAAGCGCATCGAAGCCGGGTCCGTGATCCTTACCCCGAATCGCCGCCTTGCCGCGTATCTCAGGCGCGAGTTCGATCTGGCGCAGCGCGCTGCCGGCAAGACCGTCTGGCCAACCGCGGACATCCTGCCCTATCAGGCCTTCCTTGAACGGACCTGGGACGAGCTCGCGGGCGGCGTTGGCGAGTTGATTCTGCTCCTGCCGCAGCAGGAAATCGCGCTGTGGGAACGCGTCATCGACGCGTCCCCGCAGGCTGATGTGCTGCTGGGTCCCGCGGCGACCGCCCGGGCCGCGCGCGACGCCTGGGCGATTCGCCACGGCTATCGCATCGATCCGGCGCAATACGGCCCCATTCTCGATGAGGACGCGACGGCCTTCGCGGCCTGGGGCGCCGATTATGCCGAACGCTGTGCGGCTGCGCGGTGGACGGACAGCGCGCGGCTTCCCGATACGATCTCGGCGGTCCTGAAAACCGGTGCGCGCGTGAGCGCGCGCGGCCTGGTGCGCTGCGGGTTCGATGCTTTTTCGCCCCAGCAGCAAGCGTTGTTCGAGACGCTCGCCGGCGCCGGTTACGCCATCACCGACGCCATGCCGCCGGAGAGGCGCGGGCAGATCGTGCGGCGCGGATACCCGGATCCGGAAACCGAACTCTCTGCCGTTGCCCGGCAAGCACGAGAGTTGCTTGCGACGAACGCCAACGTGCGTGTCGGCGTCGTGGTACCCGATCTGACGGCACGCCGCAGCGATGTGATCCGCGTTTTCGACGACGTGTTGGAACCGGACCGTGTCCTGGCCGCAGCGCGCGATCGCGTTCGGCCGTTCAACGTCTCGCTGGGGTTGCCGCTCACCGCGTATCCGCTGGTACATGCGGCGCTCCTCATCCTGCGGTTCGCGAGTGGAGAACTGCCGCTATCCGATGCCGGCGTGCTGCTGAGGAGTCCGTTTCTCGACGCGGCGGAGCAGGAATTTGCCGCGCGCGCGCTGGTCGATGGCGAACTGCGACGGCGCGGGCGCAGCGCGGTCACGCCCGGTGGACTGCTGCACGCGACGCGCGGCCGCCATCCTTCCGCGGCGCCGCGGCTTGCCGCGCTGCTCGAAGGCTGGTTGCCCGCGGCGCGGGAGGCGCGGAGAAAGCGCCAGGCGCCTTCGGCATGGAGCACAACCTTCTTTCTGCTCCTGAAGGGCCTGGGCTGGCCGGGCGAGCGCCCGCTCGATTCCGAGGAATACCAGGCCTTCGAGAAATTCCGGGAAGTGATTTCCGGTTTCTCCGTGCTCGATCCGGTGAGCCCGATTCTTGCCTGCGCCGATGCCCTGTCCGCGCTCGGACGCCTGGCGGCCGACGCGATGTTCCAGCCCCAGTCCGCCGCGGTGCCGGTGCAGGTGTTGGGCATGCTGGAAGCCGCCGGGCACGAGTTCGATCATCTCTTCGTCACCGGGCTCAGCGACGATGTCTGGCCTGTTGCGCCGCGTCCCAATCCGTTCCTGCCGGTCTCGGTGCAGCGGGCGCTCGGCGTTCCACACGCTTCCGCCCGCTGGGCGCTTGAGTTCGCGCGGCGCACGACCCGGCAATGGCTGAACGCGGCCGATCGAGTTACGCTCAGCTGGCCCCGGCGCAGGGGCGAACGCGATCTGAAGGCGAGCCCTCTGATCGCGGGCGTGCCGGAGGGCGCGCTGAATTTGGCGAGCGGCGTGTTTTTTCGCGACGCCGTCTACGCGGCGCGGCGCGTCGAAACGCTTGCCGATTTCGCCGCCCCGGCGCTTGCAGCGGGGATTCGCGTTGCGGGCGGCAGCCGGTTCTTCAAGAACCAGGCGGCGTGTCCTTTTCGCGGTTTTGCCGCACATCGCCTGGGTGCCGCTGCGCTCGAGCGTGGTCACGAAGGCCTCGATCCGCGCGAGCGCGGCAGCCTGGTGCACCAGGCTGCCGCGAACTTCTGGCGGGCGGTGGGGTCGCACGCGCGGCTTGCCGCATTGAACGGGCCGGCGCTGCACTCCGTGGTCGAGGAAGCCGTTGCTGGCGCGGTCGATGATCTGCGTCGCAGCCGGCCCGACATCATGACGGACGCGTTTGCCGCGCTCGAACGCACGCGCGTGGGGGCTTTGCTCGCGCGGCTTGCCGCTGTTGAGAAGACACGCGCGCCGTTCGAAGTGCTGGCGAGCGAGCGCCAGCACGCCGTCCGCGTCGCGGGCGTCGAACTTGCCGCGCGCCTTGACCGCGTCGACCGGGTGGCGGGCGGGCGTCTCATCCTCGATTACAAGACCGGCCGCGCCCATATCGGGGACTGGCTGGGAGAGCGTCCCGACGAGCCGCAGTTGCCGCTTTACGCCGTGGCGGCGCAGGACGTGTGCGGAGTATCGTTCGTGCAGTTGCACACCCGGGAAGTCGCGTTCAAGGGTCTGGTCCGCGACACGGCCGTCCTCGCGCCCGAGGAGCAAGCCGATGCATGGAAGGGCGTGAAGAACGCCGACGACTGGGACGCCCTGTTGCGCGACTGGCGGGCCGTGCTGGAACGTCTTGCGCGCGAATTTCTCGACGGCCGGGCGGACGTTGCGCCCAAGAGTTATCCGGCGACCTGCCGGCACTGCGATTTCGGCCTGCTGTGCCGGGTAGGGGAGCTCATGGATCGCGGCCCCGTGACACCGGAGGAGGAGCACGGCGATGAATGACGTGCGCCGCGCGGCAGACGCCGAAGCGCGGCGCCGGGCGCTCGATGTCACCGGGTCCTTCATCGTCCAGGCGCCCGCGGGTTCGGGCAAGACCGGGCTGCTGATCCAGCGGTTTCTCGCGCTGCTGGCGCAGGTCGATGCTCCGGAGGAAATCGTTGCCATCACCTTTACCCGCAAGGCGGCGGGCGAAATGCGCAACCGCGTGCTCGCCGCGCTCGATGCCGGTGCGGCCGACAGTTCGCCCACGGCGCCTCACGAACGCACCACGCGGGAGCTCGCGCGCGCGGTATGCGCGCGCGACGCCGAAGCGAAATGGGACATCGTCGTCAATCCCGGTCGTCTGCGCATCGACACCATCGACGCGTTCAGTCATGCGCTCGTGCGCCAGATGCCGGTGTTGTCGCGCTTCGGTGCGCGGCCGGAAACGCTCGAGGACGCAGGAGCGCTCTACAGGGAAGCGGCACGGCGCACACTCGCGGCGCTGGACGCAGGGGGCGAGGACGGCATGCGCGTGGCGCGCATCCTCGCGCATCTCGACAACGACGTCGCAACCGCGACGGACCTCGTCGCGGACATGCTGGCGCGCCGCGATCAGTGGATACGCCACGTTGCCCGGCGCGTGCCGGCGGCGGAGCGGCGTGCGCGGCTGGAGGCCGCGCTCGCGCGTGAAACATGCGAGGCGCTGACGCGGCTCGGGGATCTTGTGCCGGAGGAACTGCGCGACGGGATCGCCGCGCTCGCGCGCTACGCTGCGCACAACCTCGCTGCGAGCGGCAGGAATTCGCCGGTGAGCGCGTGTGCCGGTGCGACGGCGTTGCCGGGCGCGAGCCCCGGGGGTCTCGCCGCGTGGCGCGGCATTGCGGAGCTGCTGCTCACCCAGGGCGGCACCGTGAGGCGGCAGGTGGACACGCGAGTCGGCTTTCCGGCGGGCAAGACCAGGGCCGAAAAGGAGGCCGCCGCCGCGATGAAGGCGCGTTTCGAGGCGGTGTCACGCGCCATTGCTTCGCACCGCACCTTGCTCGAGGAGTTGCATTTCACGCGGGTGCTGCCGCCCGCGGCGTACACGGACAGGCAATGGGAGGTCGTGGAAGCGTTGACCGGGCTGCTGCCGCTCGCGGTAGCGCGGCTGGAGGTGCTCTTCGGGGAGCGCGCGCAGGTGGACTTCACCGCGGTGTCCCAGGCGGCGCTGCGGGCGTTGGGCGAGCCGGGCGAGCCCACGGACCTCGCGCTCGCGCTCGACCACCGCATCCGCCACGTGCTGGTCGATGAGTTTCAGGACACATCGCTCGCGCAATTCGAACTGCTCGAGCGGCTCACCGCCGGCTGGGAGCCGGGCGACGGACGTTCGCTCTTCGTCGTGGGTGATCCGATGCAGTCGATCTACCGCTTCCGTGAGGCCGAGGTGGAACTCTACCTGCGCGCGCGTCACGAAGGCATCGGCGCCATCGCGCTCGAACCGCTCACGCTGTGCGTCAATTTCCGTTCCCGGGAAGGGATAGTCGAGTGGGTCAACGGCGCGTTCTCGGCGGTGTTGCCGGATGCGGAGGACCTTGCGAGCGGGGCCGTGCCCTATGTTTCGTCGGTGGCCGAACATTCCGCGGAAACGGGCGACGCCGTCGTCGTGCACGCGCTGTTGTGCATGGACCGCGAAGCCGAAGCGCAGCGCGTCGTCGAACTGGCCGCCGACGCGCGCGCGCGCCGCGCCGATGGCAGCATCGCCCTGCTCGTCCGCAGTCGCAGCCATCTGGCGTCGATCGTGCCGCAGTTGAAGGCCGCGGGACTCAAGTTTCAGGCGATAGAGATCGAGGAACTCGGCCATCGGCCGGCGGTGCGGGACCTGCTTGCCCTGACGCGGGCGCTTCTGCATCCCGCGGACCGCATCGCCTGGCTTGCGCTGCTGCGCGCGCCGTGGTGCGGGCTCACGCTCGCCGACCTCGATGCGCTCGCCGGCGGCGATCATCGCGCGTCGGTGTGGACGCTGATGAACGATGAGGCGCTGCGCTCGCGGCTTTCCGACGACGGCCGGCGCCGGCTCGACAGCGCGCGGCGCGTGCTCTCGGCAAGCCTTGCCCGCCGGCGCCGCGAACCGCTGGCGCGCTGGATCGAGGGCGCCTGGCTCGCGCTGGGTGGCCCCGCATGCGCGGAAGATGCCGCCGACGTCGAGGATGCGATGGTCTATCTGCGGCTGCTCGACGAGCTGGAACGGGGCGGCGATCTCGACGATTTCGACGTGCTGGCGGAACGGGTTGCGGCGCTGTTCGCGCTGCCGGATGTCGCAGCGGATCCGCGGCTGCAGGTGATGACGATACACAAGGCCAAAGGCCTGGAATTCGACACGGTGATCGTGCCGGGACTGGGATACGCGCCGCGGAACAAGAGCGCCCGGCTTCTCCTGTGGAACGTGCGTCCGCGCGCCCGCGGCGCCTCCGATCTGCTGCTCGCACCGATCCGCGAGGCGTCGGAGACCGAGGATCCCGTCTATCGCTATCTCGACGCGCTTGACGATGTGAAGGGCGAGCACGAGAACGCGCGGCTCCTCTACGTTGCCGCGACCCGCGCGAAATCGCGTTTGCATCTCATCGGCCAGATCGCCTTTGACGGCAAGGCTGTCAGGCCGCGTCCGCGCTCGCTCCTGGAACGGCTGTGGCCCGTGGTCGGCGAAACTTTCTCCGCCGCGGCCCGGCTCGCGGCGCCCCGTAGCGACCGGGCCATTCCTTCGGGCTCGGGCACGGCGCCGGCCGCCCCGCCGGTAATCCGCCGCCTTCCCGCCGACTGGTCGTTGCCGGATGCCCCCGCCTCCGTCGCCTGGAAACCGGCCGGCCAGGAACCGATCGAGCGGGCGAGCCCGCATGAGCGCGTCGAATTTTCCTGGGTTTCGGAAAGCGCGAGACACGTGGGCACGGTCGTGCATCGCTTCCTGCAAATCATCGCCAGGGACGGGCTCGAACAATGGGACGCCCGGCGCATCGCCGCTCTGCGTGAAACATTCACGGGCGCCCTCGCGCGGCTTGGAATACCACAAGCGGAAATGCCGCAGGCCGTGAACCGCGTGCAGGAAGCGTTGCAGGGCACGCTGGCCGATCGCCGCGGCCGATGGGTGCTCGCGCCACACCCCGAAGCGCGTTCGGAACTGCGCCTTACCGGCGTGCTCGGAGACGGGATCGTGAGCGTCGCCATGGATCGCACCTTCGTGGACACGGACGGCACGCGCTGGATCATCGACTACAAGACCGGGACACACGAAGGCGGCGATGTCGAGGAATTCCTCGACCGCGAGCGGGACCGCTATCGGGCTCAGCTCGAACGCTATGCCGGGTTGATGCGCGGGCTGGACGCGCGCCCGCTGCGCCTCGGGCTTTATTTTCCGCTGCTGAAAGGCTGGCGCGAATGGAGCGCTTGACGCGCGCCCGGCGCGGCGCGCCTAGTTCCCGAGCGCGGCGAGGATCGCGGGGTTTTTCCTGCTCTGGGCGATTCCGGCTGGAGTCTGACCCTTGGCGGACTTCGCATTCCTGTCCGCGCCCGCCGCGATGAGCGCCTTGACCACCGCCACGTGCCCGTCCGCGACCGCCGCATGCAGCGCGGTGAGCCCCTCGTTGTCGGTTTCGTTGACCCTGGCGCCCTTCGAGACGAGATAGGTCACGATCCGGTCGTGACCCCACATCGTTGCCTGCATGACCGGCGTCAATCCGAGATTGCTTTTCGCGTTGACGTCGGCGCCCTTTTCCACGAGCAGCTTGGTCATCTCCGGGAAGCCCTTGAAGGCGGCCCAGTGCAGGGGGGTGAAGCCCTGCGGGTCGTGCGCGTTCAGGTTCGCTTTGTATTCGATCAACACCGCCGCGACCGCTGTCCGGTTCTGCGTCGCGGCCTTCAGCAGCGGGGTCATGCCGGAGGCATCTTTTTCATCGGCCTTGACGCCGGCCTTCAGGAAGATCTTGACCGCGCGCTCGTTGCCGAGCTGAATGGCGCGATCGAAGCCCTTGATGTTGAACTCGATCTGTTCCGCGGCGAGGGTGCGGCGGGCGAGGTCGCTCGCCCACGGATCCTCTTCCTCGCCGCGCTTTATTTGCCTCAGTTCGAGCACTCTGCCATGGATCCGCGCCAGCGTGAGAATGTCGTTCAGGACATCGGGAGGAAAACCCTGGCGCCCGCCCCGCTTGTCGACCATGAGCTCCCCGAAATAGTCTTCGGCTTCGAGGCTTCCCCACAACTCCATGATTCTGTTAAATATTCTGGCATACTTGGACTCGAGGGCGGCGGGATAGAACTGCTCCTTGCCTTCGAAGAATTGCGCGATATTGGGATGCATGTCGGGCATGTTGGGCTACCCTCCGGGGATAAGGCAAATGTCGTGTTGCGCTTTCCTTACCATCGGGCGGATTCTAGCGCAATAAGGCCCGGTAAACATTAACTTCTGTAATTACGCGCGCGATCAGGCGGCGCGCCGGGCTTCGGCTGCCGGGAAGTTGAGTTCGATGGTGACGCCGCTCGGATCTTCGAAGAAAACCTGATGCAGGCCGAGGGCGGGCACGGTGCGTTCCCGAAACGCCACCTCGTGCCGTTGCAGCCGCGCGCGCATGTCCGCGAGACCGGTTGCGTTGAACGCCACGTGGTCCACCGTCCCCGTGCCGCTGAGCGAGTCGGGGTCGCGGTCGCCGAGATACGCCTTCAGACCCTGCGGATCCTCGAGATCGATGCCGATGATGTGGACCACGCCGCAGGATTCGGGGTACGGCGCGCCGTTGTAGAGCCACAGCCCGGGAAAATCGAACGGCGGCCGGAAGCCGACCTGGAAGCCCATGACGTCGGTGTAGAACCGGCGCGAGGCCTCGGTATCCGGCGTGCGGATCGAATAATGATCGAGTTTCCCGATTGGCATGACATCTCCCGTGCTTGCGTGTCCCCGCGGTGCGTGCCGGAAGGCGCCGGCGGCGCATTTTAAAAAATCCCTGGGCGAGTTCGTTGCCTACGCCACGGCGCGACCCGGAGGCGTTCACGAAGCTGCTCAAGGCCGAATACACCCGCTACGAGAAACTCATCAGGGATGCCGGCATCAAGCCGCAGTAGCACGAACCGCCGCCCGCACTCAGGAACGCGGGTGACTTACCACGGTGCGACCGGCGCCTCCCCCTTGATCGTCGTGCGGTGCATGATGCGCGGTTGGGTCGAATCGATTTCCGAGCGATAGTGCATGCAGCAGCGGTTGTCCCAGAGCACGAAGTCGCCGCCCCGCCACTTGTGCGTCCAGGCGTACCCGGGCCGGGTCGCATGCGCCCACAGCCTGTCGAGCAGCGCTTCGCTTTCCGCGTTGGACATGCCGACGATGTAATTCGACGGCCAGTCGCGCCGGCGGCCGAGATAGAGCGCGCGCTTCCCGGTCACCGGATGAACGCGCACCAGCGGATGTGTCGGACCCTCCACTTCCTCCGGCGTGGTCGGCAGCTTTACGCCGGGCCGCAGCACGCCGGCGCTGTTGCGGCTCGAGTCATGCACCTGATCCTTGCCCTCGATCGCGTGCTTCAGTTCTTCCGGCAGTTCGTCGTAGGCGAGATACTGATTGTTGAATGAGGTATCGCCGCCCCCGTTCGCGGGCACGACCAGCGCATACAGCATGCTTCCCGCCGGCGGCACTTCCACGTAGGAATTGTCGGTATGCCACACCACCTCGTAGCTGCCGAGGCTGCCGTTATCCTTTACCGGGATGCCATTCTCATCGAGATTCGAAATGATGCTCACGCTGGGGTGCTGCGAGATCATGTACTTGTTGTCGATCTTCCTGCCCGCGTTAAGATGGTACTTGCGTGAGGCGGCCTCGTGAGGAGGGCCGAAAACGCCCGCCGCCGCAAGGAACTGGTGGTCGTCGATGTCCTGGTTCCTGAACAGCAGCACCAGATACCGGGCCCAGGCTTCCCGCAACGCCTGCTTCACGTCCTCGGGCACCGGCAGCGAGAAGTCGACGCCCTGTATTTCCGCGCCGAGGGCCGCACCCGTCGGGACCGCCCGAAAGGCGGCGGGCGTGTTGACCGTTCCCGCTGCGAGATGAGCGGCGGTTGAGCCGTGG
This sequence comes from Betaproteobacteria bacterium, assembly GCA_016202605.1. GTDB lineage: Bacteria > Pseudomonadota > Gammaproteobacteria > Burkholderiales > SG8-41 > DSOT01. Next base: position 10,391 of record JACQOJ010000014.1, read on the forward strand.
CTGGCGATGTGCATGACGTCCTCCTGCATGAGTTGCGTGCTCATTCTGTTCCTGCTCCCGAATTCGAGTCAAGGCGCTTCCGGTCGGCCGCGCCGCAGAACCGCCCATGCCTGCGCCTCGTTCCGTGCAGCAACCAGGCCCGTCAGCCCGTCCTCAGGGGGCGGGAATGGCGGGCAGTTTCCTGCCGCGCCAGGGGTGGAAATAACTGTAGTCGGCGGCACGGTTCAGGCCGTATCGCATGGCCTCGATCACGTACGCGTCCTCGGCGTCGATGTTTTCGAGGTTCACATCCGGTCCGAACTCGCGAATCAGCCACTTTGCGATATCGAATCGGTCGGCGCCCGGTCCGCATTCGATGATGAGATGCTCGGGCCCCACGCCGCGCATCAGGCGGTGCAGCGTATCCGTGCCTTGCCTGATGACGAGGGCGACATCGCTCTTCTCGACGACGACCAGGTGCGCCCCGGCGTCGAGATCGCGGCCCGCCATTTCGATCGCTTCTTCCGCGTTCAGCGGATTTTCCGGGAACTTCTTGCCGAGCTCCGTGAATACCGTCAGGTCGTTGGCGAGGGCGTGCCTGATCGCGTGCACCCGATCCTTCCGCGAAATATCGATCGAATCTTCGCTCACCTCGACGCCCCCGAATCCGAGTTCGGCCACGCGCTCCATGAACCGCGGGACCCGGCCCTGCACCGCGGCAACTTCGAAAGGAATGCCGCCGGGCAGCGTGTCGATGCCCGCTTTCGCATAGAGCGCATTCTTTTTCCTGAGCTGCGCGGCGGAGCAACGCCACATGACGCCGACATGGTCGGGAATCTTCATGTGATCGATGACATCGCCTGCGGTCTCGATGAAATCACGCGCCTGCGCGAGCGACCTCGCCCTGTCGCTCGCCACGGTGAGGCCGCGGCTGCGTGGCTTTCCGGCGCGCGGCGGACGTTCCAGGAAATCAAAAGCGGGCTTGGACGGCATGACGAAGCCTTTCATTGCCATTGGAGGTGCGCGGCAATATGATACCGGCAATACCGCGCCGGCAGAGGCAAGTGCCGGGATGCCGCGATGAAGGAGATCAAGCTGCCCCGGTACGGGAAGCGGGGCCACTACGCCCGGTTTCTGCCGGAAAACATCGAGCGCTTGTGCAATTACCGGGGGCGCGGGTATCGACCCGCCCGTCACATCATGACGCGCCCGCCGTTGATGTCGAGAACCACGCCGTTGATGTAGGCCGCGGCATCCGAAGCGAGATACAACATCGCCTGCGCGTGGTCCTCGGGTGTGGCGAGCCGCTTGAGCGGCACCTGTGAGGCGATGCGCTCGATGTCCTCTTCGGTCCGCAGCGCGACAACCCGCGGTGTCAGCGTCGTGATCGGCGCGATCGCGTTGGCGGTGATATTGTCGGCGCCGAGCTGGTAGGCGAGGAATCGGGTCAGTTGAATCACGCCGGCCTTCGACGCGCCGTACGCCGGCGACGAAGCGGTGAACACGGTGCGCCCCGATATCGAGGCGACATTGATGATGCGCCCGGCCCTGGAGCGCTTGAGGTGCGGGATCGCCGCGCGGCAGGTGAGGAAGACGCTGCGCAGGTTCAGCGTCATGGTCCGGTCCCACTCCTCGACCGACATGTCCTCCACCGTCGCCAGCCGGGTGTAGCCGCCGGCGCTGGTGACGAGCACGTCGAGTCCGCCGAATTCGCCGACCGTGGCGGCTATCGCCTGCGCCACGGACTGTTCGTCGGTGACGTCGCAGCGGACGGCAAGCGCCCGTCCGCCCGCGGTCCGGATCTCGTCGGCCCCCTGTTTCATTCCGGCTTCGTCGATGTCGAGCAATGCGACATGCGCGTGCTGTCCGGCAAACATGCGGGCAGTGACGGCGCCGATCCCCTGCGCGGCGCCGGTGACCGCGACCACGCGGCCGGAAAGTTCGGGATATGAAGGCATTGAAATCGTTTCCTGTTTCCCCGCGGGCTGTCGGCGCGGGATACGAGGCGCGAGGGTAGCGCATCCGGGTTGGGCGGGTCAAAGGTCAGGTCGTGTGCGGCAACACCGCAAGGGAACCTTTGGCAACGCGCGTTATCGGAATAAGGGAATGGCTGCAGCGGCGTGCACGACCCTCCACGACTGCGCTGCAGACACGACGCGTGTGCCGCTCCGGCGGGCGTTCTCTCTCGGATCAAGGAGGTACCATGGATCAGCCCCGACCCCGGGGCGGCGCGGGTGAGCCGCTCGACGCGCAGGAACTGGACCGCATCGATGCTTACTGGCGCGCAGCCAACTACGTTTCCGTGGGGCAGATTTATCTCTACGACAATCCGCTGCTGCGGAAGCCGCTTGCACTGGAGCATATCAAGCCGCGCCTGCTCGGGCATTGGGGAACGACGCCCGGCCTCAACTTCATCTATGTGCATCTGAACCGGGTGATCAAGGCCCATGACCTGGACATGATCTGCGTTTGCGGACCGGGACACGGCGGGCCGGCGATGGTCGCCAACGCCTGGCTCGAGGGCACCTACAGCGAGTTCTATCCCGACGTGAGTCAGGATGCCGAGGGCATGAAGCGCCTGTTCCGGCAGTTTTCGTTTCCCGGCGGCATCCCGAGCCATGTCGCGCCGGAGACGCCGGGTTCGATCCACGAAGGCGGCGAGCTGGGCTATGCGCTGGCGCACGCGTTTGGCGCCGCGTTCGACAACCCGCAGCTCGTCGTCGCCTGCGTGGTCGGCGACGGGGAGGCCGAAACCGGTCCTCTGGCGGCTTCATGGCATTCCAACAAATTTCTCAATCCCGTGACCGACGGCGCGGTGCTGCCGATCCTGCATCTCAATGGCTACAAGATCGCCAGTCCGACGATCCTCGCGCGCATGCCGCGCGAGGAACTGGAGAGCCTGCTCACGGGCTACGGCTACAAGCCGTACTTCGTTGAAGGGGAGGAAGCCGCGTCAATGCACCGGAAAATGGCGGCAATCCTCGACCAGGCGATCGCGGACATCCATGCCATACAGCGCGAGGCGCGGGGCGGGCACGCATCGACCCGCCCGCGGTGGCCGATGATCGTCCTGCGCAGCCCGAAGGGCTGGACCGGACCCGGGGAAGTCGACGGGAAGAAGACCGCAGGCTCCTGGCGCTCGCACCAGGTGCCGCTCGCGGAGCTCGCGAAGTATCCGGCGCATCTCGAGCAGCTCGAACGGTGGCTGCAGAGCTATGGACCGCAGGAACTCTTCGATACGGAGGGACGGCTGCTGCCGGAACTCGCGGCGCTGGCGCCCGGGGGCGAGCGCCGGATGGGAGCCAACCCGCACGCCAACGGCGGATTGCTGCTGCGGGAACTCAGGCTGCCGGATTACCGGCACTACGCAGTCGCAGTGCCCGAGCCCGGTAAAATCGTGGCCGAAGCGACGCGGGTCATGGGGGAATATCTGCGCGATGTGATGAAACTCAACGCGCAGAGCCGCAACTTCCGCGTGTTCGGGCCGGATGAAACGGCGTCCAACCGGCTCGGCGCGCTGTTCGAGGTGACGGGGCGGACCTGGATGGAGCAGACGTTGCCCGAGGACGAGCAGCTCGCGCCGGACGGGCGCGTCATGGAAATTCTCTCCGAGCACGTCTGCCAGGGCTGGCTCGAGGGATATCTGCTGACCGGCCGTCACGGATTGTTCTCCTGCTATGAGGCGTTCATCCACATCATCGACTCGATGTTCAACCAGCATGCAAAGTGGCTCAAGGTGACTTCGAAGGAGATTCCCTGGCGGCGTCCGATCGCCTCGCTCAATTATCTGCTCACTTCGCACGTGTGGCGCCAGGACCACAACGGTTTCTCGCATCAGGATCCCGGTTTCATCGATCATGTGGTGAACAAGAAAGCGGACATCATCCGTGTCTATCTTCCGCCGGACGCCAACACGCTGCTGGCCGTCACCGACCGCTGCCTGCGGAGCCGCAACTTTGTCAATGTCATCGTGGCCGGCAAGCAGCCCGGCCTGCAGTACCTCGACATGGATGCCGCAGTCAAGCATGTCGCGGGCGGCATCGGCATCTGGGACTGGGCGAGCAGCGACACGGACGGTGAACCGGACGTGGTGATGGCCTGTGCCGGCGATGTGCCCACGCTCGAGACGCTCGCCGCCGTGAGTCTGCTGCGCGCCGAATTTGCCGCACTCAAGGTGCGCGTCATCAACGTGGTGGATCTGATGACGCTCCAGCCCGGGGAGGAGCATCCGCACGGCCTGTCGGACCGCGAATTCGATGCGTTGTTCACCACGGACCGGCCGATCATCTTCGCCTATCACGGTTATCCGTGGCTCATCCATCGCCTGACCTACCGCCGTGCCAATCATCGCAACCTGCACGTGCGCGGCTACAAGGAAGAGGGAACGACCACCACGCCGTTCGACATGACGGTGTTGAATGATCTCGATCGCTTCCATCTCGCGCAGGATGTCATCGACCGCGTGCCGCGGCTTGCAGCGCATGCGGCGTATGCGCGGCAACGGCTGCGCGACCGGCTGATCGATCACCGGCAATACATCGAACAGCACGGGGAGGACATGCCTGAAATCCGCGGCTGGCGCTGGCCGGGATAGAGGCGTTTCGCGAGGCGGCGCTTCGCCTCAGCGCAGGTAAGCCTCGATGGCGTAGCGCCGCAGCATGCGGTGGCTGTTGAAGTACGAGGCGTTCTTGCCGATGGCGCCTTTCATCAGCGCGATCCAGCTCGAGCGCTCGCCATAGAAGCGCGGCAGCACGTCCTGCTCGAACCGCTGGTAGAAGGAAGCCGCATCGTCGCCGTTCCGGCTCTCCTGCGAATCGCCGATCGACCAGCCCGTGACGCCGTCGATGCAGCCTTCGACCCACCAGCCGTCCAGCACCGAGAACTGCGGCACGCCGTTGAAGGCGGCCTTCATGCCGCTCGTGCCCGACGCCTCGAGCGGTCTCAGCGGCGTGTTGAGCCAGACGTCCGAGCCTGCGACCAGGTCGAGCGCGATCGCCATGTCGTAATCGGGCACGAACGCGCTCGGGACGGTGCCGTCGAGCGTGCGGATGACGCGATGGATGTCCTCTATCGCCTGCTTGCCGGGCCCGTCCCGCGGATGCGCCTTGCCGGCGAGCACCAGCTGGAAAGGATAGCGCCGCGAGATGGTGCGCAGCCGCTCGATATCGGAGAACAGCAGAGCGGGGCGCTTGTACGCCGTCATGCGGCGCGCAAAGCCGATGATCGGGCGCTCGGGATCGAGCGTGACGCCGCAGCGCGATTTCACGCGCTCGATCAGACTGCGCTTCGCTTCCGCGTGCGCGTTCCAGATCCTGTCGTCGGCGATCTGTTCGACGCGGTTGAGCAGCTCGGGTTCGTGGCACCAGCCGGGGATGTGCTCGTCGTAGAGCGCGGCAAAGCTCGGCGCCGCCCAGGTGCGCGGGTGCACGCCGTTGGTCACCGTGTGCACTTCGTAGCCGGGAAACATCCGGCGCGAGACTTCCCCGTGCCGGCGCGCGACGCCGTTGATGAAATCGCTCAGGCTCAAGGCGAGCTGGGTCATGTTGAGATGGGCGATGCCGCCCAGGGGCTTGAGCGCTTCCACTTCGAAGTAATCGCCGAGCATGAACTGCACCAGCGCCCAATCGAACCGGTCGTGCCCGGCTTCCACCGGGGTGTGCGTGGTGAAGCTGCACAGGCTGCGCACGCCCGGCAGGTCGATGCCCGGCTCGTCGGTGCGCCGGCGGCGGTAGTGGCGCAGGCGCCGCAGCAGCTCGACCGCCAGCAGCGCCGAATGCCCCTCGTTCATGTGATAGCCGCGGACGTGAAACCCCAGACCCTGCAGCATGCGCACGCCGCCGATGCCGAGGACGATCTCCTGCTTCAGTCGGTAGTCCTCGTCGCCCCCGTAAAGGCGGTGCGTAATCTCGCGGTCGGCGGGATCGTTTTCCGGAAGTTCCGTGTCGAGCAGGATCACCGGCACGCTGCCCCCGAGATGGCTCTTGAGGTCGTAGAGCCAGCCGCCGATCCACACTTCCCGGCCCGCGATGGGCACGGCGACGCGCGCGCGCAAAAGCTGCGTTCGCGCCGCCGGATCCCAGGGGTCGCGATGCTCGATCTGCCGGCCCTCGGCGTCGATCTCCTGCCGGAAATAGCCGTGGCGGCTTGCCAGTGTCACGCCCACCAGCGGCAGCCGCAGGTCGGCCGCCGAGCGCAACGTGTCCCCCGCCAGGATGCCGAGGCCACCGCTGTACGTGGGAATATCCGTTGCGAGCGCAATCTCCATCGAGAAATAGGCGATGCGCGAGCGGTCGAGAAAAGGCGAGATCACGAATATGGCTCCGTCGAATCATATAGCTTACCAGCATAGCCAGCGCGATTCGATAGGGCACGCTGCCGCAAGTTTCGTGCCGTTGCCGATGCCGCGCGCGGAGCGCTCCAATTGGGGGTATAGTTAAAAGTGCCTGACATAATGAAGCGCGTGATGCGCTGTCGCGATTTTGTTCGCGTCATCCCCGATTCCGGCTCGCAACGCACACGTGCTTCATTATGTCAGGCACTCTAAGTTTCAGGAGGAGCGCATGAGCAGCGTTTGGCGGTTCTACAAGGATCAGGATCGACACTGGAGATGGCAGCGCCTTTCCATTGACCGCGCGGTCATCGCGGAGTCGCGGGCGGCGCACAAGAACTACGACGACTGCGTGGCGGACGCCACCGGCAAAGGCTACGTTCACCAACCGTCCCAGCCCAGGCTGATCCGCAAGACTTTCCGCTAGAAAAGCGCAGCGGCCCGGTGCCGGTCCCGCGTCGGCCGGAGGCGGCGGGGGTGATCCCGGGCGCTGTCGCGGTCCACCGCGCGATGTAAACTTTCAACCGCGATCGCGCGACCGCCTACCGGTCCGTGCGTGTGCCCGTCGATTCCAATTACAACCAGGAGAGTCCGATGAAGATATCTCAGGTTCATTCTCAGATCGTGCGCTTGCCCGTTGACGAGCCCCTTGGCGGCGGGCCCGCGCCACCCGGCGCGACGCGCGATTTCGTAGTGCTGCGCGTCGGCACCGACCAGGGCGTGGAAGGGCTGGGCGTCACTTTTTTTGGCGGCGCGCTCACCGGCGCGTTGAAGGCGGCGGTGGACGCGCTGGGCGCGCTGGCCGTGGGGCAGGACCCTTTGCGCATCGAGACGATCGTCGACAAGCTGCGCGCCGCCGCGGTGTCGTGCGGTCCGGGCGGTATTTTCACTCTCGCCCTGTCCGCGATCGATATCGCCCTGTGGGACATCAAGGGCAAGGTCTTGAACCTCCCGGTGGCCCGTCTTGCCGGCGGGTACCGCGAGCGCGTGCCGACCTACGCAAGCGGCGCCCTGATGCGCACCTTCCCGCTGGAACACGTGGTGAAGGCCGGTCCGCGGCTGGTGGAGAAGGGGTTCAGGCAGATGAAGACCCAGCTTGCGCTCCCCGCGCCCACCAACCCCGGAATCGAGGTCGAGCGCATGCGGCTCATCCGCGAGGCGATCGGCCCTGAAATCGATCTCATGTGCGACATCAATCAGCGCTGGGACGTGCGCCAGGCGATTTCGATCGGGCGCCGGGTCGAGGAGCATCACCTGTTCTGGCTGGAGGATGTCGTCGCGCACGACGATTATCCGGGACTGGCGAGCGTCGCCGCGGCGCTCGCCACGCCGATTGCCGCGGGCGAGTACGTATACGGCGCGGTGCCCTTCCGCCACATGCTGGAGGCGCGCTCGGTGGACATCGTCATGATCGACTGGGTGCGCGCGGGCGGAATCACGCAGTGGCTGAAGATCGCGGGCATGGCGGAAGCGTTCAACCTTCCGGTGGTGAGTCACCTGCTGCCGGAAATTCACGTGCATCTCGTTTCCGCCATTCCCAACGGCCTCACGGTGGAGTACATGCCGTGGGCAAGCAGGCTGTTCGTACAGGGACCCGCGCTCGAGGACGGCATGCTGATCGTGCCCGAGAGGCCCGGGCTCGGCCTCGAGTTCGATCACGATGTCATCAAGCGCTTCGGAGTCGGCGGGTAAGGACTTCCCGGCGCCAACGCACGGAAGAAAGGGACGCGATTCGTGCTGATCGTCGACGCGCAGGTTCACATCTGGGCCGCAAGCACGCCGCAACGGCCATGGCCGCCGCGGCACAAGCCGCACCGCGAAGTGCCGCTCGGGAAGGATGAATTGCTGCGCGAGATGGACGCAGCCGGCGTGCCGGTCATGGTGCTGGTGCCGCATTCCCTGGTGCATCTCATCGATCGCGTCGCCGGGCGGCATCCCGGGCTGAAGCTGGTGATGGACCACCTCTCGATTCCCGGCGGCGCGAAGGATGAGGAAGCCTTCCGCGATCTCGACCGGCTGCTCGCGATCGCAAAGCGCCCGAACGTCGCGGTGAAGGCGACCGCGCTGCCGTGCTTCACGGAGGACGCGTATCCCTATCGACGGCTGCATGCCCATCTCAGGCGCGTCTACGACGCTTTCGGTCCGCGACGGATATTCTGGGGCACCGACCTCTCAAGGCTGCCGTGCAGTTATCGCGAGGCCGTCACCATGATCACCGGGGAAATCCCCTGGCTCACTGCCGAGGACAAGGAGTGGATCATGGGACGCGGGGTGTGCGAGTGGCTGGGCTGGCGATTGCCCTAACCGGGTCGATGCAGCGATTAGGCAGTCAGCTCGGGCCTCAGATCTGCTTCACCCGCAGGCCCGCGGCGGTGAAGCCGCCGTCCACCGGGTACGTCTGGCCCGTCACGTAGCTCGCCTCATCGGAAGCCAGAAACAGGATGACCGCGGCGACCTCGCGCGGCTCACCATAGCGCCCCAAGGGCACTGCACGGTGCCAGGCGGTGCGCCGTTCCTCGGTGTGCTGGCTGCGGCTGCGCGGCACGTCGATGGGGCCGGGAGCCACTGCGTTGACCGCGATGTTGTGTTGCGCGAGATCGACCGCCATCACGCGGGTCATCGCGATGACTCCGCCCTTGGCCGCAGCGTAGGCGGCGCGGCCGCTGCTGCCGAGAAAACCGGAGTGGGAGGCGACGTTCACGATGCGCCCGCCGCCGAGTTCGACCATGTCGCGCGCGGCAGCCTGCGCGCACAGGAAGGTTCCCACGACGTTGGTGTCGAGCATCGCGCGCAAGGTCTCGAGCGGGGTTTCCAGAAAATGTTTTTGCGCGCCCATGCCCGCGTTGTTGACGAGGATGTGGGCGGGGCCGAAGCGCTCGCGCGCAAATGCGAGCATCGTTTCGATGCGGTCGGCGTCGCGAATGTCCACGTGGCACGCGGCCGCTTTCCCGCCGCCGGCGACGATGTCCGCGCACACCGCCTGCGCCGACGCTTCATCGAGATCGGCAAGCACCACGCGCGCGCCCTCGTTCGCGAAAAGCGTGGCGGTTGCGGCGCCGATGCCGGTGCCGCTGCCGGTGACGATGGCGGTCTTTCCTGCGAGTCGCTGGGTCACGGGATGATCCCGGTTCGTTTTTTCCGCCCGCGGATTTTTCCCGCGGGAATTCTCGACCGCGCAAGCCGGTCGTCAGGGTTCTCGCGCGGATCGCGACAATGTTAACATGCCGGGTCGGAAATCGTTCCGGCGCGCGCGCCGCCGCCGCGATCGATGATGCGAAGCAAGACCGCAACTGGAAGGAGACCGTCACCATGCTGATCGTTGATGCGCAGGTTCACATCTGGGGCGCCAACACGCCCGAGCGGCCGTGGCCCGCGCGACTCGAAGCGCACCGCGATCCGCCGATCGGCAAGGACGAGCTGCTGCGCGAGATGGACGCCGCAGGCGTGGACCGGGTCGTCATCGTGCCGCCGTCGTGGGAGGGCGATCGCAACGATCTTGCGCTGGAGGCGGCGCAGGCGCATCCCGATCGTTTCGCCGTCATGGGCCGTTTCGATCCCGAGGCGCCGGGCGCGCGGGAAGCCCTCACAAGCTGGCGCGCGCAACCCGGCATGCTGGGACTGCGCTTCACCTTTCATGCGCCGATGCTGCTGCCGCCGCTTACCGAAGGGCGCATGGACTGGGTGTGGGCCGAAGCGGAGAAGCACGGCATCCCGGTCATGGTGCTGGTAACGCATTCCCTCGCGCATCTCATCGACCGCATCGCGCAGCGCCATCCCGGTCTGAAACTGGTGATGGACCATCTCGCGCTCCCCCGCAATACCAGGGATGAGGAAGCCTTTCGCGATATTGACAAGCTGCTGGTAATGGCGAAACGACCCAACGTCGCGGTGAAGGCGACGGCTCTGCCGTGCTTCACGAACGACACCTACCCGTATCGCAGGCTGCACCCTTACCTCCGGCGCGTGTATGACGCGTTCGGTCCGCAGCGCGTGTTCTGGGGCACCGATCTCTCGCGTCTGCCGTGCACTTACCGGCAGGGCGTCACCATGTTCACCGCGGAGATTCCGTGGCTCACCGCCGAAGACAGAGAATGGATCATGGGCCGCGGCGTGTGCGAGTGGGTGGGATGGAAGCGCCCCTGACGCGAGCCGGGCCGCGCGAACGGCCGAGGCCCGCCATCAGTCCCAGCACCTCGCACACGGACGCGGTATCCGACTGCGCGAGTCCCTGCGCCATCGCGGCGCTGTAGATCGGCGCACAGGCGGTGAAGAGCGGGGTGGGACAGTCCAGCGACTTCGCCATGTCGCCGATCACCTGCATGTCCTTCTGCCAGACTTCGACTTTCATCGTGGGTGGGACGTACTCGCGGGCGGCCATCATGGCCCCGCGCAGCCGGTAGACCCCCGTGCCGACAATCGGGCTCGGCCCGAAAAGCTCGAGCAGCTGCCGTGGATCGAGCCCCATCTTGCGCCCGAGCGTGATCGACTCGGCGGTGGCGACATTGAGGATCGCGACCAGGTGATTGGCCGCGTACTTCATCTTCGTTCCGTTGCCGAATTTCCCGACGTACGGCACTTTCCCGGTGAAGACGTTGAGAATCGGCTCCACGCGCCTGAAAGCGCTCCTGCTCCCGCTGGCGAAGATCGTCCACGCGCCTTCCTTCAGCCGCACCGCGGTCCCGCTGACGGGGCAATCCAGCGTCGTGATTCCCCGGCGCCCGAGGGCGATCGCGGCGCGATCCTTGTCGGCGAGCGCAAGCGTGCTGGTTTCGATGACGATCCGGCATTGCGGCCGCTTTGCCGCGGCGATCCTCCCCGCCGCATCGTCCAGCGCCGCCGCAGTGGCAAGCGAGGTGATGACGACCGCGGCGCGCTCCGCAACCGCGGCGCTCGACGCAAGCGGCCGGCCGCCCGCCCTCCGCAGGCGGTGGCGCGCAGCCGGCAGCGGATCGTAACCGACCACCCGGTGTCCCGCGGCGAGCAGCGCTTCGGCCATCGCGCCGCCCATGATGCCGAGACCGACGACTCCAATGACGGATTCCACGCGTTCCTGCCTCCCGTACTTGAGCATGTGGCGCGATTCTATGCCGGGCCGCGGTCACGCGGCCAGCCTGCGGGAGGCGTTTCGCGGCTTGAGTGGAAGCTGGACGCGTGATGCTCGGGCAATTACGATGTCATCCACTGCCGTGCCGAATTGAACCGGGGGACGTACTCATGAAAATGGTCTTCGTGGTCCACAACGATTTCATCACCGGGCAGGTGATGGAGCTGCTCAAGGCCGCGGGCATCGATTACTACACGCGCTGGACGCAGGTGACCGGCAAGGGGCCGGGCACCGAACCGCACCTGGGCTCGGGCAGTTTTGCGAGCGTCAACGCGATGTTGATGATCGCTTTCCGGGAGGAGGCGCCGCTGGAGGCCCTGATCAGGGGCATCACCGCGGCCAACGCGGAAATCAAACGCCCCGACGACCGGATCCGGCTTTTCCAGGTGCCGCTCGAGCGCATCGTGTAGAACCGCGGAATGAAGCCCGAATCGGCATCGACGACGCGCGCGGGCCGTGCCGGAACCGCCGGCGGTGCGGCCGGTCCCATCGATACCAGGAGAACGGAGTGAGCACGACCCAATCCACGCGGACGCTGCAACGCGTCATCGAATCCATCCCCACCTCGGACGGCGCGGGCGTCAAGCTGCGGCGCAGCCTGGGGCAGTCGCAGGATGCGCGGGTCGATCCGTTCCTGATGCTGGACGAATTTTCCGCGGACGCCGCCGCGGACTACATCGCGGGTTTTCCCGCGCACCCTCACCGCGGCTTCGAGACGGTGACCTACATGCTCGACGGCCACATGCGTCACGAGGATCACCTGGGCAACCGCGGGGAGCTCAAGAGCGGCGCCGTGCAGTGGATGAGCGCCGGGCGCGGCATCATACACTCCGAGATGCCGCAGCAGGACGAGGGCCGCATGCGCGGGTTCCAGTTGTGGCTCAATCTGCCGGCGCGCGAAAAGATGAAGGCCCCGGCGTACCGCGACATCCAGCCCGCGGAAATTCCCGTTCTCGATCTGCCCGGCGGCGGCCGCGCGAAGGTCATCGCCGGAACGCTGGTGACCGGCGCTGAACGCACGCCGGGACCCCTCCAGGGACTCACCACCGATCCGCTGTATCTGGACGTGGAGCTTCCGGCAGTCGCGACCTTCGTTCATCCGGTCAACGCCGGCTACAACGCTTTCGTCTATGTATTCGAAGGCGAAGTGGACATCGGCCCGGAAGATGCCGCCCGCAGGCTCAAGACCCGCCATGCGGGCGTGCTCTCGTCCGGCGACTCGATCGAAGTGAAGGCGGGTGCCGGCGGTGCGCGTTTCCTGCTGCTCGCGGGACGCCCGTTGCGTGAGCCGGTTGCCCAGTACGGCCCGTTCGTGATGAATTCGCGCGAAGAAATCGAGCAGGCGATCAGGGACTACCGGAGCGGGACGCTTACCCGCGCGTAGGGTCAGGTGCCGCGCAGGCTGCGGCGTTTCAAGGTGGAGCGATGATGAAGTCATGCTGGATCAAGACGGAAAACAACAAGGCTGTGCTGGAATACCGGGACGTGCCGGTGCCCGAGCCCAAGGCGGGGCAGATCGTCATGCGCGTGCACGCGAGCGCTCTGAATCGCGGCGAACTCATCGTGGGCGGCGTGGTGCACGGCGGGCCGGAGAAGCTGGGCGGCAACGAGGCGTCCGGGGTCGTAAATGCGGTTGGAGAGGGTGTCACGGCGTTCAGGCCCGGCGACCGTATCATGGGGCGGGTTCGCGGCGGCTTCGCCGAGTATGCGCTGCTGGATGCGCATCAGGCGATGCCTGCGCCGGAACGACTCACCTGGGAACAGGCCGCGGCGATTCCGGTGAGCTTCCTTACCGCCTACGAAATGCTCTATCCCTACGGCAAGCTCAAGCGCGGCGAATGGCTGCTCGTGACCGGCGCCTCTTCCGGGGTGGGTGTTGCAAGCATCCAGGCCGCCAAGGTGATCGGCGCGAACGTCATCGGCACGTCCGGATCGGCGGCGAAGCTCGATACGCTCAAGGCGATCGGCCTCGATGCCGGCATTGCGACCCGCGGCGCGGATTTCGCGCCTCGCGTAAAGGAGATGACGGGCGGCAAGGGCGCCGACGTCATCGTCAACTGCGTCGGCGGCTCGGTGTTCGCCGAGTGCGTGCGCTCGCTGGCGCGGCGCGGCCGGCTCGCCGTCATGGGCTACGTCGACGGCGTGCTCAAAGCGGAACTCGACCTCGAGGCCGTGCACGCCAACCGCTTCGAGATTTTCGGCGTCTCGAACGCGCGCCTCACGCCCGAGGAGCGCGCGGAAGCCGTGCGTGGATTCGCGCGCGACCTGCTGCCGGCATTCGCCGACGGGCGCATCACGCCGCTCATCGACAAAGTGTTTGCGTTCGACGAGCTGCCCGCCGCCAAGGCGCGCATGGAATCGAACGTGCAGGCGGGAAAGATCGTCGTGCGCATGACGTGATCGGGACCGCCACGGTGCGGCGCGGTTTCAAGGGAGAGGGAGCATGCCAAGAATCGCCGTTGCGGATGGCGGGATCCGGTACGAGGAGGCCGGCCGGGGACAGCCGCTGATTTTCGTCAGCGGGCTGAACGGCGGCGGACACTCGATCTCGAAGACGCATCCGGACGAGTTCACCCGCTTGGTGATGGAGTTTCTCGGCGCCGCCGCCTGAACCGGGGCGCCCATAAGAGGCCGCCGGAAACGCGCGAAAGGTTTCCGGCATCAGTCCGACCAATGCTGCGGGTGCCGTCGACTGGCGGCACACTGAACGCCTTCCGCATGGGAGATGGAACATGATGCTGACCGCCGCTTTTGCGCGCCGCGCCGCGCGATTCCTCGTTGCGCTCATGGTTTTGAGCGTCGCTACCGGCGCATTTGGCGGGGCTTTTTACGAAAAGGACGGAGCCGCCATTCTGGGTTACGACCCCGTGGCGTACTTCAAGGAGAACCGGCCGGTCCGGGGTTCGGCGCAGTTCACCGCCAGCCACCGGGGCTCGGTCTTCCGCTTTTCCACGGCGGCCAATCGCGACGCATTCACCGCCGACCCGGAACGGTATGCCCCGCGATACGGAGGCTTCTGCGCCTACGCGGTGGCGCAGGGATACAAGGCGAAGATCGAGCCCGACGCGTTCACCATCGTCGATGGCAGGCTCTACCTCAACTACGACCAGCGTGTCCAGGCGCAATGGCGCAAGGACATTCCGGGCTACATCCGCCTGGGGGACCGAAACTGGCCGGAGGTGTCACGGAAGCCCAATCCGTAAGCCGTAACGAAACAGCTGCATGTGGTCGATGTCGCAGGGAACGAGCATCGCGTCATGGTTCAGCGTGAGCGGATTACCTTCGGAAGGCCGTCAGAGCTCTCGCCCCTTGGCGGGCTGGCCTCGCAGCAAGAAGGTCTTCGGATATTTCCCTTCGCCGCAAATCTTGAAGGAACCGAAATCCTTGTACCAAAGTCCGTCGGGGGCTTCGGGTTCCGACTCTCTCCATACCTTCAACTGATAGAGATCATCTGCGGAAATCTTGCGCTCGCGGAGCCGGTCGAACAGGTGGTCGCGGAGCGCGGCAGGAAGACCGGTCCACTGGATCTTCGGCATCACTCACCAAAGGTCATGCGGGCGAGTTCGTCCTTGAGACGTTTCTGCTCTTCGGGATCGCGGGAACGCGCCAGGCGGTCCGCG
>JACQOJ010000083.1 GCA_016202605.1 Betaproteobacteria bacterium
AGGGCGAATCGAAAATATAGCCACACGCAGTGGCTGATGATTTCGGCGGAGAAACGGTACCCTTTGTACGGGCTGGCAGGCAAGGCACAAGGCGCAGTATGCGTCCTCTCGTCAAATCATGATGGCGGCAAGTTGACGATGTCCTCGCCGGTTATATCACGGGAACCGTCATCCCGATCGACGGCGGCATGAGCCGTTTTGCGTTCTAACCGCCTCCGCCTGCAAGCGCGGCACGAATCTGGTCCAGCGCGCCGGGATCCTCGATCGTCGTGAGGTCCCCGGGATCGCGCCCCTCGGCGAGCGCCTGGATCGACCGGCGCAGGAGTTTTCCCGAGCGCGTCTTCGGCAGCAACGACACGAAATGCACGCGCGCCGGCCGCGCGATTGCATCCAGCAAGCGGCCGACCGTGTCCATCGCCTCTTTTTCGTGCGCTGCTCGCGTTTCGGGCGTCGAGATTCGAGAGCCGTCCTTGACCACCGCGAACGCGAGCGGCAACTGGCCCTTGAGCGGGTCGGCCACTCCCCCGACGGCGACCTCGACAATATTGGGGTGCGCCCGCATCGCTTCCTCGATCTCGCGCGTTCCCAGGCGGTGGCCCGCGACATTGATCACGTCGTCGGTGCGGCCAAGGATGAAATGATAGCCCTCCTCGTCGCAGATATCCTTGTGGTCCTGTACGATCTTCCACCAGATGCCGGGATCGGGCCGGACCGGCACGCCTTCGTAAACCACGCTCGCCATGCCGATGATCAGCGGCCCGTAAACGATATAGGAATGGCCGACGACCCAGCCGATATCGGAAGTCGCCCAATAGGTTTCGCCTGGCTGCCCGTCATAGACGTATTTCACCGAGGCCGCGAGCCCCACCGCATGGCCGCCGGTGTCACGTTGAACGCCCTTGGCGCGGCCGGTCGTGCCGGAAGTGTAAAGATGTACGAGGGCTCGTTCGATTCGACCCGCACCACCGGCACCTGCGCGTTCATGTGCTATGCCCGGAGCTCGGCGTAGTCAAATCGCGACCCGGGCTCCGCGGCATCGATCTGTCGATGCCACAGTCGACGATTACCACCTTCTCCGGCGGTGATTTCGACAACCGGATCGCTGTCCACCAGTGGCTTGTAGGGGATCGCCTTGCCCGCGCGCATGCCCGCATCCGCGGTGATCAACACCTTTGGCCGCGCGTCGTCGATGCGCGCGGCGAGGCTCGCCGATGCGAAACCGCCGAATACCACGGAGTGGATCGCACCGATACGCACCGTCGCGAGCATCGCGAAGATCGCCTCGGGAACCGTCGGCATGTAAATCAGCACACGATTGCTCCTGCCGACACCGAGCGACCGTAACACACCGGTTCACTTCAGCGTGCAGGTCGCCAAACGTGTAAGTCCTTTCTTCGCCGGTTTCGGTGGAGATGTAGATCAGCGCATCGTGTCCGGCACGGTCCTGCAGACGGCGGGCGACCATGTTGTAGCACAGGTTGGTTTCGGCGCCGCCGAACCACCTGGAAAACGGCGGCCGGCTGTAATCAAGAACGCTGCCGAAAGGCTTATGCCAGTCGATGAGCCGCGCCTGCGCGGTCCAGAACGCCTCGCGCTGCTCTATCGAGCGGCGATGGAACTCCTGATATGCGCCCATTATTCTTCCCGGAAGAGCCGGCTGGCGCGGGCCATCACCGCGATCTTATGGGCAGCAAACGCTCATGCATTTGACCCGGCGCAACAATAGCCGGGAAACGCTTACGAAACCCTGACCACAGCCCTTCCCTTGATTCCCGCCTGGAGCATTTTCTGGAAGTAGCCGGGAAGGTCGGCCAGTCCTATGGTCAACGCGATCTCGCCCAGGTGCCGCGGCTTGAGGTCCGTCGCAAGCCGTGCCCATACCTTGCGCCGCAGCGGCATCGGCGTGAATGCCGAATCGACCCCGATCAGCCGCACGCCGCGGAGGATGAATGGCAGCACCGTGGTATTCAGCTCGATGCCGCCGGCGTTACCGAAGCTCGCGATCACGCCGTGCGGCTGCATGGTGCGGGTAAGCCACGCCAACTGCTCACCGCCGACCGAATCGAACGCCGCCGCCCAGGTCGCTTTTTCCAGCGGACGGGTACCCATGTCAAGCGACCGCCGCGCCAGCACCTCGGCAGCGCCGATCTCGCGCAGGAACCCGTGCTCGCCGTCCTTGCCGGTCACCGCGGTGATTTCGTAGCCGAGTCCGGACAGCATGTCGATGGCGAGCGTCGCAACGCCTCCCGTAGCGCCGTTTACCAGCACCTTGCCGTTGGCGGGCTGCATGCCGTTGAGTTCAAGCAGCACGATGGCGAGTCCCGCGGTGTAACCCGCCGTGCCCAGCGCCATGGCCTCGAACAAACCGAGTCCCTCGGGGAGCGGAACCACCCACTCCGCGGGCACGCGGCAATACCGGGAATAACCGCCGTCGTGCGCGACACCCATGTCGTAACTCGTGCAGATGACCTGGTCTCCCACCCTGAAGCGGGCGTCGCCCGAGGCGACAACCGTGCCGGCGGCGTCGATGCCGCCAACCATCGGAAACCTGCGAACTATCTTCCCGGCGCCTGTGGCGGCGAGGGCGTCCTTGTAGTTGACGCTCGAATACGCCGTTTCGAAAACGACTTCACCGGAGGACAACTCGTCAAGCGCAACCTCGACCACCCGGCCCGCTGTTTTCCCGTCATCTTTGAAAATACGGAACGCCTTGAACTTGTCCATGCGCCTCCTAGGGAAGATGCGGCTGGGTCAGATAATCGCGCGTCTGCATCTCGGTGAGCCGGCTGACCAGGCGCTCCTTGAGCGAAACATTCAGATTGGCCTGGAAACGGTCTTCCTCGCCATCGTCGTCGATGAGGTCGGCGGCATCCGCGGCCGCGGTCACGATCAACTTCACGCGCCGGTCGTAGAACTCGTCGACAAGCCAGACGAAGCGCCGCAGCTTGTCCGCATCGGTCCCCGAGAATCGCGGCACGCCGGAAAGCAGGATCGTGTGGTAGCGGCGCGCGAGCTCGATGTAATCCGCCTTCGCGCGCGGACCGTCGCACAGCTCGTGAAAGTCAAACCAGGCCGCCCCGCGCGCCTGACGCCTGACCCGAATCGGTCGGCCTTCGATCTCGAGGTCGTTGGCATCCGGCGACTCGTGACGCGCGATGCCGGTAAACGCCCGCTCCAGCCGCTCGTCGGCGTTTGCCTCGGTGTGATACACGCCCGCCCTCTCGAGTTCGCGCAGACGGTAATCGGTCCCGCCGTCCACGTTGACGACCTCGAGATTTTTCCTGATGAGTTCGATCGCCGGCAGAAACTGATTGCGCTGCAGGCCGTGAAGATAAAGGTCGTCCGGGGCGAAGTTCGAAGTGGTCACCAGCACCGTGCCCTGATCGAAAAGCGCTTCCAGGAGGCGTCTCATCAGCATCGCGTCGGTGATGTCGGTGACATGAAACTCGTCCAGGCAGACGAGCCGCGTCCGCCGCGCGATGTTTCGCGCAAATCCGGCCACGGGGTCCGCCCGGCCCCGCCGCTCGTGCAGACCGCGATGCAGTTCCTGCATGAGACGATGAAAGTGGACGCGCCGCTTGCGCGCGGTCGGCGCACAATTGAAAAAGCTGTCCATCAGAAAGCTCTTCCCGCGGCCGACGCCGCCCCACAGGTAGATGCCCCGCACGACACGTCTGCGGGCGAGCAGCCGGACCAGCGACGCCTCCAGCCGTTCCAGCCCGATCAGGTCTTCGTAGAGCCGCTCGAAGCGCCCGAGAACGCGCTCCTGTGCGGCATCGAGTTCGAAACCGAGCTCACGGGCATGACGCCGGATCCATGGCGCGGGATCGGAGCCGCCCCGCTCAGGGTCGAAACGGCGGTGATGGTTGTGCGGAATTGGCGGTGTCTCGTCGCTCACGATTCGAAGTGAACGAGTGAATCACTCCTTCACGCCTTCACAGGTTCAGGGTGCGCTTGGCGACGGCGAGCGCCGCCTCTTTCATCGCCTCGGACAGCGAGGGATGCGCATGGCAAATCAGCGCGATGTCCTCCGCGGCCGCTCCGAACTCCATCGCGACCACCGCCTCGGCGATGAGCTCCGAGGCCATCGGACCGATGACATGGGCGCCCAGGATGCGGTCGGTCCGGGCATCGGCGAGCAGCTTCACGAACCCCGTCGTGTCACCGAGCGCCCGCGCGCGGCCGTTGGCCATGAACGGGAACGTTCCGGCGCGATACTCCACCCCGTCGGTCGTCAACTGCTGCTCGGTCTTGCCGACCCACGCGATCTCCGGCGCGGTGTAGATGACCCAGGGCACGGTATTGAAGTCGACGTGCCCGTGCTGCCCGGCGATGCGCTGGGCGACGGCGACGCCTTCCTCCTCCGCCTTGTGCGCAAGCATCGGGCCGCGCACGACGTCGCCGATCGCCCACACGTTCGGAAGATTGGTGCGGCAGTCCTCGTCCACCGCGATGAAACCGCGCTCGTCGAGCTTGAGACCCACCGCCTCGGCGTTGAGTCCGTCGGTGTTCGGGAGGCGCCCGATCGCGACGATCAGCTGGTCGAACGCCGCCTTGCGAGGCTCGCCCGCGCTGTCGGAAAACTCGACGGTAACCTCCATGTTCGCGCTGACCCGGGTGATCCTGACCCCGAGCTGGATCGCCATGCCCTGTTTGCTGAAGAGCTTGAACGCTTCCTTGGCGACCTCTCCGTCGGCGACCGGGAGAAACGTTGGAAGCGCCTCCAGGATGGTGACCTCCGAACCGAGCCGCCGCCATACGCTGCCCATTTCGAGCCCGACCACGCCTGCGCCCACCACGCCCAGGCGTCCGGGCACTTCGGGAATCGCGAGCGCACCTTCGTTGTCGAGAACGAGCTTGTTGTCGAACGGCGTTCCAGGCAACGCCCGGGGACTGGATCCGGTGGCAACGATCACGTGTTTTGCCGCCAGAACTTCCTCATCCGCGCCGGCGACTCCGATCTCCCAGCCGCCGGCATCCCCTTTCACGAAACCGCCGCGGCCGTGAAAGAAGCTCACCTTGTTCTTCTTGAAAAGATAGAGAATCCCGTCGTTGTTCTGCCGGACGACCTTGTCCTTGCGCCTGAGCATCCGGGCGACATCCACGGCGAGCCCCTGCACCTGGATGCCGTGCTCCGCAAAACCGTGCGCGGCGTGGGCGTAGTTTTCGGAGGACTGCAGCAGCGCTTTGGACGGAATGCATCCGACATTGGTGCAGGTGCCCCCGAGCGCCGGCTTGCCGGCCGGTGTTTTCCACTCGTCCACGCATGCTACCTGCATGCCGAGCTGGGCGGCGCGGATGGCGGCGATATACCCGCCGGGGCCGCCGCCGATCACCACCACATCAAATGGCTTTGTCATCTTCAGGAACCTGTGAAGGGTAATGGGTAATGAGTGATGGGGATTCGGCGAAGGGACTTTAGTCTTAGAATTTTTCCATTGCCCTTCACTCATCACCCATCACCGCTCGAACTAAAGGTCGAGCAGCATGCGCGCCGGGTCTTCCAGCGCCTCCTTGATGGCGATCAAGCTCAGCACCGCCTCGCGCCCGTCGATGATCCGATGATCGTATGAAAGCGCCAAGTAGTTCATGGGACGGATCACGACCTGGCCGTTCTCCGCGACCGGGCGCTCGCGCGTCGCATGCACCCCCAGAATCGCGCTCTGGGGCGGATTGATGATCGGCGTGGACAGCATCGATCCGAAAACGCCGCCGTTCGAGATCGAAAACGTTCCGCCGGTCAGTTCCTCGAGCGTGAGCTTGCCATCCCGGGCGCGCTCGCCGAAATCGGCGATCTGCTTTTCGATCCCGGCGAGCGTGAGCTGATCCGCGTCACGAATGATCGGCACCACGAGGCCCCGCGGACTGCCGACCGCGATGCCGATGTCGTAAAAGCCGTGGTAGACGATGTCATTGCCGTCGATCGACGCGTTCACCACGGGAAACTTCTTAAGCGCGTAAACCGAAGCCTTGACGAAGAACGACATGAAGCCGAGCTTCACGCCGTGCTCCTTCGCGAAGCGCTCCTTGTAACGGTTCCGAAGGTCGATCACCGGCTGCATGTTCACTTCGTTGAAGGTCGTGAGTATGGCCGCCGTCGACTGCGACTGCACCAGGCGTTGGGCGATGCGCGCCCGCAGCCGCGACATCGGAACCCGCTGTTCCGGGCGATCGCCCAGCGCGCCGAGATCCACCGCCGGGGCCGGCGCGCGCGGCTGCTCGTCTGAACGGCCGCCCGGAGCCTTCGCCGCCGGTTGCCCGCCCTTAATCACCTCCAGGACATCGCCTTTGGTCACTCGGCCGCCGCGGCCGGTGCCGCTGATCGCAGCAGTATCGACGTTCTTTTCAGCGGCCAGTTTCTGGGCGGCCGGCATCGCCGGGGCGCCTTGCGTCCGAGCCTCCGGTTGCGCTTCGGCCCGACGCTCCTTGCCGGGCTGCCCTTTGGATTCCGCCTTCGCCCCTGCATCGGGCCCGGACTCCGCAGCAGCCGGTCCCGCCCCGGTGTCGATTTGTGCGATGACTTCGTTGCTCGTCACGGTGCTGCCGTCGCCCTTGAGTACCTTCGTCAGCAGGCCGGATTCCGGCGCCGGCGTTTCCAGCACCACCTTGTCGGTCTCGATGTCGATCAGGTTTTCGTCGCGCTTGACGAAGTCCCCCGCCTTCTTGTTCCAGGTCATCAGCGTCGCCTCTGCGACGGATTCCGACAGTTGCGGGACCTTTACTTCGATCAGCATGTCTGCTCCACGATTCCCGGGCTCAGTTTTCCTCGCCTGCGGCGAGCGGCCGCGGCTGCTGTCTGATCATGCGCGGCTCGCTGCCGCCCGACAGCGTGAGCGCTTGGTCGAGAAGTTCCTTCAACTGCCGGTCGTGCAGCGATTTGTAACCGGCAGCCGGCGAGGCCGATGAATCACGACCGGCGTAGAACAGCTTCTGATGGGGAAGCAGGTGGCGCAGCAGGTAATGCTGGATGTGGCGCCAGCTCCCCTGGTTTCTCGGCTCCTCCTGGCACCAGACGATCTCGGCGGCGTTCTTGTAGCGTTCGATCTGCGCCCTGAAATCATCGTGCGGAAACGGATAGAGCTGGGCAATGCGCACCAGGGGAAGATCTCTTATTTCACTCTCGCGCCGCGCGGCGCGCAGATCGTAATAGACCTTGCCGCTGCAGAAGATCACCCGCTGCACGTTGTCGGGGTTGATCTCTCTGGCGTCCCAGTCCTCGTTAACCGGTCTGAACTTGTCGTCCGCGAATTCTTCCAGCGGCGAGACCGACTCCTTGTGGCGCAGCAGGCTCTTGGGGGTGAAGATGATCAGCGGCTTGCGGTAGGGCCGTATCATCTGCCGCCGCAGCAAATAGTACATCTGCACCGGCGTCGCCGGGATGCAGATCTGCATGTTGTAGTCGGCGCACATCTGCAGGTAGCGCTCGATTCTCGCCGATGAATGCTCCGGGCCTTGCCCTTCGTAGCCGTGCGGCAGCATCAGGGTGAGGCCGCACATGCGCCCCCATTTCACTTCCCCCGACGCGATGAACTGATCGATCACCACCTGCGCGCCGTTGGCGAAGTCCCCGAACTGGGCTTCCCAGATCACGAGTTCGTTCGGACCCGAGGTCGCGTAGCCGTACTCGAAGCCGAGAACCGCCTCCTCCGACAGCAGCGAATCGATTACCGCGAAATCGCCCTGCTTGGGACCGATGTTCTGCAGAGGGATATAAGTGCCCTGGTCCCAACGCTCCCGGTTCTGGTCGTGCAGCACCGCGTGCCGGTGGAAGAACGTGCCGCGGCCGGAATCCTCCCCCGAGAGGCGGACCGAGTATCCTTCATTGAGCAACGTCGCGAACGCCAGATGTTCGGCCATGCCCCAGTCGAGCGGCAGCTTGCCCTGCGCCATGAGGCGGCGGTCTTCCATGATCTTCTGCACCCGCGGGTGCAGCTTGAAATCCTCCGGGACGGTGGTAATCTTCTCCGCCAGCAGCTTGAGCGTTTCCAGCGGCAGGCGCGTGTCGTCCTTTTCGTTCCACTTGGTCCCGATGTAGGGTTTCCAGTCGACTTCGAACGGCGGCCTGTACTTGGAAAGTATGGTCTTGTTGGTGTGATATCCGGCGTCCAGCGCGTTGCGGCAGGCGGCGATCATCTCTTCCGCATCCCCATTGCTCAACACGCCTTCCCGCACCAGCTTGTCCGCGTAGAGCTTGCGCGTGGTGGGCAGTTTCACGATGCTCTTGTACATGAGGGGCTGGGTGACCATCGGCTCGTCCTGTTCGTTGTGCCCCAGGCGCCGGTAACACACCAGATCCACCACCACGTCGCGGTGAAACCGGACGCGGTAATCGAGCGCGATTTCGGTCACAAGGCACACGGCCTCCGGATCATCGCCGTTGACGTGGAAGATCGGCACTTCCAGCATCTTGGCGACGTCGGTGCAATACAGGGTTGAGCGCGCGTCCCGCGGGTCGGAAGTCGTGAATCCGATCTGGTTATTGACCACGATATGCACCGTCCCGCCCGTGCCGTAGCCCCGGGTCTGGGCGAGATTCAGCGTCTCCTGGATAACGCCCTGTCCGGCGAACGAGGCATCGCCGTGCACGAGCACCGGCAGCACCTGGTCTCCCTTGAAGTCGCGGCGGCGGTGCTGCCGCGCACGAACGGAACCTTCGACCACCGGGTTGACGATCTCGAGGTGCGAGGGATTGAACGCCAGCGTCACGTGCATTGGTCCGCCCGGCGTCATTATGTTGGTCGAGAAGCCCTGGTGGTACTTGACGTCGCCCGCCAGCATCGCGTGATCGTGCTTGCCCTCGAACTCGGCAAAAAGGTCCTTGGGCATCTTGCCCATGATATTGACCAGCACGTTGAGCCGGCCGCGATGCGCCATGCCGATCACGAGTTCCTGCACCCCTGCCTTTCCCGCGATTTGCAGCAGGAGGTCGAGCTGCGGAATCAGCGACTCCCCGCCTTCACCCGAGAAACGCTTCTGCCCGACGTACTTCGTATGCATGTACTTTTCGAGCGTCTCGGCCGCGGTCAGCCGCTCCAGAATATGCTTCTTGACCTCGGCATCGTAGCCGGGCGTGGAGCGGATCGTCTCCAGCCGCTCCTGCACCCACCGCTTCTGCGTCATGTCCATCATGTACATGTATTCGACGCCGATCGTGCGGCAGTAGGCATCCTGCAGGAAGCGCAGGATGTCCTTGAGCTTCATCTCGCGGGGACCGAACAGCGAGCCGGTATTGAATACCGTCTCCATGTCGGCGTCGGTGAGCCCGTAATACGCCGGATCGAGCTCCGCCACGTACGGCTTCTCCTGCCGGCCGAGCGGGTCAACGTTCGCGTGGCGCACGCCCTGGAAGCGATAGGCCGCGATCAGCTGCAGGACCGCGAACTGCTTGATGCCCAATTGCGGTTGCAGGGCCATCGCAACGCCCGCCCGCTTCTCCCGGGCGAGCCTCGCGAACTGTTCCTGGACGTCCGCGTGGGAGACGTCGCGCGGCCCATCGTCCAGGCGCTGCAACTCGTCAAAATAGCCGCGCCAGCGCGGTTCGACCGCTTGAGGATCCTTGAGGTAGGCCTCGTACAGCGCCTCGATGAAAGGGGCGTTCGATCCGAACAGGTGGGAATTCCCGAGAAACTCTTTCATCATGGTCGCACCCCGCTCAAAAATCGAACACAAGGGACGCCCGGAAAAACCGGAATTCAAGGTTCCATTTCATTCGGCAGACCTTCGCGTCCTTCGCGCCGCGGCTTCTCCCCCTACTGGCGCCGGTCCACGGGAACGAAATCGCGCCGCGCGGCGCCGGTGAAGAGCTGGCGCGGGCGCCCGATCTTCTGGTCCACATCGCTGATCAGCTCGTTCCACTGGGCGATCCAGCCCACCGTGCGCGCCAGCGCGAAGATCGCCGTAAACATGCTGACAGGGATGCCGAGAGCCTTGTAAACGATGCCGGAATAGAAATCGACGTTGGGATAGAGCTTGCGCTTGATGAAATAGTCGTCTTCCAGGGCGACCTTCTCGAGCGCAATCGCCAGCTTGAACAGCTTGTCGTCCTTGAGGTCGAGCTCTTCCAGCACCTCGTGGCAGGTCTTCTGGATGATCTTCGCCCGCGGGTCATAGTTCTTGTAGACGCGGTGGCCGAAGCCCATCAGCATGGCGTGTCCGTCCTTGTCCTTGACACGCTTGATGAACGCCGGGATGTTCTGCGCGTCCCCGATCTCCGCCAGCATCTTGAGCACGGCTTCGTTCGCGCCGCCGTGCGCCGGACCCCACAGGCTCGCGATGCCGGCTGCGATGCAGGCGAAGGGATTGGCGCCGGTGGAGCCGGCCAGACGCACCGTGGAGGTCGAGGCATTCTGCTCGTGATCCGCGTGCAGGATCAGAATGCGCTCCATGGCGCGCGAGAGCACCGGATTCGGCTTGTATTCCTCGCACGGCGTGCCGAACATCATATAGAGGAAATTCTCGACGTAGGAAAGGGAATTTCTGGGATGCATGAACGGCTGCCCCACATTGTACTTGTAGGACATGGCCGTGATCGTCGGCAACTTCGCGATCAGGCGGAACGCGGAAATATCCCGACTGCGCTGATCGTGAATGTCGATCGAGTCGTGATAGAACGCGGAAAGCGCGCCAACCACGCCGCACAAGACAGCCATCGGGTGCGCGTCGCGCCGGAAACCACTGTAAAAGCGCGACAGTTGCTCGTGCACCATGGTGTGGTGCCTGACAATGTTATCGAAGGACTTCTTCTGCTGCGCGTTCGGCAGCTCGCCGTTGAGGATCAGGTAGGCCACCTCCAGGAAATCGCAGTGCTCGGCGAGCTGTTCGATCGGATAGCCGCGGTACTGCAGGATGCCCTGGTCGCCGTCGATATAGGTGATGTTCGAGCGGCAGCTCGCGGTGGACATGAAGCCGGGGTCGTAGGTGAACATGCCTGTCTTCGCGTACAGGGCGCGTACGTCGATCACCTCCGGTCCCACGGTGCCGTCCAGCACGGGAAAATCGACCGACGGCCTGCCGTCGCTGAAAGAAAGGGTTGCCAGCTTTTCGCTCATAACAGTCTCCGCATTGTCATCCGCCAAAGATCAACATGTTCATCGTTTCGAGGCGGGCCCGTGACTTCCGGCCGGTGTCAGCCCGTCCTCAGCATTTCCAGAACCGGTTGCAGGCTCGGATCCGCCGGCTCCGCCCTGCCCATGACGAGATCCAGCAGGTCATTATCCGGTTTGTCGAGCAATTCCTCTAAAATCGCCAGCTGTCGCCGGTCGAGCCGTTCCAGGTGCCGCTCGACGAAAGCGGCAAGCACGAGATCCAGCTCCAGCAGCCCGCGACGGCAATGCCAGCGAACGCGGTCCATTTCGCCCATGTCGCACTACCTTCCGGTGCGGCTGAAAGCGCCCGACGCCGCCGGTCGGCTCGGAAAAAACCGGAGCAAGTTTCACACCGCCCGCTTCACCAGCAGTTCCTTGATTTTCCCGATCGCCTTCGTGGGATTGAGCCCCTTGGGGCAGACGTCCACGCAGTTCATGATCGAATGACAGCGGAACAGGCGGTACGGATCCTCCAGGTTGTCGAGGCGTTCATTCGTCGCCTGGTCCCGGGTGTCGGCGATGAAGCGGTACGCCTGCAGCAGCCCGGCCGGACCCACGAACTTGTCGGGATTCCACCAGAACGACGGGCACGACGCCGAACAGCACGCGCACAGGATGCACTCGTAGAGCCCGTCCAGCTCCTCGCGGTCTTCGGCCGACTGCAGGCGCTCCGTCTCCGGAGGCGGCGTGTCGTTGATGAGATAGGGTTTGACCGAATGGTACTGCTTGAAGAACTGCGACATGTCGACGATCAGGTCGCGGATTACCGGCAATCCCGGCAAGGGACGGATCGTCACGGGCTCCTTCAGGTCGGCGATCCGGGTGATGCAGGCAAGCCCGTTCTTGCCGTTGATGTTCATCGCATCGGAGCCGCATACGCCCTCGCGGCACGAGCGGCGAAACGCGAAAGTATCGTCTTCGGCCTTGATGCGCACCAGCGCGTCGAGCAGCATGCGGTCCGTGGGCTCGAGCGCGATCTCATAATCGCGCATGCAGGGCTTCGCGTCGGCGTCGGGATCGTAGCGGTAAATTGAAAATCGCATTCGTTTCCTTCCAGTGAAGTCTTGCCCGGCCCGTCGAGTCGTGTTGTCATTCCCGAGCAGCCTGCGCGGGCATGACACAGTAACTCTAATAGACACGGGCCTTCGGCTCGAACGCTTCCACCGTCAGCGGTTTCAGCTTGACGGGCTTGTATTCCAGGCGGTTGCCTTCCTTGTACCAGAGCGTGTGTTTCATCCAGTTGCCGTCATCGCGCTTCGGGTAGTCGCTGCGGTCGTGCGCGCCGCGTGATTCCTTGCGTGCTTCCGCTGAAATCATGGTAGCGACGGCGGTTTCGACCAGGTTGTCGAGTTCGAGCGCCTCAATGCGCGCCGTGTTGAAAACGCTGCTCTTGTCCCGGATGAAAGTGCGCCTGGCGCGCTCCGCGATGTCCAGAATCTTTTTCACGCCTTCGGCCAGGCTGTCCGGAAAGCGGAACACACCGCAATGCAACTGCATGGTGCGCCGCAGCTCGGCTCCTATTTCCGCGACGGACTCTCCCGACGTTGCGCTGTCGAGGCGCGCAAGGCGAGCCATGGTCGCCTCGCCTGCATCTTTGGCCAGTTTTTTGTGCGCGAGGCCACCCTTGAGGTCTTCGACGATCCGCTCTCCCGCCGATTTTCCGAACACGAGCAGATCCAGCAGCGAGTTGCACCCCAGGCGGTTGGCGCCGTGCACCGACACGCATGCGCATTCACCAGCCGCATACAGGCCTTTGATGACCCGTTCACCGCCACGGCCATCCGGCACCACCACCTGGCCGTGATAGTTGGCGGGAATGCCGCCCATCATGTAATGCGCCGTCGGCACGACCGGTATCGGCTCCTTGACCGGATCGACATTGGCGAACCGGATCGCGATTTCCCGTATCCCCGGCAGGCGCTTGGTGATGATCTCGGGCCCGAGATGATCGAGTTTGAGCAGGATGTAGTCGCCGTCCTTCCCGCAGCCCCGGCCTTCCTTGATTTCGGTGGCCATCGCGCGCGAAACGACGTCCCGGCTCGCAAGGTCCTTCACTGTCGGCGCGTAGCGCTCCATGAAGCGCTCGCCGTTCTTGTTCAGCAGGAATCCGCCCTCGCCCCGCACGCCTTCGGTGATCAGCACGCCGGCGCCGTAGACCCCGGTCGGATGAAACTGGTAAAACTCCATATCCTGGAGTGGAAGACCGGCCCGCGCCACCATCCCGAGACCATCGCCGGTGTTGATGAAAGCATTGGTGCTGGATGCAAAAATGCGCCCGGCACCGCCGGTGGCGAGCAGCGTCGCCCGTGCCTGCAGGATCATGACTTCGCCGGTTTCCATCTCGAGCGCGACGACGCCGATCACATCGCCTTCGGCATCGCGGATGAGGTCGAGCGCCAACCACTCGACGAAAAACTGGGTGCGGGCGCGCAGGTTACGCTGGTAGAGCGTATGCAGCATCGCGTGCCCGGTGCGGTCGGCCGCGGCGCACGCGCGCTTTACCGGACGTTCCCCGTAGTTGCTGGTGTGGCCGCCAAACGGACGCTGGTAGATTTTTCCGCTTTCAAGGCGGTCGAAGGGCATCCCGAAATGCTCGAGCTCGTATACGACCTCGCCGGCCTTGCGGCACATGAATTCGATGGCATCCTGATCGCCGAGGTAGTCGGAACCCTTGACCGTATCGAACATGTGCCAGTGCCAGTTGTCCTGCTCGTCGTTGCCGAGCGAAGCGGACACGCCTCCCTGGGCCGCGACGGTATGCGAACGTGTCGGAAACACCTTGGACAGCACGGCGACCCGCAGATTGGCTTCCGCGAGCTGGAGCGCTGCCCGCAGCCCCGACCCGCCGGCGCCGACAACGACCGCGTCAAATTCCCGTTTGGCAATGGCCATCGTTCAAATGCTCCATAGAATCTGCACCGACCATGTTCCGAACGACACCAGCGCAAGGATGACCACGGCGTACAGCACCAGGCGCAGCCCGATCGGCTTGACGTAATCCATGAAGATGTTGCGCACGCCGACCCAGGTGTGGACCAGAAGGCTCAGCATGAACAGCAGCGTCGCATAACGCATCACCGGCATCGCAAACAGCGCTTTCCAGTGTGCGTAATCGAGCTGCGGCAGGCTAACGAGCGCCACCAGGAAAAGCAGGGTGTAGACCGTCATCACCACCGCGGTCACGCGCTGCGCGAGCCAGTCGCGCAGGCCGTAGTGCGCACCGACGACTTCGCGATTTACCATAGCACCCCCCCCACGAGCGCGGTAAGCCCTATGCTCACCACCAGCACCACCATGCTGCTCGCGCGCGCGGCCGCAAGCTCGGTGCCGAGGTGAAGATCGAGCGCGAGATGCCGCAGACCCGCGCACAGGTGATGCAGGTAGCCCCAAAACAGGCCCAGCAGGACGACCTTCATCAGCGGGTAGGAAACGACCGACCGGAATGCTTCGAACGACTGCTGTGACGCAAGGCTTTCCTGCCACAGCCACAGGAGCAACGGCAGGAACAGGAACAGCACCGCGCCGCTGATCCGGTGCATACCCGACACTATCGCCATTACCGGGAACCGTATCTTGGTCAAATCAAGATGTTTCGGTCTGGATTTGGGCATTTTCAGCTTTCCCCGCGCAGATGAAACCGCGGATTCGGCCCGTGGTGGGAGCCGACTCGGGAACACCCGCTAATAAAGGACGTTACTGGACAGCTTGTCGCGTGAAAACTATGAAATCTTATCAGCTTTCGCTGCACTGCAGAAGATGTGGGCGACGAACGCCGCCTCGAAACCTGGTAAACGCGTCCGGTTCGGCCGCCTTGTCACCTGCGGGTGAGGTTCGATATCATTCATTGCTTGCCAGGCACGCGCGCGCCTTGTCTTACCCTCGTCGCGCTTTCCGCTAAACAAAATTTCATTCCATAGTCCAGGAGTTGAATCCATGAAGCAACCCATGCGCGTCGCAGTAACCGGCGCTGCCGGCCAGATCGGCTACAGCCTCTTGTTCAGGATCGCCAGCGGCGAAATGTTGGGCAAGGACCAGCTGGTGATCCTGCAACTCCTCGAGATTCCCGACGAAAAAGCCCAGAAGGCATTGAAAGGCGTCATGATGGAGCTGGACGACTGCGCCTTCCCGCTCCTCCAGGGCATGGTGTCCACGTCCGATCCCATGGTCGCGTTCAAGGATGCAGCCATCGCCCTGCTCGTCGGCGCCCGCCCGCGCGGCCCGGGCATGGAGCGCAAGGACCTGCTGGAAGCCAATGGCAAGATCTTCGCACCGCAGGGCAAGGCGCTCTCCGAGGTGGCGAGCCGCGACGTCAAAGTACTGGTGGTAGGCAATCCGGCCAATACCAACTGTCTTATCGCCATGAAGAACGCTCCGGCCCTCAAACCCTCCAACTTCTCTGCCATGATGCGCCTCGATCACAACCGCGCCCTGACGCAGGTTGCGCAGAAAATCGGTCAACCGGTTTCGAACGTCAGCAGAATGACGATCTGGGGCAACCATTCGGCCACGCAGTATCCCGATATCTTTCAGGCCACGGCCGGCGGGAACAAGGTCTGGCCGATGATCGACGACCAGGCGTGGCTGGAAGGCACCTTCATCCCCACGATCCAGAAACGCGGGGCGGCGATCATTGAGGCACGCGGGCTCTCTTCCGCTGCCAGCGCCGCCAATGCCGCGATGGACCACATGCGCGACTGGGTGTACGGCACGCGCGAAGGCGATTGGGTCAGCATGGGCGTTCCCGCCGACGGCAGCTACGGCATTGCGGAGGGCGTGATGTACGGCTACCCCTGTACTTGCAGGAGCGGCCAGTACGAAATCGTCAAGGGACTCGAATTGAGCGAGTTCAGCCGTGCGCGAATGGCGGTGACGCTCAAGGAACTGCACGAAGAGCGCGATTCCATCAAGCACCTGATCGGCTGAAACAGGGTAAGCCGTCAGCCGTTAGCGGTCAGCAGAATCGGACCCCTCTCACACCGGCAACTGCCTGCTTACCGCTCGCCGCTTACTCCTCACCATATTGTTCCCGCAGCGCGTCGTCTCAAGGAAACACTCATGAGCACAAACGAAATGACTTTCGGGGTAAAACCCAAGAAATCGGTCGCGCTCTCGGGAGTCGCGGCCGGAAGCACGGCGCTGTGCACGGTCGGGCGCAGCGGCAACGATCTGCACTACCGGGGCTACGACATTCTCGATATCGCCGACCACTGCGAGTTCGAGGAAATCGCCCATCTGCTGGTGCACGGCAAATTGCCGAACTCGTCCGAACTCGGAAACTACAAGGCCAGGCTCACGCAACTGCGGGGAGTGCCCGCGGCCGTGCGGAACGTGCTGGAACACATCCCGCCGGGGGCGCACCCCATGGACGTTATGCGAACCGGATGCTCGGCGCTCGGCTGCGTGCTGCCGGAGAAGGAAGATCACAACCTTCCCGGTGCGCGCGACATCGCCGACCGCCTGATGGCTTCTTTCGGCTCGATGCTGCTCTACTGGTACCACTTCAGCCACAACGGACGCCGCGTCGACCTCGAGACTGACGACGACTCGATCGGCGGGCACTTCCTGCACCTGCTGCACGGCAAGCCCGCCAAGCCGTTGTGGGTGAAAGCAATGCACACTTCGCTCGTCCTCTACGCCGAGCACGAGTTCAACGCGTCCACGTTCGCCGCGCGCGTGGTGGCCGGCACCGGCGCCGACATGCATTCCGCCGTCACCGGAGCGATCGGCGCGCTGCGCGGACCCAAGCACGGTGGCGCCAACGAAGTGGGATTCGAAGTGATGAACCGCTACGATACGCCGGACGAAGCGGAAAACGACATCGTCACCCGCATCCGCAACAAGGAGGTCGTGATCGGCTTCGGGCACCCGGTCTATACCATCGCCGACCCGCGCAACAAGATCATCAAGGAGGTCGCGCGCACGTTGTCCAGGGACTCCGACGACATGAAAATGTTCGACGTGGCCGACCGCATCGAGGCGGTGATGATGCGCGAGAAGAAGATGTTCGCCAACCTCGACTGGTTCTCCGCGGTGTCCTATCACAAGATGGGCATACCCACGTCGATGTTCACGCCCATTTTCGTGATCGCGCGCACCAGCGGCTGGTCGGCGCACGTGATCGAGCAGCGTATCGACAACAAGATCATCCGCCCGACCGCCGTATATACTGGTCCCGAGAACCGGAAGTTCGTGCCCCTCGCCGAGCGCGACAAGCCCGCCGGCAAAGGCGTTTAGCCCACTCAGCCACAGAGCACACAGAGTTCACAGAGAAGTTCAGAATCGCCTTTCATCACCCGGTGTTCTCGGTGCTCTCCGTGGCCGAATCCCTTACCAGGAACCCCATGTCCTCCCACGCCACCAACATACGTCCCAAGCCGGATAAAGTCCTCACCGACATTGCCGATTACGTCGCGAAATACCAGGTGCGGAGCCGCGAAGCCTACAACACCGCCCGGCTGTGCCTGATGGACACGCTGGGCTGCGGGCTGGAGGCGCTCTCCTACCCCGCTTGCACCAAGCTCCTCGGTCCGACCGTGCCCGGTACCGTCGTGCCCAACGGCGCACGGGTGCCCGGCACGCCGTACCGGCTCGACCCGGTGACGGCGGCATTCAACATCGGCTGCATGATCCGCTGGCTCGACTTCAACGACACGTGGCTTGCCGCCGAGTGGGGACATCCGTCCGATAACCTCGGCGGCATCCTCGCGACCGCGGACTGGCTGTCGCGCAAGGCCATCGCCATCGGCAAGAAGCCGCTCGTCATGCGCGACGTGCTCACGGGCATGATCAAGGCACACGAGATCCAGGGCGTCATCGCGCTGGAGAACAGTTTCAATCGCGTCGGGCTCGACCACGTCGTGCTGGTGAAGGTGGCGTCGGCCGCCGTCGTCGCACAGATGCTGGGTTGCACGCACGAGGAAATCGTGAACGCCGTCTCCAACGCCTGGATCGACGGCCAGTCGCTGCGCACCTATCGCCACGCGCCCAACACCGGTTCGCGCAAGTCGTGGGCGGCCGGAGACGCGACGAGCCGGGCGGTGCGGCTTGCGTTGATGGCCCTGAAAGGCGAAATGGGTTATCCCTCGGCCCTCACGGCCAGGACATGGGGATTTTACGACGTGCTGTTCAAGGGCAAGCCGTTCAGGTTCAGGCGCCCTTACGGGTCCTACGTCATGGAAAACGTGCTCTTCAAGATCTCGTTTCCCGCCGAATTTCACGCCCAGACGGCCGTCGAGTGCGCCGTGACACTGCATCCACAGGTCGCCGACCGCCTTGACGACATCAGCAAGGTTGTCATCACCACCCACGAATCGGCAATCCGCATCATCGACAAGAAGGGGCCTCTGCACAATCCCGCCGACCGCGACCATTGCATCCAGTACATGACGGCGATCGGCCTGATGAAAGGCAGCCTCACCGCCCTGGACTACGAAGACGACGCCGCGCGCGATCCGCGAGTCGACCGGTTGCGCTCGAAAATGGCGTGCGTCGAGAAAAAGCAGTGGACCCGCGATTATCTGGATCCGGAAAAGCGCTCGATCGCCAATGCGCTTCAGGTGTTTTTCAGGGACGGGACCAGGACGCCCGAAGTCGCGGTGGAATATCCGGTCGGGCACAGGCGCCGCCGCAAGGAGGGCGTGCCGCTGCTGGTAGCGAAATTCCGGACCAATCTCGCCCGTCGTTTCCCCGAAAAGCAGCGCGTAGCCATCCTCGCATTGTGCCTCGCCCAGGAACGACTCGAGGCGACCCCGGTCAATGAATTCATGGACATGTTTACGATCTGATCAGCCGCCCCGGCGCCGTGCATACTACTGTTTCCTCTCCTCCGAGACGCCGGGACAGTGAACGAACCCTGGAGGGAGCGATAATGGCCGTTATGAGCAATCTGTTGAAGCCTCTCTTGTTGCTGATGGCGCTTGCGGCGCTGCCTGCGGCCCCCCAAGCTGCTGAAACACGCGACGCTGACGATCACTTTTTCAATCTCAACACCGGCGACCTCAAGGCCGAGCTCACCGACGCGAAGAAAGCGGACAAGAAAGCCATTTTCCTGATGTTCGAGCAGGAAGGCTGCCCCGCCTGCATCTACATGAAGCGCAACGTCCTGAATCGCGTCGACGTACAGAAATTCTACCGGGAGCGATTCCTCAACTTCGCCATCGACATCTACGGCGCGGTGCCGATCAGGGACTTCGGGGGCCGGGAATTTACCGAAAAAAGCTATTCGCAGTCGCTTGGCGTCAAGGGCACGCCCACTTTCACCTTCTACGACCTCGACGGCAGGGAAGTGGTGCGCATCGTGGGTCCGATCAAGGATGCGGCGGAATTCCTCCTACTCGGGGAATTCGTCGCCAGCGGCGCCTACAAGTCGAGCAAATTCGCCGCATACAAGCAGTCCCGGTTCAGGAAAAAAGGAAGCTGACAGTGGCTCACAACCTCTTCAACTCGCTCCAGGAATTCACGCTCGCATCCGGCGCTACCGGAAAGTATTACGCTCTCGCCGCGCTGGAAGCGGCCGGCCTGGGCAGGATATCGCGCATGCCCTATTCCCTGCGCATCGTGCTCGAATCGGTGCTGCGAAACTGCGATGCCAAACGCGTGACCGAGCAGAACGTGCGAGAACTCGCCGCATGGCAGCCAAATGGCGCGCGCACCGAAGAAATACCGTTCGTAGTGGCGCGCATCGTCCTGCAGGACCTCGCCGGCTTTCCCGCGCTCGCTGACTTTGCCGCCATGCGTGGCGCCGCGCGCCGGCTGGGCAGCGACCCGAAGCGTATCGAGCCTCTCGTGCCGGTCGATCTTGTGGTAGACCATTCGGTGCAGGTCGACCACCACAACTCACCGGACGCGCTCCGGCTCAACATGGAAATCGAGTTTCGGCGCAACGCGGAACGCTACCGCTTTCTGAAGTGGGGCATGCAGGCATTCGATACCATGAAGATCGTGCCGCCCGGCATCGGGATCGTGCACCAGGTCAATCTCGAGTATCTGGCCCGTGGCGTGCAGAAGAAGGACGATGTCTATTATCCCGACTCGCTGGTCGGCACCGACTCGCACTTCACCATGATCAACGGCATCGGCGTCGTCGGCTGGGGTGTGGGCGGCATCGAAGCCGAAGCCGGGATGCTCGGCCAGCCGATTTACATCCTGACACCCGACGTGGTCGGCGTGCATCTGACGGGAAAACTCCGGGACGGCGTCACCGCAACCGATCTCGTGCTCACCGTCACGGAAACGCTGCGCAGGCACAAAGTGGTGGGCAAGTTCGTCGAGTATTTCGGCGAGGGCGCCGCATTACTCGCTGTAACAGACCGCGCGACGGTGGCCAACATGTGCCCGGAGTACGGCGCAACCATCGGTTTCTTCGCCGTCGACGACGAAACATTACGCTACTTCCGCGCAACCGGCCGCACCGACGAGGAAGTCGATGCGCTCGCGAGCTATTGCAGGGCGCAGGGCATCTACGGCATTCCGGGGGCTGGCCGATGTGACTACTCGAGCGTCGTCGAGATCGACCTCTCCAAAGTGGTGCCGACGGTTGCAGGACCCAGATTGCCCAACCAGCGCATACCCCTGCCCGGCCTCAAGGAGCGGTTTCGCACCCTGATGGACCAGCCGGTGGCGCAAGGCGGTTACGGCAAGAGCACGGATGGAATCGGCAAGCGCATCGGGACCGGAAAGCCCGGGATCGAGGCGGGACATGGCGACGTACTGATCGCGGCGATTACCTCGTGTACGAACACCTCCAATCCCGCCGTGCTGCTGGGCGCGGGGTTGCTCGCGAAGAAGGCGGTCGAGCGCGGTCTCAAGGTTCATCCGCGCGTGAAGACGTCGCTGGCACCGGGTTCTCGTGTCGTCAACGAGTATCTTCGCCAGTCCGGCCTGCTCACGTATCTCGAACAACTCGGCTTCTATATCGTCGGCTACGGCTGCACCACCTGCATGGGCAGCTCCGGGCCGCTCGACCCGGCGATCGAGGACACGGTGGCGAAAAACGACCTGATCGGCGTGGCGGTGCTCTCGGGCAACCGCAACTTCGAGGCGCGCATACACCAGGCGCTGAAGGCGAATTTCCTGATGAGCCCGCCGCTGGTCGTCGCCTTTGCGCTCGCCGGCACCGTCGACATCGACATGACCAAGGATCCGATCGCAAACGGCGCGGACGGCAAGCCGGTGTACTTAAGGGACATCTGGCCGGACAGCGCGGAGATCGCGGCGGTCATGAAGTTCGCGAACGATCCCGCCAATTTCCGCAGGCTCTACAGCAATCTCGCCGAGTCCAATCCGCTATGGAAGCAGGTGCCCTCGGTCGCGGGCGAAGTCTTCAGCTGGGACGCGAACTCCACATACATCAAGGAGCCGCCGTTTTTCGAAGGATTCCATCCGCAACCGGCCAGGCTGCGCGACATCGCCGGGGCGCGTGCACTCGGAATTTTCGGCGACTCGGTGACGACCGATCACATCAGCCCGATCGCGACGATCAAGGCGAATTCCCTCGCGGGAAAATATCTGGTCGAACGCAACGTGAAGCCGGCCGATTTCAGCAACCTCGGCATGCGCCGCTGCAACCACGAGATCATGCTGCGCGGCACGTTCGCTCACGTGCGCATCAGGAACCTGATGGTGCCGGGAAGCGAAGGCTCGGTGACCATGCATCAACCTTCGGGCGAGCAGACGACGATTTTCGAGGCGGCGACGCGCTACCAGAAGGAGGGCGTGCCGCTGATGGTCTTCGCGGGGGAGGAATACGGGACCGGGTCGTCGCGCGACTGGGCTGCGAAAGGCACGCAACTGCTCGGCGTAAAAGCCGTGATCGCGCGCGGTTTTGAGCGTATTCACCGCAGCAACCTCATCGGCATGGGTGTACTGCCCTGCCAGTTCGGTAGTGACAGCGTTACCTCACTTGCGATCGACGGCACCGAGACCTTCGACCTCTTGGGCGTGGATGGCGAACTGAAGCCGCGCCAGGACGTGACGCTGGTCATCCGTCGCCGCGACGGCTCGACGCAGAGCGTGACACTTGTGCTGCGCGTCGACACCCCGATCGAGGCGGAGTATTTGAAGCACGGCGGAATACTACCCTACGTGCTGCGCGAGATTCTCGCCGAGGCGGCCTGACCGAACAGATCTTGTAATTGGATTCCCGACTACTCGGGAATGACCGTAGAGCGTAGTTCTCGCGAAGGCGATCGTCATTCCCGAGAAGGCGGGAATCTAATTTCAGCGCAAGTCAGATTGGATGCCCGCCTCCGCGGGCATGACGGCTTGTCTTGTCGCGAGCCAACGCGGCGTTGACCGCCGCTTCGCAGAATCCCAGCCGGTCCGCCAGCAGCACCGCCTCGCGGTCTTCCTTGAGCGTTTGCGTGTAATCGCGCCCCGGAGGATGCATGGGCATGGTGAAAAAGCCGAGGTTCAGGACCGTCCTTGGAGGTTGTTATGACATCGCCACACCCCAGAAACGGAAAAGCCCGGCCTTTGCGGTCGGGCTTTTCCGTTTCATGGGTGCCTGACGATGTCCTACTTTCGCGCGGGTAATCCGCACTATCATCGGCGCTGAGTCGTTTCACGGTCCTGTTCGGAATGGGAAGGCGTGGTTCCGACTCGCTATAGTCGTCAGACGTAACTTGTAAACCTTCGGCCGCAGCCAAAAGCCAAAATCGGAAGAAGTAATTTGATTGTAATCTGGCAAACCTGATTCACCCTCGCCTTGATTGCTCAAGGTTATAGGATCAAGCCGCACGGGCAATTAGTACCGGTTAGCTTAAGGCATTACTGCCCTTCCACATCCGGCCTATCAACGTGGTGGTCTTCCACGACCCTTCAGGGGGATCAAGTCCCCGGGAAGTCTCATCTTGAGGCGAGTTTCCCGCTTAGATGCTTTCAGCGGTTATCTCTTCCGCACTTAGCTACCCGGCGATGCCACTGGCGTGACAACCGGTACACCAGAGGTGCGTCCACTCCGGTCCTCTCGTACTAGGAGCAGCCCCCCTCAAACTTCCAACGC
>JACQOJ010000085.1 GCA_016202605.1 Betaproteobacteria bacterium
AGCCACGAATCACGAATCACCGCATCATAGGAGGTTCCTCCTATCTCCGCCAGCCGAAACCTCCTACCGCCGCAATCGCATCCCTGGTAGTCCTCTCCCCTGAAAAAAGGGAGTTACGGCTCAGGCGCATTGATGGGCGTCAACGTAACCTTTGTCACAGATGCGAGCGGGCTGACCATGCAACCGGGAACACAAGAGAAAAGGAGAGAAGAGCGAGTCAGCACCGCATTGCCGGTCAACTTGGGGACTGCAACAGGGATCACACGCGACGTCAGTGCCACCGGCATGTTTTTCGAAACCGACACGCCGTACGCGGTCGGCAACACGATCAGCGTAGAGCTGGAGATGGACACACCGCAGGGAAAGATGCTGTTCAAGTGTCAAGGCCAGATCGTTCGGGTGGAGCCACGCAACCAGCGCGTCGGGGTAGCGGTGAAGATTACGGATTCAACAATAAAGGCGGCACAAGTGTAAGCGAGCAGAAGTAACCAGACAAAGCCACACCCGCAGCAATGCGGGGCCGGAAAGCCACGGGATCTCTGTTAAGAGTCGGCCGGGTTGCCTAAAAGAGGAACGAGGGCGCGACTCGGCTTTTTTTGACTTTTGGAAAGGAAAGCGATCATGTCAACATTTACGGAATTCCTGGCGAGTAACAGCATTTACGTGGACGCCGATGGAAATTTGTATAAGGTCGTCGACGGCGTAAATGTAATACAACATCAAAATGTCTTCTCGACTAACTACACCGAGTGGTTGAAGACGGAAGTTTTCGGGAGCACGGCGGTCCAAGAATACCTGGCAGACGCAGCCGCGCAGATCGGTTTTGATTTTAACTCGGATTTCACGGTAGAGCTGGCGCAAAACAGCGAAACCGGCGTGCCGTATATCGTGGGTTTTGAAGACTACATCGAGCTGTTCGAGGATCTGTTCGTCGGCGAAAAGGCCGATCACACGTGGTCGATCTACAAGAAGAACGGGGATTTGGCATCGACGCAGTCTCGCTGGTACTTCGACGGCTTTGAGGTTCCGAGCGACAACGCCGACCCCGTTGCCAAGGATGATCGCTGGTTCGTATCGGACGATACCATTGCTGTCCTCGGGGCGGACGCCGTCTTGGCGAATGATTCCGATCCGGACTCAGACCCCTTAAGTATTACAGCGATAAATGGCGAGCTCGCCGATGGTAGCGGAATCATTACGGCTACGACCGACAGCGGCCGGACCGTCACCTACGACACCAATACGAATCAGTTCACCCTGACTGTGCAAGGCATCACGGTCGGCGCACTGGGAAGCAGCGGGCTGTCTGCGGAGGAGGATTCGTTTACCTATACGATCGATGACGGCAACGGAGGAACCGCTACCGGGACCGTTAATCTTACGCTGATCGATACGAAAGACAGCAATGCGGTGGGACAACTCGATAATATCGACCTCAGCCAGTACACGGCCTACTATCAAACCGCCAATGAAGAGGTGCCATCCGAGGCGTTCTCCTACATCGATGCCAAAGGGGGCAACGACTCGATCGTTGGTTCGGAAGGAAACGACATCCTGATCGGCGGCGACAACGACGATACCCTTATTGGCGGCGATGGCGATGATAGGCTTTTTGGCAATGCTGGCGCCGACAGTCTTGTCGGCGGCGACGGCGATGATTATCTCGATGGCGGCACTGGCGCAAATATCTTGGTCGGTGACGCAGGCGACGACCTCCTGATCTTCCGTGATCAAAACACTACGGAAAACGGTGGAGGCGACTTTGATATTCTCAAGTTCGATACTGGCATCAATTTCAATGCGACGACCGCCAATCTGGCAGGTATAACCAACATCGAGATGGTCGATCTCGAGAATAGCGCCGCTGACAGTTTTGGACAATCCGGTGGACTAGGGGGCGCCAATCGCCTTAGCGCTTCAGAAGTCATCAGTATGACCGATGACGACAACATTCTTTACATCTTGGGCGAAGCTGGCGACTCGGTGTACCTCAATACCGGCACCGGCTGGACCGTTGGAGCGCCGGCGGAGTTTCAAGGGGTAATGTTCAATACATATACGAGCGGTGGGGCGACCCTATACATCGACCAAGACATTTTGAGTGCGAATATTAATATCGCGTAAGAGAAACAGCAGAAATAGGGTCAGAGTAAGATTTAGCCCGACCGATGCCCGAGGCGCGCTGCGCTTCGGGCTTCTTTTTGACTTCAGGGTAAACAGGGTGACTTTTTCATGAGCCGAAAGGCTCGCCTTGCGCCATAACCGAGCGCGCGGGTCGACCCCGTTTGGGCGGACGCGCCGTGCGCGCCAACGCGCGCTCGATCTCGTCTCTGAATCGCTCGCCGCCCAATGGCCAACCGCAGTTGACCGTATCGCGAATCTCGTTGAGCTCGGTCAAAGCAAGTTCGCTGCGGAAAAGAGCCCGGTACGCCGACTGCCGCTCGCCATCGGTTTCTCCCAATCGCTCATACTGTTCATGCGCCACGACGAGCTTGTCAGGGAGACCCAGTGCGTGAGCTCGGTAGCTTGACCAGCGGTAGTCTGCCGGATCGGCCACCATCCGGGCGCGCACGGGATTGCACTCGATGTAGCGCAAGCAGCGCAGAAAATAGATTTCGGTATCGACCAGACTTGCCTTGAATCTTCCCTCCCACAGCGTGCCGCTGCGCTGGTAGACACGGTTAATGTGCCGCACGAAGCGCCTGCCCAGGTGTTGCATCATGCGGGAGAGTGCGTAACGCTGTGGTGCCGAAGCGAGCAGGTGCACGTGGTTGGTCATGAGCACATATGCGTAGATCTGACAGTCGTACTTGCGCGCCGCCTCCAGCAGGCAATCGAGATAGAAGCGGTAATCCTCCTCGGCAAAGAAGGTCGCCTGCCGGTTATTGCCGCGCTGTATGATGTGCTGCGGCACATCTGCGAGATTCAGCCGTGTCCGCCGTGGCATGGAGGTTCGCGCTCATCGTGCGTTTCATTCCTTCCGTCAACGCATGCGCCACGGAAAAGTTACACTGACCCCATTTCTTGCTTACAATCCTGTCTTACCAACCCGCGATGGTTCGCCCTGACCGCATCTCGCCGCTGCGCATGAAGCGAAAGAAGAACTACAGGAGGAGAGCACGGCGGCTCGATGCCGCGCTGCCGGTGGACCTGGGCCGCACCGCCGGCCTCACGCGCGACGTGAGCGCTTCGGGGATCTTCTTCGAGACCGACGCCCGGTACGCGCTCGGAAGCCCGGTCGATTTCATGGTCCAGCTCGACTCGCCCTGGGGCCGGCTCATGTTCAAGTGCCAGGGCAAGATCGTCCGCGTCGAGTCCCACGACACGCGGGTGGGGGTGGCGGTGCAGTTCAGCGAATCCGAGGCCACCCCGGTGCGCAAGGCGCGCCGCGCGCGGCACGCTCACCGCAAGTGAACCTGCTCTTCGTTCACCAGAACTTTCCCGGACAGTTCAAGCACCTCGCGCCGCACTTCGCGCGCGCCGGCCATCGGGTCTTGGCGCTCGCGATCGACGGGCCGGGGCTGCCCGGGATCGACGTGCGCCGCTACAAGCCCGGCCGCGCCAGCAGCCGCGAGATTCACCCCTGGGCCGCGGAGTTCGAGACCAAGGTGATCCGCGGCGAAGCGTGCGCGGCGGCCGCGATGAAGCTCAAGGCCGAAGGGTTCAGTCCGGACGTGATCGTCGCCAATCCGGGCTGGGGCGAGAGCCTCTTTCTCAAGGACGTGTGGCCGGATGCGCGGCTCCTGGCGCTGATCGAGTTCTACTATGCGGCGCGCGGGCTCGATTTCGATTTCGACCCCGAGTTCCACCGCGCGGACGTCGCCCGCGACGCGAAGCTGCGCGCGAAGAATACGCACCTGCTGATGACGCTGCAGGACATGGATTGGGGCGTGAGCCCGACGCACTTCCAGCGCGGCACCGTGCCCGAGACCTACCGCGAGCGCATCAGCGTGATCTTCGACGGGATCGACACCACGGCGGTCAAGCCCGATGCGGGCGCGAGCGTCAGGCTCGGCGAGCGGATCGTGCGGGCGGGCGAGGAGGTCATAACCTTCGTCAACCGCAATCTCGAGCCCCAGCGCGGCTATCACGTCTTCATGCGCGCGCTGCCGGAGGTCCTGCGCCGGCGGCCCGACGCGGTTGCGCTCATAGTGGGCGGCGACGGGGTGTCCTATGGTGCCGCGGCGCCCGAAGGCCGGACCTGGAAACAGATTTTCCTTGATGAAGTGAAGGACCGGCTGGATTTGAACCGCGTGTTTTTCCCGGGGCGGCTCGCCTACGCGGATTATCTGAAGGTGCTGCAGGTGTCGGCCTGCCACGTCTATCTCACCTATCCCTTCGTGCTGGGCTGGAGCTGCATCGAGGCGATGAGCGCGGGCTGCCTCGTCGTGGGGAGCAGGACGCCGCCGGTCGAGGAGGTGATCGCGCACGATAAGAACGGGCTCCTCGCGGATTTCTTCGACGTGAACGCGCTCGCCGGGACCGTGAGCGAGTGCCTTGCAGATCCCGCGAAACACGCGCACCTGCGCGCGGCGGCGCGCGCGATCGCGCTGGAGCGCTACGACCTCGCGACGGTGTGCCTGCCGCAGCAGGTGGAACTCGTTGAAGGACTTGCAAACAACTTGAAGGCAAAAGGAAACCGCCGATGAACGCCGGTCGGAGCTTGACGGGATTACAGAAGCGATCATTGCCTGCGTTCACCGTGTCAGCAACACATTGGGCGCCGGATTCCTGGAGAAGGTCTATGAAAACGCGTTCGCTTTGGAGTTGCGTGAGACTGGAATTGAAGTCACTCAGCAACAGAGGATCGACGTGCGCTATAAAGGGGTCTCGGTAGGTGATTTCGTGGCTGACATCGTGGTCGCGCGGACGATCATCGTCGAGGTCAAGGCGGCCAAGGCACTTGATGATATCCATTTTGCGCAATGCCTGAACTACCTGAAGGCCACTGGCCTGAGGGTTTGCCTGCTGGTGAATTTTGGGACGCCGCGGGCGACTGTAAAGCGGATAGTCCACAACTTTTAGGAATTGAATCGGCGTCCATCGGCGTTTATCGGCGGTTCGGTCATTCCGCGCCCGACGAGGGCGCCGCATCGGGGGAATCATTGAGGCAAGCCCCTCATCCTGCTATACTTTGCAACCTTTTCCGGCTCATCCGCGGGCGCGCGTGGCAGTCGCATCGCGGTCCCGGGAATGCCTTCCCGAGCGCGAAGCATTCCAGAGATCGAGCCGAGCAATCGGTCAGCACCAAGTCGGGGTGTAGCTCAGCCTGGTAGAGTACTGCGTTCGGGACGCAGGAGTCGGAGGTTCGAATCCTCTCACCCCGACCATTTCCTTTCGCTCGACGCGGCGCTGCGCTTGCGGCACACTAGGCCGTAAAACGTGATGCCTGAACCGCGAACTACCGGACATCGGCGGAGCTGCTGAGTGGCGAAAATCCTTCTCGTCGTTCTCGGGCTGCTGCTGGCCTACTGGATCCTGAAAATCTACCGCAAGCGCGTTGAGAAACGCGATGGCGCGCCGCCGGCGGGCCGCGTCGAGGACATGGTGCAGTGCGCGCAATGCGGCGTGCACCTGCCGCGCAGCGAGAGCGTGACCACGCGCGGCAATTTCTACTGCAGCGCCGAGCACCAGCGCCTGCATTCCAGACCGGATTGACCGGGGCTCGGGCCACGCATGGCGGTCGCACAACCCGAACAAGCGATGGACTGGACCGCGCAGCCGGCGCCGCGGGCGCCGGAACATCCGGACTCCTACTGGCGCTCGCTTTACTTCTTCAACGTCTACCGCGTCGCGATCGCGGTGCTGCTGCTTACCGTGGTCGTCGTGTGGCGCGGCTCGGTGCAGTTCGGTTCCCGCAGCCTCACGCTGTTCGTGGTCACGGTGGTGTTCTACGTGCTGTTCAGCATCCTGTGTTTCACGCTCACCAGGATCCGGTGGCGGTTCAACCTGCAGCTTGCGATCCAGGTCGCCGCCGACATCGCTTTCATCGTGATCCTGATGCGGGCGAGCGGCGGCATCTCGAGCGGCCTGGGCCTGCTGCTGCTCGCGACGCTGGCAGGCGCGGCGCTCATCAGCCGCGGGCACCTCACGATCTTCTACGCGGCGCTCGCGAGCATCGCGGTACTGCTCGAGCACACCTACGCGATCCTCTACGACGATGCCAGCGTCACGCAGTACGTGCAGGCGGGACTGCTGTCGGGAGGGTATTTCGTCACCGCCTGGCTCGCGTATACGCTCGCGCGATACGCCGCGGCGAGCGAGCGGCTGGCGGCGCAGCGCGAGGTGGATCTGGCGAACATGGCGCAGGTCAACCAGCTCGTGATCCAGGACATGCAGGACGGCGTGCTGGTGGTCGACTCGGAAGGCGTGATCCGGCAGAGCAACGCGCGCGCCGAGCACATGCTGGGCGCGCTCAATGACGAGTGGAAGACGCTGCTCGAGGATTATTCGCCCGCGCTCGCCGCGAGCTTCGACAAATGGCGCCGCAGCAGCGGCGGCATCGAGGCGAACTCGGGCCCGCTCTTCAACAACACCATCAACGCGCGCTTCGTGCCGATCGGCAGGACGCGCCAGGTGGGCGGCGTGATCTTCCTCGAGGATCTGTC
Source organism: Betaproteobacteria bacterium (assembly GCA_016202605.1). Lineage (GTDB taxonomy): Bacteria > Pseudomonadota > Gammaproteobacteria > Burkholderiales > SG8-41 > DSOT01. The sequence goes on from JACQOJ010000085.1 coordinate 6,609, forward strand.
GCGCGCGCAGACCCAGGCCCAGCAGATGAAGCTCGCCGCGCTGGGCCGCCTCACGGCCAACATCGCGCACGAGGTGCGCAACCCCCTCGGGGCGATCAGCCACGCCGCGGAGCTCTTGCAGGAGGAGCCGGCGATCAGCGATACCACCCGGCGGCTCATCCACATCATTCACGACAACTCGCGCCGCATCGACCGCATGGTGAACGACGTCCTGCGCCTCAATCGCGGCGACCGGGCGCAGCGCGAAAGCCTGCTGCTGCTCGAATTCCTGCAGACGTTCGTCGAGCAGTTCTGCGAAATCGAGCGGATCCGCCCCGAGATATTCTCGATCGAGCTCGATTCGAGCCCGCGCGTGCTGTTCGACCCCAGCCACCTCGATCAGGTGATGTGGAATCTCTGCCGCAACGCGCTGCGCCACTGCCGGCGCGAGGACGGCAGCATACGCATCGGCGTGGGCACCATGCGCAGCGGCAGTATTGTAAAATTGGACATCCTGGACGACGGTCCGGGCGTGCCGCCCGAACTGCGCGGCCAGTTGTTCGAGCCGTTTTTCACGACGGCGGCGGGCGGCACCGGCCTCGGTCTCTACATCGCGCGGGAAATCTGCGATGCCAACGGCGCGATCCTCGACTACGTCGAGACCGGGGGCGGCGCGCAGTTTACGGTCATGTGCAGGACGGGAGGATGAACGCGAAGAATCAGGTGCTGGTGGTCGACGACGAGGCCGACATCCGGGAGCTGCTCGGCATGACGTTGACGCGCATGGGGCTGGAGACGCATTGCGCGGCGAGCACCAGCGAGGCGATCAGGCTGCTCGACCGCAACAGCTACGATCTGTGCGTGACCGACATGCGGCTGCCCGACGGCGACGGGCTGCTGGTGCTCGATCACGTCGCGCGCCACCATCCCAACACCCCGGTCGCGGTGATCACCGCGCACGGCAGCACCGAGAACGCGGTCGCTGCGCTCAAGGCGGGCGCCTTCGATTACCTCGCGAAACCGGTGTCGCTCGATCAGTTGCGCACGCTGGTGCGCTCGGCACTCAAGCTGCCGCGGCCGGGACAGGGCCGGCGCGCTACCGACAGCTACGAAGCGGGCGCCGATCATCCGCCGTTGATCGGCGATTCGGCGCTCATGCGCGCCACCCGCGCCATGATCGACAAGCTCGCGCGCACGCAGGCGCCGATCCACGTCACCGGCGAGTCGGGCAGCGGCAAGGAGCTGGCGGCGCGCATGATCCACCTGAAGGGCTCGCGCCGCGAAGGCCCGTTCGTCGCGGTCAACTGCGGCGCGATCCCCGAGACGCTCATGGAGTCGGAGTTCTTCGGCTACCGCAAGGGCGCGTTCACCGGCGCGACCAGCGACCGCGACGGGTTTTTCCAGGCGGCGAGCGGCGGCACGCTGTTCCTCGACGAAGTCGCCGACCTGCCGCTGCTGATGCAGGTGAAGCTGCTGCGCGCGATCCAGGAGAAGAAGGTGCGCAAGGTCGGCGCGACCGGCGAGGAGCCGGTGGACGTGCGGATCATCAGCGCCACCCACCGCAATCTCGGCGACGAGGTGAAGAGCGGCGCGTTCCGGCAGGATCTTTATTACCGGCTGAACGTGATCGAGCTGAGGATGCCGAGCCTGCGCGAGATGCCGGAGGACATCCCGCTGCTGACGGAGGCGATACTCAGGCGGCAGGCGGGCGCGTCGCCGCCGCCGCGCGTTGCGGCCGCCGCGCTCGGGGAACTGCAGGCCTACGGCTTTCCGGGCAACGTGCGGGAGCTCGAGAACGTGCTCGAGCGCGCGATCGCGCTCGCCAGCGAGGACGAGATCCGCGCCGAAGACCTGCAACTCGCGCCGGCCCAGATCGCGGGCGAGAGCGGCGACGTGTCGGGACTGCCCTTGCAGGAGCGGCTCGATCTCATCGAGAGAAAGGCGATCCTCGACGCGCTGGAGCAGACGCACTACAACCGCACCGCGGCGGCCAAGGTCCTCGGCATCACCTTCCGCGCGCTGAGATACCGCATGGAACGGCTCGGGATCAAGGACGAGCTCAACTCCAAAGGCTGAAAGGCGTGACCGGTGACCGGTGGCCGGTCCGTCATTCCCGAGGAGTCGGGAACCAAATTTCAGCGCATCCTGAATTGGATGCCCATCTTCACGGGCACGACACATATCGTCGCCACGGGTATGACAACCGGGGCCACGCGCCACCGACCGCTGACGCCTGGCAACCAACAACTGACTCGATTTGTCCTTGAAGCTGCGCATTGACGAGGACGGGCGGGTCGAAGGCGTGCGCTTCATCGCATCGCCCAACTGCGACGAGCGGCCGGCGGGCTGCGGCGTCGAGCTCGTGGTCGTTCACGCGATCGGCCTGCCGCCGGGCGAGTTCGGCGGACCGGGCGTCATCGAGCTCTTCACCAACCGGCTCGATCCCGGGGCGCATCCGTACTACGCGACGATCGCGGATCTCAGGGTGTCCGCGCACTTCCTGATCCGCCGCGACGGTGAACTCATCCAGTTCGTATCGTGCGACCGGCGCGCCTGGCACGCGGGCGCTTCCGGCTGGCGCGGGCGCGAGCGCTGCAACGATTTTTCGATCGGCGTCGAGCTCGAGGGCAGCGACGAGACGCCGTTCGAGGACGCGCAGTACGAGGCGCTCGCCGCGCTCACGCGCGCGCTGGAGGCGCGGTATCCGATCGCGGGGATCGTCGGCCACAGCGATATTGCGCCCGGCCGCAAGACCGATCCCGGTCCGCGCTTCGACTGGCCCCGCTACCGCGCCCTGACCCGGACGCCCTGAGGGAGAAGCCGCATGGCGATCAGCGCGTAAAAGGCCGGCTGGTCCCGCCCCCGGAGGCCGGCGCAACTGCCCAAAATTTGGTCAGCAAATCCCGCCGCCGGAAACGGTTGTTTCTGTTTCGCAACAGCTTTTAAAAAAACCGCCCAAAGCTATTGCGTTCTCAAAATCACGCTACTAGAATTGGTTTCAAACACGGTTTAGACCACAACATATTGTGGTTTATGCGGGGGGCGCAGAAGACCCTCCTGATGCCAAAAAAATATAACCATCAAGGAGACAGCACATGCAGCTAGCCACCGAAACGGTCCAGTCCGTGCCGACCGCGGCTCTGGCCATGCCCGAAACGGTTGCCGCGGAGCAATCCATCTATTCGCAGTACAGGGTGATCCGGCGCAACGGCTCGGTGGTCGGGTTCGAGCCGGCCAAGATTTCCATCGCCATGACCAAGGCGTTCATCGCGGTGAACGGCGGGCAGGGCGCGGCCTCCGCCCGGGTGCGCGAGCAGGTGGCGCTCCTGACCGGCAACGTGGTGAACGCCCTGATGCGCCGCCAGCCTTCCGGCGGCACCTTCCACATCGAGGACATCCAGGATCAGGTCGAACTCGCGCTGATGCGCGCCGGCGAACACAACATCGCGCGCGCCTACGTGCTCTATCGCGAGGAACGGGCGCGGGAACGCGCGCGGCAGCGCGAAGCGCAGCAGGCCGCCACCGCGCAGGCGGCGCAGCGGGTCATCAATGTCAGCGAGGCGGGCGCGCTCAAGCCGCTCGACCCGGCGCGGCTCACGGCGCTCGTGAACGGCGCGTGCGAGGGTCTCGGGCGGGAAGTCAGCGCCGAGCCGATCCTGCAGGCGATGCATCGCGATCTCTACGAGGGCGTGCCGATGGAGGAAGTGCGCAAGTCGCTGATCCTCGCCGCGCGCGCCCTGATCGAGCAGGACCCGGGCTACAGCTACGTCACGGCCCGGCTGCTGCTGCACTCGCTGCGGCTGGAAACGCTGGGCGAGGAGGTCACGCAGGCGGAGACGGCCGCGCGCTACGCGCAGTATCTGCCGGAGTTCGTGAAGAGGGGAATCGAGGCGGAGCTGCTCGACGAGCGCCTCGGCGATTACGACCTCGGGTGCCTGGGCGCGGCGCTGGACGCGAGCCGCGATCTCAAGTTCACGTATCTCGGCCTGCAGATCCTCTACGACCGCTATTTCCTGCACATCCGCGGCCGGCGCATCGAGCTGCCGCAGATCTTCTTCATGCGGGTGGCGATGGGGCTCGCGTTGAATGAACCCGAAGGCAGCCGCGAGGCGCGCGCCATCGAGTTCTACAACGTGCTGTCGTCCTTCGACTTCATGAGCTCGACGCCGACGCTGTTCAACTCCGGCACGCGCCGCTCGCAGCTCGCGAGCTGCTATCTCACCACCGTTTCCGACGATCTCGACGGCATCTACGAGGCGATCAAGGAAAACGCGATGCTGCAGAAGTACGCCGGCGGCATCGGCAAAGACTGGACGCCGGTGCGCGCGCTCGGCGCCTACATCTCGGGCACCAACGGCAAGTCGCAGGGCGTCGTGCCGTTCCTGAAGGTGGTGAACGACACCGCGGTCGCGGTCAACCAGGGCGGCAAGAGGAAAGGGGCGGTGTGCTCCTACCTCGAGACCTGGCATCTCGACATCGAGGAATTCCTGGAGCTGCGCAAGAACACGGGCGACGACCGCCGCCGCACCCACGACATGAATACCGCCAACTGGGTGCCGGACCTTTTCATGAAGCGCGTGATGGAGAACGGCGAGTGGACGCTGTTCTCGCCGTCCGACGTGATCGATCTGCACGACAAGTACGGCCAGGCGTTCGAAAAGGCTTACATCGAGTACGAGGCGAAGGCCGCGCGCGGCGAACTGAAGCTCTACAAGAAGATCCCCGCGCTGCAGCTGTGGCGCAAGATGCTCTCCATGCTCTTCGAGACCGGGCATCCCTGGATCACGTTCAAGGACCCGTGCAACCTGCGTTCGCCCCAGCAGCACGTCGGGGTCGTGCACAGCTCGAACCTGTGCACGGAGATCACGCTCAACACCGGGCCCGACGAAATCGCGGTGTGCAACCTGGGATCCGTCAACATGCCCGCGCACCTCGATCTTGCGACCGGCCGCATGGACATGGAAAAGCTGAAGCGCACCGTGGGCACGGCGATGCGCATGTTGGACAACGTGGTCGACCTCAACTTCTATTCGGTCAACAAGGCGCGCAACTCGAACTTCAAGCACCGGCCGGTGGGTCTGGGGATCATGGGTTTCCAGGACTGCCTGCACCTGCTGCGCATTCCCTACGGGTCGCAGGCGGCGGTGGAATTCGCCGACCGCTCGATGGAGGCGATCGCCTACACCGCCTACCGGGCCTCGGCCGATCTCGCGGAGGAGCGCGGACCGTACTCGACTTTCAAGGGCTCGCTGTGGGATCGCGGCATCCAGCCGTTCGACACGCTGAAACTGCTTGCCGAGGAGCGCGGCGGCTACGTGGAATGCGACATGTCGGCGGCCCTCGACTGGGGCGCGTTGAGGAAGCGCATCCAGCAGGCCGGCATGAGGAATTCGAACTGCCTCGCGATCGCGCCGACCGCGACCATCGCCAACATCACGGGGCTCTCGCAATGCATCGAGCCCACTTACCAGAACCTGTACGTGAAGTCGAACCTGTCGGGCGAGTTCACGGTGGTGAACGAATACCTGGTGCGGGACCTGAAAAAGCTCAATCTGTGGGACGAGGTGATGATCGCGGATCTCAAGTACTTCGACGGTTCGCTCGCCAGGATCGACCGCATCCCGCCCGATGTCCGCAGTCTCTATGCGACGGCGTTCGAGATCGAGCCCAGGTGGCTGGTCGAGTGCGCGGCGCGGCGCCAGAAATGGGTCGACCAGTCGCAGTCGCTCAACATCTATATGGCCGGCGCTTCGGGCAAGCGGCTCGACGAGACCTACAAGCTCGCGTGGCTGCGGGGGCTCAAGACCACCTATTACCTGCGCACGCTGGGCGCCACCTCGGCGGAGAAGTCGACCGTGAAGGCGGGGCAGCTCAACGCCGTGCCGGCCGACGGCGGCATGGTGGCGGCCGCGGGCGCCGCGGAACCGAAGTTCTGCGCGATCGACGATCCCGAGTGCGAGGCGTGCCAGTGAGGGCGGGGGCGGGGATTACCCTCTTCCATCAAGTGTCCACCCATAAGGCGAATAAAGGAGACTGAAATGCTGCGGTTCGAGGAAAACAAGGCATCCGCCGCCGGTGCCGGGCTGGCGCCGGGATCCGCATTCGGCGCGGCGCGGGTCGCGGAAAGCGATGCGCCGCCGGAGCAGCGCCGCGTCAATATCGCGGACAAGCGCATCATCAACGGCAAGACCGACGTGAACCAGCTCGTGCCGTTCAAGTACAAATGGGCGTGGGACAAGTATCTTTCGGCCTGCGCCAATCACTGGATGCCGCAGGAAATCCAGATGAGCCGCGACATCGAGCTGTGGAAGAACCCGAACGGGCTGACCGACGACGAGCGGCGCGTCGTCAAGCGCAATCTCGGGTTTTTCGTCACGGCCGACTCGCTCGCGGCGAACAATATCGTGCTCGGCACCTATCGCCACATCACCGCGCCGGAGTGCCGCCAGTATCTGCTGCGCCAGGCGTTCGAGGAGGCGATCCACACCCATGCCTACCAGTACATCGTGGAGAGCCTGCAGCTCGACGAGGGCGAGGTGTTCAACGCGTATCACGAGATCCCCTCGATCCGCGACAAGGACGAGTTCCTGATCCCGTTCATCGACACGCTGACCGATCCGTCGTTCAGGACCGGGACGCCGGAGAACGATCAGAAGCTGCTGAAGAGCCTTATCGTGTTCGCCTGCATCATGGAAGGCCTCTTCTTCTACGTGGGCTTCACGCAGATCCTCGCGCTGGGAAGGCAGAACAAGATGACCGGCGCGGCCGAGCAGTACCAGTACATCCTGCGCGATGAATCGATGCACTGCAATTTCGGGATCGACGTGATCAACACGGTCAAACTCGAGAATCCGCACCTGTGGACGCAGGAATTCCGCGAGGACATCCGCGGGCTCATGACGAAGGCGGTGGAGCTCGAGTACCGCTACGCCGAGGACACCATGCCGCGCGGCGTGCTGGGACTCAACGCGGCGATGTTCAAGGAGTACCTGCGGTTCATCGCCAACCGCCGCTGCCAGCAGATCGGCCTGGATGCGCTGTTCGAGGGCGCGACCAATCCGTTTCCGTGGATGGCGGAGATGATCGACCTCAAGAAAGAGCGGAATTTCTTCGAGACCCGTGTCATCGAGTATCAGACAGGCGGAGCGCTGAGCTGGGATTGATGCGCGCCTCCCGACAGGAACGGCGGCGATCGGCTCCGCGGACCGCGCGGCGGGGCGCCGCCGCCGGTTTTTCCGGCTGTCGCTTGCGGACGTAGGCACAGAGGAGACGCGCGCCCTTGGGATACAGCCTCAGGAACCGGCGTTATCGAAGCCGCAGGCTGCGCCTGCACACCGTCACCGAACTGCGCGCCGAGGGCAACTACACGCTGTGGTTGCGCTTCGACGACGGCCTGGAAGGCCATGTTTATCTCGGCGACTGGGTGGCCAGCACGATGGGCGCGGCGCTGTCGGATCAGGACATGTTCCGCAGGGTCCGGATCGACCCGGTTTCGAATGCCGTGACCTGGGCGGGCGGAATCAATCTCGATCCCGATGTCCTGTATCGGGATCTGGTGAGCAAGGCCGCAGCGGCCTTGCATTAGGCGAACTGGAGCAGCGCCCGCCGCGCGGTCGGGGGACCGTGCAGCGGGCTGCGCGACGGTCAGCGGCCCGGTGCAGGGCAACCGGGATGCTGGAGGCGGAACGCCGTGCCTTTAGGTGCGGCGCCTTGAATGTTTTCGCTAAGGAGGTTCACATGGCAAAAGCAAAGAAAAAGGCAGCGAAGAAGAAAGCCGCCCGGAAAAAGAAAAAACTCGTGGCAACAAGACCGGCCCGCAAGGCGGCCGCGCGGAAAACCGCTGCGCGCAAGGCGGCAAAAAAAAGGCCGGCTGGGAAGCCGGCCATGAAAAAAGCAGCCAAGAAAAAGCCTGCAGTCAAGAAGGCGGCCCCCAGACCGGCGCCGGCGCCGGCAGCACCAGCGTCAGCACCTGCTCCGGCGGCACCCCGTCCGGTCGCGATCCCGGGCGCCTGGCCGTTTCCCATGGGAAACAAGCCATGACGTCGCAATGTCTGCAGGCCAGCTGTCCTCACCGTGAGACGAGGATGGTTGGGAATCCTGCGGGCATCGGATCCGACCGCCCGACAGCAGAGCGCTAAAGATACAAAAACTCCCCCGCCACCGCAAGCGAAGCGTGGCGGGGGTGCCGCATTGTTCTCGCCGGCACTGCCCGGCGCGCAGGGAAATCCATATTAATCATGATGTTGAATTAATGCCGCATGGTGGCATGGTGTTCCGGCATGACAAATCGCGCGCCGGCTCGGGGCATTCTGCAGCGCGGCGTTATGGCGCGACCGCTGGGTGTCTTGCCGCCGCTGCGCTCTGTCGCTGCTCTTTGATCCTGATCAGTAACGCCCGCGCCCTGCTCTATAGACTGCGGAAGCAAGCGGCGCGCGCAGCCGCGCCGCTTCTTCATTTCAACGAGGAGACAAACATGAATGCGCGAATTTTTTCCGCCATCGCTTTGCTCGTTTTTGTTGCGACCGTGAGCGCCGGCCGTGCGGCTTCGCCCGAGATCGTGGTTCGCGCGAGCAAGGGCCAGTTCGAAGAGGTCAAGGAACGCGTGGTGCACGCGATCGAGAACCGCGGTCTCGTCCTCAACTATACCGCCCGCATAGGCGACATGCTCGAGCGTACCGGCAAGGACATCGGCCGCACGCGGCACCTCTACTCCAGGGCGGAGTCGCTGGAATTCTGCAGCGCGGCGCTGTCGCGCGACACGATGGAAGCCGACCCCCACAACATCGCGTACTGCCCCTACGCGATCGCGGTTTACGCGCTGCCGGGCGAGCCGGGGAAGGTTTACCTCTCGTATCGCAAACTTGCGTCGAGCGGCTCCGCGCAGTCCGCGAAGACGCTGCGCGCGGTGGAGAAACTGCTGGATGACATTATCCGGGAGGCGGCGCGTTAGCCGCGATCCCGTGGTGCACCCGCGTTGCCTGCATCCGCAAGAAGCGGTTCTTAAAGGCGTGGCCAGTGACCGGTGACCGGAGCGGGTGGCCGGTCACGATTTCGTCCAGAGTTCGGCGAACGCATTGAGCGCCGCATCCACGTCCGGGGCGGAGACATGGCGATGGGTGACGAAGCGCAGCGCGTAGGCGTCGCACGGGCTGACCAGGATCCCCTTTTCTTTGAGATCCGCCGACCACTGTGCGGCGCGGCGGCCGCTTTTTCTCACTTCCACGCGCACGAGGTTCGTTTCGACGTCGCGGGGATCCACGAGACTCGGATCGATACGGTGCAGGCCTTCCGCGAGGCGCTTCGCGCCCTGGTGGTCCTCGACCAGGCGCGCGACCATCGTCTCGAGCGCGACAATCCCGGCCGCGGCGAGCGGACCGGACTGGCGCATGTTGCCGCCGACCATGCGACGGAAGGCCCGGGCGCGCTCGATAAAGGCCGCACTCCCGCAGAGGACGGAACCCACGGGTGCGGACAGCCCTTTCGAGACGCAAAAACACACCGAATCGGAATATCGTGAAATGTCCCCGGGCTCGCAGCCCACCGCAATCGCGGCATTGAAAATCCGCGCGCCATCGAGATGCACCGGAACACCATTGTCCCGGGCGATGCCGTAAACCGCCTGCATGTGAGCGGGCGGCAACACGGCGCCGCCGGCGCGGTTGTGGGTGTTCTCCATGCAGATGAGCGCGGTGCCCATCTGGTTGCGCAGCGTGGGCCGCACCGCCTCCCGCAGCGCTGCGACGTCCATCGCGCCGCGCCGCCCTGGAAGGCCGCGGTAGAAGAGCCCCGCGATGCCGGCGATGCCGCCGAGTTCCGCGTTGAGCGTGTGCGAACCCTGCTCCAGCAGCACCTCGCCGCCACGCTGCGCGTGTGCGAGCAGGGCGACGAGATTCGCCATCGTGCCGCTGGGCAGGAATGCGGCGGCCTCCTTGCCCATGCGTTCGGCCGCCAGCCGCTCCAGCTTCATCACCGTCGGATCGCCATCGCGCGAATCGTCGCCGAACGTCGCTTCGCGCATCGATTCCAGCATGGCCTCGGTCGGGCGGGTGACGGTGTCGGTCCGGAGATCGATCATGGAGACGCATCCTCAAGAACAGGTTCTTTGGCCACAGATCTCACCGAGAACACAGAGAAAATCCGACGCAAGTGCAGCAGGGTGCGCACTGCGCACCGTGGTTCGTGGCGGGCGATGCCCACCCGACAGCGACTCTCTGTGATCTCTGTGTCCTCCGTGGCAAGTGTCGGGCGAAGGTTACCGCGCAGCGAGCAGACAATCAACGAGTTCGCAGAATCCCGCGCCACTCGCAGCGACCGTGACGTAACCCGGCTCGTGCGCGAGCTGGCCCGCAAACTCGCGGATGTTGGCGACGCCGACCGCGTGCGGAAAATAGGCGAACATCGGCGCATCGTTGGGCGAATCGCCCACGAACGCGCAGGTCGCGCGCGCGGCGTCCGGGTCCTGCGCGAAACACTCGTGCATCATGACCCTGGTCATCGTCAGCTTGTCGTAGTTGCCGAACCAGCCGTTGACGTGGATCGAGCTCACTTTTGCGGTCAAACCGTGGCGCTCCATCAGCGCCACAACGCGTTCCACGGCGTCCCGCGGCAGTCTCTCCACGTCCTCGCAATAGTCGATCGCGAGGTCCGTCTCCCGGTAGTGCTGGTCGGCGGCGATCGCCGCTCCCGCGACGGCTTCGATGATTTCCGCGGCAATGCGCTTGAGGCGTTCCCGGTGCCGGTTGCGGGTTGGAGCGTCGTCCATGAAACGGCGCTCCATCCGGCGCGCCCCGTGGTCATAGCGGAAGTAGAACGCCCCGTTTTCTCCCACGACGCCATCGACCGGCCACATGCGCGCGATGTGATCGCACCAACCCGCGGGACGGCCGGTGATGGGGATCACACGCAAGCCGGCTTGCTGCAGGCGTTCCATGGCGGCATAGGCGGATGCGGTCAGGCGGCCCGCGGTGGTGAGCGTGTCGTCGATATCGCACAGCACGGTGCGGAGATCGCGCCGCGCCTCGAGCGGGAATTCAGCGAGCGGCCGCATCGGAAAACGGGTCGTGCATGGAAGCCCAAAAACGGCGAAAGACAGGAAGCGCGGGATCAATAATAACCATTTGAACCATCCTGTGAATGCTGTCCATTATGGTTTTTGCTCGCGTCCTCACCGCCCGGCGGCTTTGGCGTGGGAAGGAAGCCGAAACGCCGCGGGACCTCGGCGGTGTTGATCGGTTCGATCCTTGTGGTATTGCCGCGAAAGGCGAGCCATAGCGGAGCCCTCCGCCGCATTTGCAGCGATTTCATGAGTTCGTCCAGCGCGTCTTCCGCCAGGGGCGTCGCGGTCATGTCGATCAGGTGCGGCGGCAGGCGATCCAGATCGCGGTCGTGGACCAGGCCGATGCCGTGTTCGGTTTCCAGCAGCAGCGCCCCGTTCTCATCCAGCCAGGCGCCGCTCACGGTTGTGACAGGCGCCCCCGTGTGGCATTCCAGCGCGAGCGGCGCCCCCTCGGCGCTCACCACGCGGTAGACGAATGGCGTGTAATCGAGCGTGACGAATACGCGCTGCGGCCCGTTCTGGAAAAACCAGCGGCCGTGCTCGTCCTGCTCGTAGTTACGGCCGATGAAGGCGCTCACCAGCGGATTGCCGACGCGCTCGCCCTTGATCAACCAGTGGCCGCGGCGGTCGAGAGAGAGCCAGCCGTAGACCGCCGGCACGTTCGGCCATTTGGCCATGCCGCGAAGTACGGCGTCGTCCATGATTCAAGCATCAGTAAAATTTGCCTACCTTGTTGTTCCGGGTTACCCGGCAGATCACCGGCCACCGGTCACGGGTCACTGTTCCTCAGCGTGGGCCGCCGTCTTCGCGTGCTGGGCAGCCAGGTCCTTCTGGACGTTGGGCGGTACCGGCTCGTAATGAGACAGTTCGATGCTGAACGAACCCTGACCGGCGGTGACGGACTTCAGCCGCGCCTGATAATTGTCGAGTTCCGAAAGCGGCACGAGCCCCTTGATGGAGAGCGTCCCCGTCTGCAGCGAGTCGGTACCGCTGATCTGGCCGCGCTTGGACGAGATGTCGCCGGCGATGTCACCCATATTGGTCTCCGGCGCCGTGACCTCGATATTGACGATGGGCTCGAGAATGATCGGCCGCGCCTTGCTGATCGCATCCATGAAGGCGCGCTTGCCGGCGGAGATGAATGCCACCTCCTTCGAGTCGACCGGATGGTGCTTGCCGTCGTATACGATCACGCGCACGTCGTGCACCGGAAATCCGGCGACGGGTCCCGCCTCCAGCACCTGGCGCACGCCTTTTTCCACCGCCGGAATGAATTGCGTGGGAATGGTCCCGCCTTTGACCTGGTCCACGAACTCGAAGCCGGCACCGCGTTTGAGCGGCTCGACGCGCAGAAATACTTCGCCGAACTGGCCGGCGCCACCGGTCTGCTTCTTGTGCCGGTGATGCCCCTCCGCCTTGGCGGTGATGGTCTCGCGGTACGGGATGCGCGGCGGCTTGGTCGTGACTTCCACGTGATACTGCCCCGCCATGCGATCGAGGATGTAACGCATGTGCAGGTCGCCCAATCCGCTGATCACGGTTTCGTTGGACGAGGCGTGATGCTCGACCTTGAACGTGGGGTCCTCGGCCGCGAGCTTGTGCAGGGCCTCCGAGATTCTCTGCTCGTCACCGCGGCGCTTGGGCTCGATCGCCAGGCTGTGCATCGGCATCGGGAACTCGAGCGGCACGAAATGGATGTGGTCTTCGTCGTGCGAGTCGTGGAGCACCGCGTCGAAATGGATCTCGTCGACCTTGGCGACCGCGCCGATGTCGCCGGGGACCAGGGCGTCGGTCTCGACGTACTCCTTGCCTTGCAACAGGAACAGGTGCCCGACCTTGAAGGGCTTGCGGCCGTTCCCCACGAAGAGCTGGGTGTCTCTGGTGACTGTTCCCTGATGGACGCGAAACGCGCCCACCTTGCCGACGAAGGGGTCGATCGTAACCTTGAACACGTGCGCGATCACATGCTTCGCGGGATCGGGTTCGGCGCGGACCGGCGCGGCGCCCGCCCCTTCTCCCTTCAGTAACTGCGGTGGATTGCCCTCGGTCGGATTCGGCATCAGTTTCACGAAAATGTCGAGCAACTCCCCGACGCCGGCGCCGGTGCGCCCGGAAACGAAGCACACCGGCACGAGATGCCCTTCGCGCAACGCCTTTTCAAACGGCGCATGCAACTGCTCGGGCGCGATTTCGCCCTGCTCCAGGTATTTCTCCATCAGCACTTCGTCGACTTCGACCACCTGATCGACGAGCGCCTGGTGCGCGGCCTCGACCGACGAGAAATCCGACTCGCCCGAAGGATTGAAAAAGCAGTCGACGACCCGCTTGCCGCCGTCGGCGGGCAGGTTGATCGGGAGGCATTCCTTCCCGAATGCCGCCTGAAGCCTGGCGACAAGACCCGGAAGATCGGTGTTCTCGGCGTCGATCTTGGTGACGACGATCATGCGGCACAGATTCCGCTTCGCGGCCCATTGCACCATGCGGTGGGTGATCATCTCGATGCCGTTCTGGGCGTTGACAACGATGGCCGCGGTCTCTACCGCCGGCAGCGCGCCGACCGCGCGGCCGATGAAATCGGGCAGCCCCGGCGTGTCGACGATGTGAACACGGGCATCCAGGTGGTCGAGGTGCACGAGTGCTGCGTTGAGGGAATGCTGGTAGGTCTTTTCGAGCGGGTCGAAATCGCAGACCGTAGTGCCCCTTTCGACGGTGCCCATCGCGCCGATGACGCCGGCCTTGTGCAGCAGCGCCTCGACGAGGGTCGTCTTGCCGGCGGCGCCGTGCCCGACCAGTGCGATGGTGCGGATTGTTTCGGGGGAACGCTTTGACATCGTGACTTCCTCCGCCCTTTTGTGCCCCGTCCATAGATCCGGGGCGGGGGACGCCCGGATCGGAAACTGGGAGGGTTGGTCGAGTATAAACGCCGATCCGCCGTCCTTTCAAGCAATCGCCGGCCCCGTCCCGCCGCGGTCCGCGTTGACAGGCAAAAGCGCCCACCGGATGCGGCGAGGAGATCGTTGCGCCGCGCGGGTTGCTCGAGCGGGGCGGTTTGCGCATGCTGGCAACCCGCTATGGCCTGGAGCGCCGACAGCAGCGACGCAGAGTTGATGCTTTGCTACCGCAATGGCGATGCCGGCGCGTTCGACGAACTTTAACGCCGCCATAAGGGACGCCTCTAGCGGTTCCTTCCGCGGCAGCGCCGTGATGCGGCGGCGGCCGAGGAACTGTTCCAGGATATCTGGATGAACGTGATCCGCTGGCGCCACAACTATGCGGTCAGCGCCCGATTCGCGACCCATCTTTATCGGGTGGCGCACAATCGGCTGATCGATCACTATCGCAGGGCTTCGCACGGGACCGCCAAAAGCCGGCCGCGATCCCTGCGTGTACGACCACCGGGAGGCATTTGACCTCGAGAATGCGCTGCACGAGTGGGACAAAAGACGTCTCACTGAAGAGGATCGACAGGCAGCGCGCGATGGCGAGGTGGAACCTTGATCACAACAGATTGACAAAATATATATAAAACAAGATAATGCTGTTCTGCTGCGCCGCACCATATCTATCCTGTTCCCGCGTGCGGTCCTTGGCCAGCCCGTCCACGCGCATTGCAAACACGGGCTTCAGTCACTAGAATTAGCCAAAATTTTTGTGGAGCCCCCTACCCATTGTGGGTCACTGGGGCCGATTGTGAAACAGGAGTTGGGTTACCGCAGCGCGGTAACACGAACGTTCCGGCGGAGAGTGGCGCGCCGGAGATCAGCGAGAAAGGAGGTTTTGCAATGTCTGCAAAATCGATCCCCAATTTGCTTCGAGGCCTGCGCACGGCCGGGCTCGTATCGTGGGCGCGCAGGACGAGATGGGCCCTGACCCTGGTCACCGGCCTCACAGCGCTGGCATTAATCACCCAAGGCGAATACTCCCGGGTCGACGGGAATCCGGCCCCGGCCGAGGGCCTCGAGATGGCGGCCGAACCCGCCTCCAAGGCGGCAGCCGGCGCCCGTCCCGAAGATCGCCGGTACCATGCGATTGCCGAGTTTCTGTCGAAGAGGTACCGCGTTTCACACGACGTAACCCTGGATCTCGTCGGCATTGCGCATGCTGCCGGTCACCAGATCGGGCTCGATCCGCTCCTGATCATCGCGGTGATGGCTGTGGAATCCCGCTTCAACCCGATCGCGGAGAGCGTCGCCGGGGCGAAGGGCCTCATGCAGGTGATTCCCAAGTACCACGGGGACAAGCTCAAGGGGTTTGGTGGCGAGCGGGCGGTCTTTGATCCTGAGACCAATATCCTGGTGGGCGCGCAGATCCTCAAGGAATATCTCGGGCGCACCGGCAACCTCGGCATGGCGTTGCAGATGTATGCCGGCGCCTTGGACGACGAGCACGACGCGTACACCACCAAGGTCATGAGCGAGAAGTTGCGCCTGCAGCAGGTGGTCAATCGGGCGCAAAGCGCCTCCCCCGCCAGGACGGCCTCTGCCCGGAGCGTGGTGCTGCAGCCGTCACCGCTCGCTCAGTAAGACTATCCTCTCCTCGTGGCGCGTATCCGCATAACGTGGCGCACCGGCGAAGCAATCGCTGACTTACGGGACACTCCCGCTTCGCGTAAGCTCGTTGCAGCGCTACCGTGTGAAGCCGCAGCCAATGTCTGGGGCGATGAGGTGTATTTCAGCGTGCCCCTCAAGGTGCCCCTGGAATCCGACGCGCAACAGGTGGTCGACCCCGGCACGGTTTGTTTCTGGGTCGAAGGCCGCTCGCTTGCGCTGCCATTCGGTCCTACGCCGATATCCAAGGGCGACGAGTGCAGGCTGGTCTCCAAATGCAATGTTCTGGGCCGCATCGAGGGCGACCCGCGCCTGCTGAAAACCGTGCGCGAGGGCGACACCATCCGCGTCGAGCCGCTCAGCGCGTAGACCGGGTACACTGCAGCAGCGACGAGTGGAGCGTGGTCGCCCGGCGGTCATCCAAGGAGAACGACATGGCGGAACCGGACCTTCCCAAGGATTTCTTCGAGTTCATGCAGAAGATGTGGAACCCGCTGTCGTTTCCGATTCCGGGCATGCTCACGCCGACGATGGACGTGAAGGAAGTGGAGAAGAAGATTTCCGAGCTGAAGACCGTCGAGACCTGGCTCACGATGAACGTCGGGTTCGTGCAGATGACGATCAAGACGCTGGAAATGCAGAAGGCGGCACTCGAGTCGCTCGCTGCGGCCGCGCCGCAGGATAAGCGCGACGACAAGAAATAGAGGCGCGTCAGGATCCGGGAGCGAGAGTATCCCCTGACCGAAGGGCGGCGCATAATAACGCCTCATGCGGACACGGAGCCGGACCAGGTCTCGTGGCCGCACACCTGAAGGAGGGCAGCCATGGCAACCATCATTCGTAAGACCGCGTATTTCAGCATGCAGACGCCCAACCGCGCGGGCCAGGGAGCACGCATGCTCAGCGGGCTCGCCGCGCACGGCGTCAATCTGCTCGCGTTCACCGGCTTTCCGACCGCCGGGCGCGCGCAGGTGGATTTCATTCCCTACGACGTCGGCCAATTTACGCGTGCCGCGCGCAAGCTGGGCCTCAAGGTGGGCACGAGGAAAACCGTGTTCCTCGCGCAGGGCGACGACAAGGCCGGCGCGATCGCCGCGATCTGCGAGAAGCTCGCAAAAGCCCGTATCAACATGGTCGCGATGGATGCCGTCACGGCGGGCAAGGGGCGTTTCGGCGCGATATTCTGGGTGAAAGCCAGGGACGTCGCCAAGGCCGCGCGCGTCCTCAGGGCGCGATAACGACGCGCGGCGTCAGCTTCCGATCTTGTTGCGCAGGGTGCCCGGGCCCGCGATCCCGGTTTCGAGGATATCGCCCGCCTGCATGAACTCGGGCGGCGTGCGGGCATGGCCCACGCCGGAGGGCGTGCCGGTGATTATGATGTCGCCCGGATCGAGCGTGAGGCCCGCGCGGCCGGCGGCGATGAGCGCGATCATGTCGTCCGCCGCAAAGGGAAGTTTGACGCGTGCTTTCTTCGCCGCCGCCGCCAGATCGATGATGCCGCCCCGACACGGGCGATGACGCCGAGAGTCGCCGGCTTGCGCTTCGATGCGGAATAGGTCACGAACTTCAAGGAGCCCCCTTTGGATCGAGAGCAACGTTTCCGATCTTGAACTTTTCCGCTGCCTTGACGAGTTCCGCGCAGATGCCCGGCTCCCATGCCGAGTGGCCGGCGTTCGGCACGACGACGTACTCCGCTTCGGGCCAGGCCTGGTGCACGTCATCGGCGGTGATGATGGGGCATACCGCGTCGTAGCGTCCCTGCACGATCACGCCCGGAATGCCGCGGATTTTGCCGATATCGTTCAGCAACGCGTTCTGCGGCAGGAAAATGCCATGGATGAAATAGTGTGCCTCGATGCGCGCGAGGCCAAGGGAAACGACGTCGCCGGAAAAATAGGCGACGGTCTCCGGGCTCGGCAGCAGCGTCGAGCAGACCCCTTCATAGACGCTCCATGCGCGCGCCGCCGGCGCGTGCACCCCGGGATCGGGGTCGGCCAGGCGGCGATAATAGGCGGCGAGCAGGTCATGGCGCTCGTCTTCCGGAATCGCGCCGGCGAAGGCGCGCCACGCCTCCGGGAACAGCGTGCGCAACCCGTAGAGAAACCAGTCGATTTCGCTCCTGCGGCACAGGAAGATGCCGCGCAGGATGAGGCCGCGACAGCGTTCCGGATGGCTTTCGGCGTAGGCGATCGCGAGCGTGCTGCCCCACGATCCGCCGAAAACGATCCAGCGCTCGATGCCGAGGTGCACGCGCAGCGTTTCGATGTCGTCCACGAGCCGCGGCGTGGTGTTGTTGCGCAATTCGCCCAGCGGCGTCGAGCGACCCGCGCCGCGCTGGTCGAAAATCACGATGCGATAGTGAGCGGGATCGAAGAAGCGCCGGTGCGCCGGCGCGGCACCGGCGCCGGGACCGCCGTGCAGGAACACGACCGGCGCACCGTGAGGATTGCCCGACTGTTCCCAGTACATGCGGTGCAGTCCGTCGAGCTTGATCATGCCGGCGCTGTACGGTTCGATCTCCGGATAGAGTTCGCAGCGGATGTCAGCGGAAAGATCGGCCATGGACGATGCGAATCGGAAGCAGGCGTGAACATAGCACAACGGCTGCGTTTGG
Source organism: Betaproteobacteria bacterium (assembly GCA_016202605.1). Classification (GTDB taxonomy): domain Bacteria; phylum Pseudomonadota; class Gammaproteobacteria; order Burkholderiales; family SG8-41; genus DSOT01. The sequence continues at coordinate 24,805 of JACQOJ010000085.1, forward strand.
TGAAAATGCCGGGCGCGATGAGAAAGAGACGCGTGGCCATGCGGTATAATGCCCCCCGGACCGGGCGCATGGATCCGGTCCGGCCGCGCGCGTCGAAGACGGCAGCCGATGTCGTTTGACGCGCGCACTCATTTCTGGGATCGCTTCATGGATGAAGAAGTCAGAAAGGCGGCGCTTGATTACCACCGCTCGCCCGGTCCCGGCAAGATTTCCGTCGTAGCCACCAAGGGACTGATCAATCAGCGGGACCTGGCGCTCGCCTACACGCCGGGTGTCGCCGCCGCCTGCGAGGCGATCGCCGCGGATCCCGCGGAAGCGCGTAACCTCACCGCGCGCGGGAACCTGGTCGCCGTGATCACCAACGGCACGGCCGTACTCGGCCTGGGCGCGATCGGCCCGCTCGCATCGAAACCGGTGATGGAAGGCAAGGCGGTCCTGTTCAAGAAGTTCGCGGGCATCGACGTGTTCGATCTCGAAATCGACGAGCGGGATCCCGACAGGCTGGTCGAGATCATCGCCAGCCTCGAACCCACCTTCGGCGGCATCAATCTGGAGGACATCAAGGCGCCCGAGTGCTTCATCGTCGAGCGCAGGCTGCGCGAACGGCTGCGCATCCCGGTGTTCCATGACGACCAGCACGGCACGGCGATCATCGTCGGCGCCGCGATCGTGAACGGGCTCAAGGTGGTCGGCAAGCCACTCGCGAAAGTGAAGCTGGTGGTTTCCGGCGCCGGCGCGGCCGCGCTCGCCTGCCTCGGGCTGCTGGTGAAGATGGGCCTGCCGAGGGAAAACATCGTCGTCACCGACATCAAGGGCGTGGTTTACAAGGGCCGCAAGGAGGAGATGGATCCTGACAAGGAACAGTACGCCATCGACACCACGGCGCGCACGCTGGCGGAGGTGATCGATGGCGCCGACGTCTTTCTCGGGCTTTCCGCAGGCGGCGTGCTGAAGCCGGAAATGGTGCGGCGGATGGCCGGGCGGCCGCTCATCCTCGCGCTGGCCAACCCCGAGCCCGAGATTCGCCCCGAAGTCGCCAGGGAGGCGCGCCCCGACGTGGTGATCGCGACCGGGCGCTCGGACTATCCGAACCAGGTCAACAACGTTCTCTGTTTCCCCTTCGTCTTTCGCGGTGCGCTCGACGTCGGCGCGACTGCCGTGACCACGGAGATGGAACTCGCCGCGGTCCGCGCGCTTGCGGAACTCGCGCAAGCCGAGCAATCGGACATCGTCGCGACTGCCTATGGCGAGCGAAACGTGGCATTCGGTCCCGAGTATCTCATTCCGCGGCCGTTCGATCCGCGGCTGATCGGGAAGATTGCGCCCGCCGTGGCCCGGGCGGCGATGGACAGCGGCGTCGCAACCCGTCCCATCGCCGACCTCGACGCTTACCGCGAACGGCTCAACGAATTCGTCTACCAGTCCGGTCTCATCATGAAGCCGGTGTTTTCGGCGGCGAAGCAGGCGCCGAGGCGCGTGGTGTACGCCGACGCCGAGGACGAACGCGTGCTGCGCGCGGCCCAGGTGGTAATCGACGAGGGCATCGCGCGGCCCATCCTCATCGGGCGACCCGCCGTGGTGCAGATGCGCATCGAGCGCCTGGGATTGAGGCTTGCCCGCGACCGGGACTTCGAGCTGGTCGACCCCGGCAGCGATGCGCGTTATCGCGAATACTGGACAGAGTATCACCGGCTTTCCGCGCGAAAGGGCGTAACGCCGGAGACCGCCAAACTCGACATGCGCCGGCTGCCGACATTGATCGGCGCCATGCTCATCCACATGGGCGCAGCGGATGCCATGCTGACCGGCATCATCGGCCGCTATCTCGGCCATTTGCGTTTCATCGATCAGGTGATCGGAAAGCGGGCGGGCGCCAGGCACTTCGCCGCGATGAACCTGCTGCTGCTGCCGCGGCGCACCGTGTTCATTTGCGATACCTACGTCAATTTCGATCCCACCGCCGGACAGGTTGCGGAGACGACCGTGCTGGCCGCGGAGGTCATCCGCCGCTTCGGCATGACGCCGAAGGTGGCGTTGCTGTCGCATTCGAGCTTCGGCGCCGCCGATACGCCCACCGCCGTGAAGATGAGAGAGGCGCTTGCGCTGATCGGGCAGCTTGCGCCCGGTCTCGAAGTCGAAGGCGAAATGCACGGCGACGCGGCGCTCTCGGAAGAAATCCGCATGCGGGTGTTCCCGGGTTCGCGGCTGAAAGGGCAGGCGAATCTGCTGGTCATGCCGACCCTGGATGCAGCCAACATCGCGTTCAATCTGCTCAAGACGGCATCGGGCGATGGCATTACGGTGGGGCCCATCCTCCTGGGTGCGGCCAGGCCCGTGCACATACTCACCCCGAGCGCGACCGTGCGCCGCATCGTCAACATGACGGCATTGACCGTCGTCGACGCCGGCGCTCAGAGCGGCGAACAGAGAAGCCTGCTCTAGCGGGCAAGGGATGAACGGAGACAAGATGGCAAAGAACATACGCATCGAGCACGACACGATGGGCAGGATCGAAGTGCCCGCCGACAGGCTCTGGGGCGCGCAGACGCAGCGCAGCCTGATCCACTTCCACTTCCCGGGTGAAACGATGCCGCTGGAGGTGGTGCACGCGCAGGTGCTGGTGAAAAAAGCCTCGGCGGCGGTCAACATGGCGCTGGGCGTGCTGGACAAGAAGAAGGGGCAGGCGATCGTCAAGGCTGCCGACGAAGGGCTCGCGGGCAGGCTCGACGAGCATTTCCCGCTCGTTGCCTGGCAGACCGGCTCGGGCACCCAGACCAATATGAACGTGAACGAGGTGCTGGCCAACCGCGCCTCCGAGCTGCTGGGCGGCGAGCGCGGGGAAGCGCGGCTCGTTCACCCCAACGATGACGTCAACAAGGGCCAGTCTTCGAACGATACGTTTCCGACGGCGATGCACGTCGCGGCAGTGATCGCGCTGGAGAAACAGCTCAAGCCCGCGGTGAAGCGGCTGCGCGACACATTGAACGGGAAATCCAGGGCATTCATGGACACCGTCAAGATCGGCCGCACGCATCTGCAGGATGCGACGCCGATTACGCTGGGCCAGGAATTCTCGGGCTACGTGGCGCAACTCGACCACGGCCTGAAACACGTCGACGGCGCGCTGCCGCACCTGCGTGAGCTGGCGCTTGGCGGCACCGCGGTGGGCACGGGCCTGAACGCTCATCCCCGGTTCGCGGTCAGGGTTGCGGCGGAACTGAAGAAGCTCACCGGGCTGCCGTTCGTCACCGCGCCCAACAAGTTCGAAGCGCTTGCTTCCTGCGACGCCGTGGTCCACGCTCACGGGGCGTTGAAGACGCTCGCCGCCGCGCACATGAAAATCGCCAACGACATTCGCAGGCTCGCATCGGGGCCGCGCTGCGGCATCGGCGAGATCAACATCCCCGAAAACGAGCCCGGCAGCTCGATCATGCCGGGCAAGGTCAATCCGACGCAATCCGAATCGATGACCATGGTGTGCTGCCAGGTGTTCGGCAACGATGTCGCGATCAATCTCGGCGGCGCTTCGGGCAACTTTGAACTCAACGTGTTCCGGCCGCTCGTCATCCGCAACTTTCTTCACAGCGCGAGACTGCTCGCCCACGCCTGCGAGAATTTCGACGAGCATTGCGCCGCGGGCATCGAGCCCAATGCCGAGCGCATCGGGAAGCTCATGCGCGAATCCCTCATGCTCGTCACGGCGCTCAATCCGCATATCGGCTACGAGAAGGCGGCGGCGATCGCCAAGAACGCCCACAAGAAAGGCATGACGCTCAAGGAATCGGCGGTCGCGCTGGGCTACCTCACGGCGGAGCAGTTCGATGCCTGGGTGCGTCCCGAAGACATGGTGGGCATGAAGCTCAAGCCCGCGAAAGCCGCCAGGCGCTAGAACGCCATGCCGGCGGAGCAGCGCATCGCGGTCGTGACCGGCGCCAACCGCGGCATAGGCTTCGAGATCTGCCGCCAGCTCGCGGCGCGCGGCGTGAGGGTGGTCCTGACCAGCCGCAGCGCGGCGAAGGGACGCGCCGCGGTGAAGGCGCTGCGCGACCAGGGTGTGGAAGTCGATTACCATCTTCTTGACGTCACGAGCCCCGTGAGCATCAGGGCACTCGCCGCCCACGTCGCCGAGCGTTACGGCCGTCTCGACGTGCTGGTCAACAATGCCGGGGTGATGCTCGATCCGCGCGGCTCGCGCGTACTCGATGCGAAACCGAAGACTTTCCGCGACACGCTCGAGGCGAACTTGCTGGGGCCGCTACAGCTCGTGCAGGCGCTGGTGCCGCTGATGAAGAAGCACAGCTACGGCCGGATCGTGAATCTGTCGAGCGGACAGGGCCAACTGTCCGACATGGGCGCCGGAACGCCCGCATATCGCGTCTCCAAGACCGCTTTGAACGCGCTCACCCGCACGCTCGCGGCTGAACTCGACGGAACGGGGATTCTCGTCAACTCCATGTGCCCGGGCTGGGTCCGCACCGGCATGGGAGGCCCCAGTGCTCCGCGCACGGTGGAGCAGGGGGCGGAGACCGCGGTGTGGCTTGCGACGCTGCCCGATGATGGCCCCAACGGCGGATTTTTCCGCGATCGCAAGCCGATTCCCTGGTGAACGGCCCGGCGGAGGAGACCTGGGAATGTGTGGCCCGGCGCAGGCAGGACGATGAGCACGGCGTGCGCGGCTCGTGTACAAAAAATTCCCCGCCTTGCGGGCGGGGAATTGACCGGAAGAAAACGCGGGTTACATCTTGATGCCGAGAATTTTCTCCGCCTTGGCTAATGTGTCCAGGGCGTCTTGATGTTTCCCGGCCTTATGGAACGTCTCGCCTTCGGCGCGGTATTTCTTCACTTCCGCCATTTGCGCGTCGCCGAGCTTGGCCTTGGATAATGCCGCGTCGATCGCTTTCATATGTTTCGGACAGCTGAAAGCGAACGCGCTGGTGCTTGCGAGGGCGAGGGCCGACGCAACGATGATGCTGCGGATCTTCATGAGTTTCTCCTTTGGTCAAGAGTTCAGTAGTATGGTTCGCCAGGGTAAGCCGTGCGAATGTCCTTAACAATGACCGCGCCGGGGCGCGGCAACCATGGCGAGCCGCGCGTGCCACGGGTAAAATTGCCACATTTTTAGGACATTACAGCGAATCGCTTGGCTCAATCCACATTAACACCGGAACTTCACGCATTATTCCCGCTTTCGCGCGAAACGATCCGCCAACGGCTGGCGCGGCCTGCGCCTGCGCCGGAGGCCAGGGACCTTCATATCATCGCGATCAAGGAAGGCGTGCGTGTAGCCGAAGCGGCCGTGCTGGTGCCGCTGGTGCACCATGCCGAGGCCATCAACGTCCTGCTGACGCAGCGCACCGCGCACCTCCTGGATCACGCGTGCCAGATCAGTTTTCCGGGCGGCCGGGTCGAGACCGCCGACGCGAACCGGGAGGAAACGGCCTTGCGTGAGACCGAGGAGGAGATCGGCGTGAGGCGCACCCAGATCGATTTGCTGGGACGGTTGCCGGATTACGAGATTCCCTCGGGATTCCGCATCACGCCCGTCGTGGGCTGGATCGAGCCCCCGTTCGAACTGCAGCCGGATCCGTTTGAAGTGGATTCCGTATTCGAGGCGCCGCTCGCCCATTTTCTCGAGCCGGCGAACTATCAGCGGCGGGAGTATCGTTTTCGCGGCCGTCATCGCCATTACATGGCCATTCCCTTCGCGGGGCGCTATATCTGGGGCGCCACCGCCGGAATGCTCTACAGCCTCTGCCGCATGCTCAAGGACTGATACAGCCCCGCCCCGGGCCGCGCCTGATCGCGCCCCGCCGCTCAAGATGTCCGAGATTCTCGCCGTTATGATCATGGCCGGTGCCGCGTGGTTTTGGCTCGACGCCCTGCGCGCCCGCGACGTGGCGGTCGAGGCGGCACGACTCGCCTGCGCCGCGGAGGGCGTGCAGCTCCTTGACGACACGGCGGTGCTCGTGTCGCTTCGGCCGCAGCGGGCGGGAGGCGGGACGTTGAGGTTGCGGCGGATCTATCGCTTTGAGTTCAGCGACACCGGAAACAACCGCCTGGGAGGCAGCGTAACCATGCTCGGATCGACGGTGCTCGCCCTTTATCTCGATCCCCATTGCGGAGGCACCGCCGGCGAGCGGCGCCTTGTGTGATCCGGCGGTGAGGTCGTGGAAGCGCCGGTCGGGATATGGCACCATAGGTTGAATTCGTCCTGGGAGGAGGCTTGAGGCGAACCGTGCGGTGCGCGATGGACAGACAACCGGCATCGGAACCGGTTTCGCCATGAAGCAGGCGCCAAGAGTAGGGCTGATCATGACCGGGGGCGGCGCGCGCGCGGCCTACCAGGTCGGCGTGCTGCGTGCCTTGTCGGAACTGCTTCCGCGCGCGGCGCGCACTCCGTTTCCCATCATTTGCGGGACCTCGGCGGGCGCCATCAACGCGGCGGTGCTGGCCGCGGACGCTTCGAATTTCCGGCACGGCGTGCGGCGCCTGATGGCGGTGTGGAAGAGCTTCCGCGTCCACCATGTTTACCGCGCGGACCCGGTCGGAGTCATCCGCAACAGTTCGCGGTGGATCTTCACCACGCTGACCGGGGGCGCTTTGTCGCGCAAGCCGGTATCGCTGCTCGACAACTCGCCGCTCGTCGCGCTGCTGAGGCGTCATCTGGACTTCCCGGCGATCCAGCGCGGGATCGACAGCGGCGATCTCGCCGCGTTCAGCGTCACCTGCTCCGGCTATTCCTCGGGACAATCAGTCACGTTCTACCAGGGGCGGCCGGACCTGCGGCCGTGGCGGCGCGCGCGCCGGATCGGGGTCGCGATGCCGATCACGCTCGAGCACTTGATCGCTTCCAGCGCTTTGCCGTTCATTTTCCCGCCCGTGCACATCAACCGCGAGTATTTCGGGGACGGTTCCATGCGCCAGATCGCGCCGGTAAGCCCGGCGCTGCACCTGGGGGCGGACCGCCTGCTCGTTATCGGTGTCGGCCGCCAATTGCAGAATCCGGCCGAGCGCGTCAAGACCGACTCTTATCCCTCGCTCGCGCAGATCGCCGGCCACGCGCTGAACAGCATTTTTCTCGACAGCCTCGAAGTCGATCTGGAGAGATTGCAGCGCATCAACCGCACGATCGAGATCATTCCCCGCGAAGCGCTCGCGGCGACGAATTACCCGCTTCATCATGTGGATTTCAGGCTGCTTTCCCCCAGCGAGGAACTGGAGAAGATTGCATCGAGTCACGCGGACGAGCTGCCGCGCACCATTCGCAGCCTGCTCTACACAGTCGGGGCGCTGAAACGCAGCGGCTCCAATCTGCTGTCCTACCTGCTGTTCGAAAAATCCTATTGCCGCGCGCTGATTCGCCTCGGCTACCGCGATACCATGGCGCGCAAGGACGATCTCATCGCGTTCCTTGGTTACGGCAGATAAGAGAGCATCGCCGGCGGACAGGGTGTGTGGCTCGTGGGCGATCTCGCGATGCCCGCCGGCAACCGCAGCCTTGCATGGCGCAAAGATAGTGCAAGGTAAAGGTTGCCATGCCCCGCCCGTGCCGGTATAAAGATAAAGGAGACTGGAGTCGTTCCTGGAGTACGGTCATGAGCAGAGCATTTGTCAAGGAAAGCGACGACGACCTGGTCGCGGGCGAGTTGCCGGAACGGCCGCTGTCCTCGCACGCGAATTACGTAACGCCGTACGGCCTCGATCAGTTGCAGGCGCGGGTGCGGGAGCTGAGCGAGAGCCACGAGCAGCTCAAGCGCCAGGCGGAAGAAGACTCGATCGCGAAGCAGAAGCTGCGCGAGGTCGAGCGCGATCTGCGCTACTTCAATGCGCAGCTCGAGCGCGCGATCGTGGTCGACCCGGCCGGTCAACCCGGGGACGAGGTGCGCTTCGGTGCGCTCGTCACGATCATCGACGAGGACGGCAAGGCGCAGCGGTTCAGCATCGTCGGCGACGATGAAGCCGATGTCGCCGCCGGCAAGATCAGCTGGGCATCCCCGCTGGCAAAGGCGATGATCGGGGCCAAGGTCGGTGACGTCGTGAAATGGCGCCGCCCCGCGGGCGATATGGAGGTCGAGATCGCGGAGGCCCGCTACCCCGAGACCACCTGACCGATGCGCGGCGGCTCGCGTTCCGGAGGCCGCGGCGGGCCGCCCTGACTTCCCCTACACCCCGCGCTGTTCATGAAGTTTCTCTCCATCGTTGCCGCGCTGCTGATCGAGCAGCTGTACCCCGTGCGCCAGGACAACCCTGTCTACGGGTGGTTTGCACGCTATGCCGCGACGCTCGACCGCCACTTCAACGGCGGGCAGTATCGTCACGGCGTCATCGCCTGGGCGCTCGCGGTGGCGCCGCCGGTGCTGGCAACCGTTGCTGTTTCGCTGCTGCTCGCGCGCGCGAGCCCGGTGCTCGCCTGGCTGTGGAGCGTCGTGGTGCTGTACCTGACGATGGGATTCCGCCAGTTCAGCCACTATTTCACGGAAACCATCCAGGCCCTGCAGGAGGACCGGATCGACAAGGCGCGGGAATTGCTGGCCGGGTGGCGGGGCGAACCGGCGGGCGAATTCTCACCGAGCGCGGTCGCACGGGTGTCGATCGAGCTCGGGCTGATCGGCTCACACCGCCATGTGTTCGGCCCGGTGGCGTGCTTCATCGTGCTCGGGCCGGCCGGCGCCGTGCTTTACCGCCTGTCGGCGATGCTCGCTGAAAAATGGGGCATGCGCCAGGATCCGGAGCTCGGGGACTTCGGGCGCTTCGCCGGGCGCTTCTTCTCAGGGCTCGACTGGGTCCCGTCGCGGCTCACCGCGGCCAGCTTCGCGATCGTCGGCAACTTCGAGGACGCCGTTTATTGCTGGCGCACCCAGGCGCGATCGTGGGCCGTCGAATCGCACGGCATCCTCCTCGCGAGCGGCGGCGGAGCGATTGGCGTGCGCCTCGGCGACACGTTGCAGCAGCATGGCGGCATGCAGTTCCGTCCCGAGATGGGCACCGGAGACGATGCCGATGCCGACTACATGCGGAGCACCGTCGGGTTGATCTGGCGCGCGCTGGTGCTGTGGATGTTCCTGGTGCTGATCGTCACTGTCGCGCACTCGCTGGGCTAGTCCCGGCGCATCAGTTCCCGGGCCAGCCTGCGGTAGGATTCGAGTCTGCGCGCCGAGATCTTTCCGGCATCGCACGCCGCGGTGATCGCGCAATCGGGTTCCGCGAGATGACGGCAGTCCCGGAACCGGCACTCGCCGAGCCAGCGACGGAATTCGACGAACGCATGCGCCGCCTCCTCGACGGAAAGGTGGTGCAGGCCGAACTCCTGCATTCCCGGGGAATCGATGATGTGACCGGGCGCATCGAGATGGTAGAGCCGGGCATGGCTGGTGGTGTGCCGACCCGAGCGCAGCGCGCGCGAAAGTTCGCCCGTGCGCGCTGCGGCGTCGGGTATGAGGCGGTTGATGATCGTGGACTTGCCCATTCCCGATTGCCCGACCAGCACGCTCGTCTCGCGCTCCAGCAGCGGCCGCAGCGGCCGCACGTCGTGTTTGGCGCTCAAGGCGAGCACGCGATAGCGCAGTGTCCGGTAAAGTTCGAGGCCCGCCATCGCCGCGGCGCTCTCGGGAAGATCCGCCTTGTTGAGCGCGATCACCGCGCTCATGCCTCCGTGCTCGGCCGCGACCAGACAGCGATTGACGAGATCCTCGTGGAACGGGGGCGCCGGCGCAACGACGATCACGATCTGCGTAACGTTGGCCGCGATCAGCTTTTCGCGATAGCCGTCGCTGCGGTAGAGCAGCGTCGAGCGCGGTGCGATCGCCTCGATCACCGCCTGGCCGGGCCCGCTTCGCGCCACCGAAACGCGGTCGCCGCAGGCGAGATCGGCGCGCTTGCCCCGCGTGACGCAATCGAGGACGGTGGCGTCCGTTGCTTCGACGAGACAGCGCCGCCCGTAACTCGCGACGACCAGACCTTGAAGCAGCGCCGCCTGCCCTTTCTCCGCAGCCGCCATCAGGCGTGAAGCGGTAACGCGTCGGCCGACGCGTGCGCCTTGACGTTCGCGCTGCTCTCTTTAGCCTGCACCCAAACGACTCCCGCCTCGCCCCTTGATCCGGCTCAGAGACCGAACAGGGCGTCGATCTTCGCCGCGCATATGAAGTCGTTTTCCGACAACCCGCCGATGGCGTGCGTCGAGTATTCGACGCGACACTTGTTGTAGCCGACGGTGAGATCCGGGTGGTGATCCTCGCGGTGGGAAATCCAGGCGGCAGCGTTCACGAACGCCATCGTCTGGTAATGGTTCTTGAAAGCATAGGTCTTCGCGATGACGCCGTTCGCGTATTCCCAGCCGTCCAGTCGCCTGAGCAGATCGTCGATTTCGTGCGGCTTGAGCGGCGCCACCCCGCCTTCACACGGCTTGCATTGTTTCCGGGCGAGATCATCGATGTTCATGTTTTCGGATCATGCTTTCTGCAGGCGGGCTATGCGTGCGAGCGCGGGCGGATGAGAATCGTAGAACGCGGAGTGCGCGGGATCCGGCGTGAGCGTGGACGCGTTGTCCCGGTACAGCTTGACCAGCGCGGAAACAAGATCGCCCGCCGAGGCATGTCTCGCCGCGTACTCGTCCGCCTCGAACTCGTGCCTGCGCGAGTACATGGCTCCGACGGGCTGCAGCAGGAAGGTGAAGCTGGGGAGCGCGATGAAAAACAGGATCAGCGCCATGGCGGTCGAGGGCGAGCTTACGTTGAGGCCGTGGAAGAACCAGTCTTTTTCCATCAGATAGCCCAGCAGCCACAGGAAGCCGAGGCTCACGGCGGCGATCCATGCCATGCGCTTGGCGACGTGGCGCAGCTTGAAGTGGCCCAGTTCATGGGCGAGCACCGCTTCGACCTCGGAGGGTTTCAGGCGCGCGAGCAGCGTGTCGAAAAAAATGATGCGCTTGGCCGCCCCGAAACCCGTGAAATAGGCGTTGCCGTGGCTGCTGCGCTTCGAGCCGTCCATGACCATCAGCCCCTTCACCTTGAAGCCGCACCGGGCGAGCAGGCGTTCCACGCGCACCTTCAGCTCCGCGTCCTGCATCGGCGAGAACTTGTTGAACAGCGGCGCGATCCATGTCGGATAAACCGCGAGCATGAACAGGTTGAAGCCGACCCAGACGAACCATGCGTAGACCCACCAGTAGGTTCCCATCCCTTCCATGAGCCACAGCACGCACGCGGCCAGGGGAATGCCGAAGGCGGCGGCGACCAGCAACGATTTCGCCAGATCGATGAAAAACAGACCGGGCGTCATCCGGTTGAAGCCGAACCGCTCCTCGATTCGGAATGTGCGATAGAGGCTGAACGGCAGTTCCGCCGCGGTCATCAATGCGGTGAGGAGGACGATGAGCGCCAGGCCGCGCGCAATGCCGGGGGCCAGCCATGCGGCGGTCAATTCGTGCATCCACTGGAGCGCGCCGCCGAAAGTGAGCCACAGCACGATTCCCGCTTCCACCCCGGCGCTCACCATCCCGAGTTGCGTCTTGACGCACGTATAGTCCGCGGCGCGCTGATGCGCGTCGAGGCTGATCCCGTCCTGGAATTCGGCAGGCACCGCCGCGCGATGGCGCCGGACGTGGGCGACATGGCGCCAGGCGAGCCACAGCCGGAGCGACGTGGCGAGCGCCAGCGCGAGCAGAAAAACGAGGCCGAAAACCGTCATGGTGGAAAATTAACCACGTTGCGAAAACTGTGACAGAATAAGCGCTTCAGAATTCCAAGAACATTATGGCACAGGACCCCAACAACCTCATCTGGATCGACATGGAGATGAGCGGGCTCAATCCCGATGTCGACAAAGTCCTGGAGGTGGCGATCGTGATCACCGACTCGCGGCTCGATACCGTCGCCGAGGCGCCGGTGCTCGTCGTGCACCAGGGCGACGCCCTGCTCGATGCAATGGATTCCTGGAACGCGTCCGCCCACGGCAAGTCGGGACTCATTCAACGGGTCAGATCGTCGGCCCTGTCCGAGGCCGCAGTCGAGGAGCAGATGATCGCTTTCCTGACCCGGTTCGTCCCGCCCAACATCTCCCCGATGTGCGGCAATTCCGTACACCAGGACCGGCGCTTTCTCGCCCGCCATATGCCCCGGCTCGAAGCTTATTTTCAGTACCGCAATCTCGACGTGAGCACGCTCAAGGAGCTCGCCAGGCGCTGGAAGCCGGAGATCATGGCCGGCCTTGCCAAGCATGGCAGGCACGAAGCGCTGGCGGATATCTACGAATCCATCGCGGAGCTCAAGTACTATCGCGAGCACCTGCTGAAGCTCTGATGATCGGCAGACGGTGCACGGCGAAGATCCGCCACGCGCTGCGGTTTCCCGGCCAGTCGATCACCAAGCACCACCCGGCGCTCACTCGAGCTTGATCTCGCCGTCGAATTTGACGTCGAGCTGGAGCGTGCCGACTTTCAGCGTCATTGTCGCGGGAAAAGACTCGCTGCCCTTGAGCTGGCCGTCCGCCAGCGCCCTGTGGACCGCTTTCTCGATCGCCAGCTGGGAGTTCACGCCCACGGTTTTCAGGAATTTGCGGATGCTCATGTTGAGTGCTTCGTCGTTCATGGTTCCTCCTTGTTTGCGTATTGCGGTCAGCGGTATTTCTTGAAGTGCGCGATGAGGCCGGTTGTCGAGGCATCGTGCGACGAGACCGGTACGCCCCCCTCCAGCTCGGGTAAAAGGCGGCCGGCGAGTTCCTTGCCGAGTTCCACGCCCCACTGGTCGAAGGCGTTGATGTTCCAGATCACGCTTTGCACGAACGTCTTGTGCTCGTAGAAGGCGATGAGCGCTCCCAGCGCCCGCGGATCGAGTTCCGGGAGCAGGATCGAGGTCGTCGGCCGGTTGCCCGGGAACACGCGATGCGGCAGCAGCCGCGTCACCTGCGCTTTGTCCAGACCGCGCGCCCGCATTTCCGCCTCCGCTTCCGCACCGGACCTGCCTTTCGCCAGGGCTTCGGTCTGCGCGAAAAAGTTCGCGAGCAGTATGTCGTGGTGGCCGGGGAGGTCATGGAGGCTGCGGCAGCAGGCGATGAAATCGGCGGGAATGAGTTGCGTGCCCTGATGCAGCAACTGATAGAAGGCGTGCTGTCCGTTCGTGCCCGCAGCGCCGAAAATCACGGGCGCGGTGGAATGCGCGGCCACCGCGCCGTCGCGCGTGATCCGCTTGCCGTTGCTTTCCATTTCAAGCTGCTGGAGATATTCCGGCAGGCGTCTCAGCCGCTGGTCGTACGGCAGAACCGCGTGCGCGGCGGCCGCGAAAAAGTTGATGTACCAGACGCCGAGCAGGCCGGCCAGAACCGGCGCATTGCGCCCGAGCGGCGTATGCCGGAAGTGCTCGTCCATGTCGCGCGCGCCGCCGCGGAGCTCGTCAAAATGATCCATGCCGATCGCCAGCGCAATGGGCAGCCCGACCGCCGACCACAGCGAATAGCGTCCCCCCACCCAGTCCCAGAACTCGAATATGGCGCTGGCCTCGATACCGAACTCGCGTGCGGCCGCCGGATTCGCGGTCACCGCCGCAAAATGCCGTCCGGCGGCCTTCTCGCCGAGCGCGGCGGCGAGCCAGGCACGGGCCGACCTGGCGTTGGCGAGCGTCTCCTGGGTGGTGAAAGTCTTGGAGGCGACGATGAAGAGCGTGGTCTCGGGCGCAAGCCCGCTGATGACGCCGGCGAGATGCGCGCCGTCGACGTTCGATACGAAATGCAGGCGGGGCGCAGGCCGCGCGCAGGGGCCGAGCGCTTCGGTCACGAATGCCGGGCCGAGGTCGGACCCGCCGATGCCGATGTTGACGACATCGGAAAACGCACGGCCGCCGCTACTGCCGCGCGTCCCGTTCCAGACCTCCGCGCAGAAGCGCTGCATCGCGGACAGCATCTTCTCGACGTCCGCCACGACGTTTCTTCCATCGAGCGTTACGGCCTCGCGCGAGCGCAGCGCGGTGTGCAGCGCCGCGCGGTTTTCGGTCGTATTGATCTTCTCGCCCCTGAACAGGCGCTCTATCCACACCGGCAACGCGCGCTCGTGCGCGAGTTCGACCAGCAGACGCAGTGTTTCCTCGGTGGCAAGATGCTTGGAATAGTCGAAAAGGATTTTCCCGCACTGCACGGAGAATTTCCCGAACCGGGCGGGATCGGCGGCGAAGAGCTCGCGCAAGTCAAACCGGGCGGCGTGCCGTTGATGGTTCTGAAGCGCGTGCCAGGCAGAAAGTCCGCTGGGGGAGTCGGTCATCGCGGTCAGCGCGGGAATGGCGTCAGTGGATCGGTTTGAGGCACTGGGATTTTACCTTGTCCGGCACATCCCGGGCCCGTTTAGAATAGCGAGAATGATCCGGCGGGGGAGAAATTCGTGCGCCGTCCGTTGACGACACTGCCGGCGCCGCTCGCCATGGCCGCGTCGGAATGGCCGTGAGGCGGGCGTGGCCGGCATCCTGACCGCTCTCGGCCGCGCGCTGCGCGATCTGCGGGAGCCGCGCATCGTCGCGATCATGTTTCTGCCCGCGTTGGGCGCGCTGGCGATATGGGCGACGCTCTCCTGGATATTCTGGGACCCGTGGACGGCGTGGCTCAAGGGGCTTGCGACCGGGACTGCGGCGGGGCGCTGGCTGGAAGCCCTCGGCGCCGGCTGGCTGATCCAGTCGCTCAGCGTGCTCGGGCTTTTCGCGCTGCTCGCGCCGGCGACGCTGATCACGGTCATGGTGATCGCGGAGCTCGTCGCGATGCCGGTGATCGTGGCGTGGGTCGGCGAGCGCTATCATGCGGGACTCGCACGAAAAGCCGGCGGGACGTTTGCGGGCAGCGTGCTCAATACGATCATCGGCATCATCGTATTCAGCGTGCTGTGGCTGGTGACGCTGCCGCTGTGGTTCACCGGCGTCGGAGCTTTCGTGCTGCCGCCCGTGCTCTCGGCGTATCTCAATCAACGCCTGTTTCGCTACGACGCGCTCGGCGAACATGCGAGCGCCGAGGAATACAGGGCATTGCTCGCCGCGGCGAAAGGCCGGCTTTTCTGGCTGGGATTGGTGCTGGCGGTTTTCTATTACGTGCCGCTCGTCAATCTGCTGGCCCCGGTACTGAGCGGACTCGCTTTCACGCACCTTTGTCTGGACGAACTCGTCCGCTTGAGGGCTGGGGATTGAGGCGCGGGGGATCACACAGATGAAAAGGGGCGCTGCCGCGCCCCCTTTCCCGATCGCGAGTCCTTGTTTCGGGCGTTCAGTGCATGCGCTCGAAAACCGCGGCAATGCCCTGGCCGCCGCCGATGCACATCGTCACCAGCGCGTAGCGCCCGCCGGTGCGCCGCAACTCGTGCAGTGCCTTGACCGTGAGGATCGCACCGGTGGCGCCGATCGGATGCCCGAGCCCGACGGCGCCACCGTTGGGATTGGTCTTCTTCGGATCCAGCTTGAGATCGCAGGAAACGGCGAGCGCCTGCACCGCGAACGCCTCGTTCGATTCGATCACGTCCATGTCGTCGGCCGTGAGCCCCGCCTTGGCAAGGGCCTTCTGACACGCGGGAACCGGCCCGATACCCATGATCCTGGGATCGACGCCGGCAAGCCCGTACGACACCAGGCGGGCGAACGGCTTGAGCCCGGCTTTTTCCGCGGTGCCTTTTTCCATCAGCACCACCGCGGCCGCGCCGTCGTTGATGCCGGAGGCATTGCCTGCGGTGACCGTGCCGTCTTTCTTGAACGCGGCGCGCAGCTTCGCCATGCCCTCGATGCTGGCGTCCGCCCGCGGGTGTTCGTCGCGATCGACGGTGACGGTGCCTTTGCGGGTCTTCATTTCGATGGGCAGGATCTGCTCCTTGAAATAGCCCTTCTCGATCGCATTGATCGCGCGGCGGTGGCTTTCCACCGCAAATTCATCCTGCTGCTCGCGCGTGATCTTCCATTTCTCGGCAATGGTTTCAGCGGTGATGCCCATGTGCACGGCATCGAACGGATCGGTGAGCGCGCCGACCATCATATCGATCGCGCCGCCGTCATTCATGCGCTGGCCCCAGCGCAGCGACGGCAATAAATAGCCGCCGCGACTCATCGATTCCGCGCCCCCTCCGACCGCCACGTCGGCATCGCCGAGCATGATGCCCTGCGCGGCGGAGACGATCGCCTGCAGGCCGCTGCCGCACAGGCGGTTGACCGTGAGCGCCGCGGTCTCCTGCGGCAGGCCCGCCTTGAGACAGGCGACGCGCGAGAAATACATGTCCTTGGCTTCACCGTGGATGACGTTGCCGAACACGAGCTGGCCGACTTGCTGCGGCTCGATCCTGGCCCGCTTTACCGCTTCACGCACCACCTGGGCCGCCAGCTCAGTCGGCGCAATATCCTTGAACGCGCTGCCATAATCACCGATTGCGGTGCGCACTCCGCTCATGATCACCACTTCACGTCCAACATTCATGTCTGTCTCCTTAACCTGCTGAATTCAGGCAGTTTATTTGATCGGTGCCGGGGGTTGATCAGGCTCGGGGACGGTCAGTTTACGCCCGCGGTGCGGTGCTTGTCGAGAAGATTTTGTGCGGCACAGCATGGATCTCATTGCGAAAACCCGCGCCGTTCCGGATGGATGGTGACCTTTACGACAGGCGTCTGGTCGCGTCGATGCAGTCGGGTAGACGCGGGGCTGGTTGCGGAATTCGCAGTCGGCGTCGATCACGCCGCGCGTCTGCGGAATTGCCCGCACCTCGTCGCGGACGTCGCCGAACGCCGCAATGCGGCACTCGTGAATAAACTATAATTCGCGCCACGATGGCCGCCGCGTGCATGCGTGCGGCGCCGGATACCATGGAAGAAACCGTAACTCGCAACAAGGTCGTCTACCTCACGTATACCATCTGGGACGAATCCGGACGCCTGTTCGAGCAGTACGACCTGCCCGTCAGCTACGTGCACGGCGCGAACGGGCCGCTCTTCGAGAAGATCGAATCCGCGCTCGAGGGCAGGAAAGCGGGTGAACAGGTTGAGGTCACGCTCAGCCCCAGGGACGGTTTCGGCGCTCATCAGCCTGAACTGACTTACACCGATGACATCGACAACGTGCCGCCCGAGCACCGTCGGCTGGGTTCCGAGGTGATGTTCGAGAACGAAAGCGGCGCGCAGATGCTGTTCCGCGTGACCCGCATCGAAAACGGGAAGCTGACCGTTGACGCAAACCATCCGCTGGCGGGTCAGACGGTGAAATTCGTCGTCAGCATCGTCGCGATCCGTCCCGCGACGCTTGACGAGATCGCGAACGGGATGCCGGCCGATGCTGGCGGCACCCGCCTCCACTAGAGGGCTTTACCGGAGCAGAACGCGAAGAAGAGCGAAGGAATGTCCGCTACGGCGCGCGGGCTCTCTGGTAGAGCCGATAGCGCTCGTCCTTGTCGCCCGGCCGTCCCCCCTCCCAGATCTTGCGCCATGCGCCACGCGGCGGCACCTCGTAGCGGGGACTGCCCTGTACCAGCAGGAACTCGCAGTTGCGCCGCCGCTCCGCGACCTCTTCGCGCTGCGTAATAATCTCTCCGAAGTAATGCAGCATCGCACGCTGCGCCTCGCCTAGATTCCTGCTCGACAGACAATCGTATTTTTTCGGCAGCGCCTGCTGCAGCGATACCACCATGGAGCGGTAGCTTTTCCCGGTGTCGATCCAGCCGATGAAAAGGATTGCGAGCAGCCCCCAGATCGTGGTGATGCCGGTGGCCCACGCGAAAACGGGCCGGTCGGGGCTGCGGCGCAGGCCGACCAGTACTCCAAACCAGGCCAGTGAGTAGACGGCGCCCAGCACGAAAGGCAGCAGCTTGAAACCGGGGTCATAGCCGGGCTGTATCCGGTGCAGATGCCCGTGCAGCCGCGCCGGCATGCCGAGTTCAAGGCCGGTCCAGTAAAACCATGCGACGATCACGAAGAAGGTGAACGCCATGACGCTGAACCAGTACCACGCATTCGCGGCGCCGCGGCGCAGGCTGCCGACGCCCGAATTGGCGAGCAGGGTGAGGGGGATGAGCAGCGGCAGGGCGTAGAGTTCGCGAGCGTCGGGTGCAAGGCTGAGCAGCGTGAGCGTGACCAGAAATCCGCAAAGCGGCAGCAGCACGGCGGGGCGGTCAAAACCCGTCTCGTGCGCGCGCCACAGGGCCCAGAGAGCGATCGGCCACACCGGCCAGGCGTACCAGGGAAGGATGCGAAGGTAGTACATGAGCCCCGCTGCCGAACCGCCCGCCAGTAAGCGCGTTACGTTTTCCTTCCATAGCCACTGGTCGAAGAGCGCCGGGGATTGCGCGTAGAGCAGGCTCGGCCAGATCGCGAGCCAGGGAGCCGCCGCGATGAGGGCCATCGCGATGGCCGATCCATAAGTGCGGTTGCGCCACGGGGAAAACAGCGGCAGCACCGCGGCCGTCAGGGCGATGATCGCGGTTTCGAGCAGGCCTTGCGTCATGAACACCAGTCCCGCGCCGGTTCCTATCCAGAAGCCGCCGGCAAGCGGGCGACGCAACGCCAACGCGAGCCCATAGTATGCGATGGCGAATCCGGCCAGCGAGGCCGCATCCGCTATGAGCTGATGGCTGCGGATGACCAGCCCGAAACATCCGAGCAGGAGCAACATGGCGATCATGCCGCGGCGCTCTCCGCTCAGTTCGCGGCCGGAAAGCGCGCAGAAGACGAACGTGAGGGCCATGTAGAAACCGGTTACCAGCCGCGCTGCGTCGTGCAGCGGCAGCGGCGGGGAGAACAGCACTGCGCTGGCCGCCGCGGTGAGATAAAAAAGTGGCGGGTCGACGAGAAACGGCTCGCCTGCGAGCCCGGGCACGATCCACGACCCGCCCTTGAGGATCTCGTTGACGACGCCGAAGGTATACGCCTCGTCGGGTTTCCACGGATCGTGGCCGATGAGGCCCGGAAGGATCCAGGCGGCACAGATCAGGACGATGAGCGCGGCCGTGGAAAGCGAGATTGGCGAGGCCCGCGCGACCTCGGTCCTGGAATAGGTGAGCACGGCGCTATTTTACGTGAACGACAGCGCTATTGGTTTGGCGAGTCGAGTTGCGGGAAGCGTTCGGCGTTGATTATAGTCGGCTGGTTTCAAGAAGCCCGACAACGCTGCTGCGACATACCCGGTCAACATTCACCATCAGCCTGCCGGCGCCAGGCTATCGCGCCGCGACTCGTGTTCACCGGTTCGGTAGCCGCCTTTGGCGGAAATCTGCCTGACATCGTCGTGGACTCGACTGCAACGACGCCGCGCTCATCCTACGGTACACAGAAAGTGATCGGCGAGCTGCTGGTCGGCGACTATACGCGCAAGGGATTCATCGATGGGTGCAGTCTGCGCTTGCCGACGATCGTCATCCGCCCCGGCAAACCCAAGTCGGCCGCTTGCGCGCCTGCGCGGTCGCACCCGGCAAGCCGGGCACCTGCTCCACGCTCCGGCGCGCTACTCCACGATCTTCAGCGGCTGGCCGGCAGCGGGCTCGCCGGAGGGATACATCCCGTTGATCACGCGCAAATGACCTTCGGCGTGCTTGCCCAAGGGTGAGGTGCGCGCCAGCTCCGCGAACGTCAGCCCGGCACGCGCCGTGATCACCCGCAGTCTGTGCGGTCTGGCCAGCACGCGCTCCTGCGCCGTGAGTTCGTGAAAACTGCCGATCGAGTCGCTGATCTCGCCTTGGTGCTGTCTGAAGGCCGCCGCGGAGTGCGCCTGCGCCCCGATCGCGTAGGCGGTTTTCCCCAGGAACACGACCGCGATACGCGTGGGACGGCCTGACATCGTGGTATCCGCTATGGCTGCCGGCAGACCGCTGATTGTGCTCGGCCGCACTTCCGTACCCGTACCAAGGCGCGCAATTCGCCGCAGGACTTCGCTCGGCGTGCCTTTCGCCGCGCCCGCCATCCTCAGGTCGATCAGGACGTCCTCGCCGGGACTCAAAGCCGCAACGTTCTGCTGCTGATTCCTGATCCGCCAGCCGGCGGGAAAGCCGATCGCCAGTCCAAGCTCGACATGATAGAAGCGGTTGTTCCTCACCACGCCCTGGCTCGGGCTGTCTGCAAAGATCATGCGGTCGATTCTGCGCAGAAACTCTTCGCGGGCGGTCCGCGTCTGCGCCTGCCTGAAGCGCGCGGCTTCGCCCACGACCTGCTGCAACCGCGTGTCGTAGTCCGGGTGGCTTGCGAACAATCCGTGATAGGCCCGCGGCTGGCGCCCTTCCTGTCTGGCGACCTCGGCATCAAACAGCTCCTGGTTCTTGAGTACGCGCACGACGTTGACCATCGACTGCGGATCGTAGCCGGTGCGCGCCAGGTACTCGGCGCCAAGCCGGTCGGCCTCCAGTTCATGCTCCCGCCCGTAACCCGAGAGCAGTGCGTTGCCCAGCAGGTTGATGAGATTGTCGCCGATGAAGCCGCGTGTTTCCGGCACGAAGATCTGCAGTATGGCGGCGCCGACGTTGGCGGCAGTCGCGGCCGCGAGCTGTTGCACGGAGTGGCGTGCCGTCACATGGCCGAGCTCGTGCCCGAGCACCGCGGCGAGTTCCGCCTCCGAGTTGAGATAAGCCAGGAGGCCGCGCGTTATATAGACGTAGCCACCGGGCAGGGCAAAAGCGTTCACGTCCGGCGAATCGACGACCAGGAACTGATATTCGAGATTCGGCCGATGGCTTGCTCTGGCCAGCTTCTGCCCGACCTCGTTCACGTAACCCTGCAGCGCCCGATCGTCGTGCACGCCATACTGCTGCCGCACCTTGGGATCTTCCTTGCGCCCAACCTGCACTTCCTGGCCCTCCGACATGGTCACGAAGTCGGGATTGCCCGTGACGGGATTGGTCGCGCAGTCGGAGAGTGCCAGCGCGGCCAGGACGGCGAGGACTCTGATCGTGGAATTCGGTTGCATGCGCGTTCCATTTTAGCTGCGGTGACGGGACCCACCAACAGGCATGCCCTCATCCGGTGCAGCCCGCACTAACAACGTGCGGCGAATTCTTCGGTGTGCCCCGCGCGCGGTATCAACGAATGTCGCGCGGCCACGGGGTAACCTAACCGGAACAGATGGTTAGTGTGACGCGTCGCGCCCGGCTTGACCGCCAGCGACGCCATCTGGTACGCATCGTGCTAACACGAGGGCATCGCAGGTCCATTGACTGAGGAGATGCCCATGTCCGCGTTCAACGATCCATATGACCCGAACGTGAAGCTGTCGCCCGGCTGCAGTTGCGGGCACCACGCAACACAGGCCGCGCATGAAGCCGACCCGGTGGTATCGAGCACGGATAGCGATCTGCTGGCGGAACGCGCGGTGGAATCGGCTGTCATGCGCGCGCTTTTCCCGCGCGACGCCGCGCGCCGCGGCTTTCTCAGGGCAGTCGGCGCGGGCACCGCGCTGGCGGCGGTCGCGGCTCTGTTTCCGATGGGCGCAGCGAAGGAAGCCTTCGCGCAGGGGACTGGCAGGATCGAGAAGACGAAGCTCAAGGTGGGCTTCATTCCGATCACCTGCGCCACGCCGATCATCATGGCGCACCCGATGGGTTTCTACGCGAAGCACGGGCTCGACGTCGAGGTCGTGAAGACCGCAGGTTGGGCGGTGATCCGCGTCAAGACGCTCAACAAGGAATACGACGCGGCGCACATGCTCTCGCCGATGCCGCTCGCGATCACGCTTGGCGCGGGCGCACAGCCGATCCCCTACACCATGCCCGCCGTCGAAAACATCAACGGCCAGGCCATCACCCTCGCGATCAAGCACAAGGACAGGCGGGACCCGAAATCGTGGAAGGGGTTCAAGTTTGCGGTGCCTTTCGACTACTCGATGCACAACTATCTGCTCCGTTACTACGTGGCGGAATACGGCCTGGATCCGGACAGGGACATCCAGATCCGCGTCGTGCCGCCGCCCGAGATGGTCGCCAACCTGCGCGCGGACAACATCGACGGCTTCCTCGCCCCCGATCCCGTCAACCAGCGCGCGGTGTACGACGGCGTCGGCTTCATCCACATCCTGTCGAAGGACATCTGGGAAGGGCATCCGTGCTGCGCCTTCGCGGCGAGCAGGGAGTTCGTGACCGAGATGCCGAACACCTACCGGGCGCTGCTGAAGGCGATCATCGACGCGACCGCCTATGCGCGCAAGCCCGGGAACCGCAAGGAGATCGCCGCGGCGATCGCGCCCGCGAACTACCTCAACCAGCCGGTGACGGTGGTCGAGCAGGTGCTCACGGGAACGTTCGCCGACGGGCTGGGCAACGTGAAGAAGGTCCCGGACCGCATCGATTTCGATCCGTTCCCGTGGCATTCCTTCGCGATGTGGATCCTGACCCAGATGAAGCGCTGGGGGCAGATCAAGGGCGAAGTGAATTACGCGAGGGTCGCGCAGGAGGTCTACCTCGCCACCGACGCGGCGAAGCTCATGAAGGAGGTGGGCTTCGCGCCGCCGGCATCGACCTCGAAGAAATTCACGGTGATGAAGAAGGAGTTCGATCCGGCGAAACCGGAGGCTTACCTGGCGAGCTTCGCCATCAAGAGGACGGCATAGGCCATGGACCGGTTGATGGGCTGGCGCGCCCCCGCGCTCTCGGTGCTGCTGTTCCTGCTGTTCGTCGGCGTGTGGCACGCGGCGACGCTGCCCACCGCCGCCGAGCGCACGGTCGACGCGGAGTACGCCAAGCTGGTCGGCGCCGCCGCGGCCACCGGGCAGAAGTCGTCGTTCCCGGCGCCGGCCGACGTCGCGGGCAAGATCTGGACGCACCTGAAGGAGCCGTTCTACGACAAGGGCCCCAACGACAAGGGCATCGGCATCCAGCTCGCGTACTCGCTCGCCCGGGTGCTTGCCGGCTACCTGCTCGCGGCGCTGGTGGCGATCCCGATCGGCTTCCTGATCGGCATGTCGCCGCTGGTCTACCGCGCGCTCGATCCTTTCATCCAGGTGCTGAAGCCCATCTCGCCGCTCGCGTGGATGCCGCTGGCGCTGTTCACGCTGAAGGACAGCGGCGTCTCCGCGGTGTTCGTGATCTTCATCTGCTCGCTGTGGCCGATGCTGATCAACACCGCGTTCGGAGTCGCTGCCGTGCGTCGTGAATGGCTGAATGTGGCGAAAACGCTCGAGGTTGGGCCCCTGCGCAAGGCGTTTCGCGTGATCCTGCCCGCGGCGGCGCCCACCATCATGACCGGCATGCGCATCTCGATCGGCATCGCGTGGCTGGTGATCGTCGCGGACGAGATGCTGGTCGGCGGCACGGGCATCGGCTACTTCGTGTGGAACGAGTGGAACAACCTGTCGATCACCAACATCCTGACGGCGATCCTCGCCATCGGCCTGGTCGGCATGGTCCTCGACCTCATGCTCGCGCGGCTCACACGCCTCGTCACGTTCCCTGAGTGAGCGGTAAACGGTAAGCGGTAAGTGGTAAGCAGTTAGAAGAGGACTCTAGAGAAATGAGACAGGTGATGTTCCCGAATACGACTGACAAACCGCTCACGGGTTTCAGGCCATGACCGAACCGCTGATCAGGATCGAGGGCATCGCCAAGCGCTATACCGGGCGCGGCGGCGCCGCGGCGACGGTGTTCGAGGACATTCACTTCGGCATCGACCCGGGAGAGTTCGTGTGCCTGATCGGGCATTCGGGCTGCGGCAAGACCACGATTCTCAACATTCTGGCGGGACTCGAGCCGGCCACTGCGGGTTACGTGTTCGTCGGCGGCCGCGAAATCGGTGGACCGAGCCTCGACCGGGCCGTGATCTTCCAGAGTCACGCGCTGATGCCGTGGCTCACCGTGATGGGCAATATCGCCTTCGCGGTGACCTCGCGCTGGCCCGGGTGGAGCAAGGCCCGGGTGCGCGACCATTGCCAGGAATACATCGACCTCGTGAACCTGACCGGGGCCGAGAAGAAGCGGCCGTCCGAGCTCTCGGGCGGCATGAAGCAGCGCGTGGGGATCGCGCGGGCGCTCGCGATCCGGCCCAGCATGCTCCTTATGGACGAGCCGTTCTCGGCGCTCGACGCGTTGACGCGCGGCATGCTTCAGGAAGAGGTGCTGCGGATCTGCGCCGAAACGCGCCAGACCGTGTTCATGATCACGCATGACGTCGACGAAGCGATCCTGCTCGGCGACAAGATCATCCTCATGACCAACGGCCCCCACGCCAAGATCGCCGAAATTGTGGTGAACACCCTTCCGCGCAACCGCAACCGGCACGATCTGCACCGGCACCCGCATTACTACCGTATCCGCAACCACCTGATCGAGTTCCTCGTCGATCGCTCGCGTGCGTTCAGCGAGGAGTCCGCCGCGGGCGGCTACGAGTCTCGTAATCCGCCGCTTACACGGCCCGGGCTTGACGAGGGCCTGTCCGGTGTAAGCGGCATTCCCGCGGCGCGCCCGCCGAAGCCCATGGTCGTCGTCGCAAAATGACTGAAACCCCAACCGAAGGAGACGCCTTATGAAACGCTCCGATGCACCGGAAGCCCTGCTCGCCGCCGCGGGCATGATGAAACCCATGACGCGCGAGGACGTCACCGAGCTGATCGTGATGGCGCGCATCAAGAAGGGCATCACCTGGGCGAGGCTCTCCGAGGTCGTGGGCCAGAGCAAGGAGTGGACCGCCGCCGCGCTGCTCGGCCAGATGCAGATGACGAAGGAGCAGGCCGAGGCCGCAGGCGATCTGCTCGATCTGCCCGAGGACGCGGTCCTGCTGCTGCAGCAGGCGCCGTACAAGGGGTCGCTGCCGACCGCAGTGCCGACCGATCCGTTGATCTATCGCTTCTACGAGCTCGTCAGCGTCTACGGCACGACCTTCAAGGCGCTCATCCACGAGGAGTTCGGTGACGGCATCATGAGCGCCATCGACTTCAAGATGGATTTGAAGCGCGAGCCCGATCCCAAAGGCGACCGCGTCAGCGTCACCATGAGCGGCAAGTATCTGCCTTACAAGACCTACTGAACGGACGCGCCGCGACAGCGGCGCACGACGCATCGTTCTGCCGCGTGGGTTGGAACGGGCGGCATCATTGCTGTTCCGTTCACGTGTATGTTGCGGTGCGTCGAGGCGTGGGGCCATTTTCTTGCGTCGGGTCATTGCTCCCTGCGGGTAATTAGGAGTGGGGTAACCGGCGCTCCGTCAACTGACTAGAGAGAGGGAAACATGCGTAACGACCGCAGAAAGTTTCTGAAGGGTGGGGCAGCAGCAGCAACCGGTGCCGCGATCGCCGGATTTCCGATGATCGCGGGTGCGCAGCAGACGTTCAACTGGAAGATGACGAGCGCCTATCCCAAGGGCGCGCCGTTCTACATGGACGGCCCCGGCAGCGCGACCGACCTTGCCAGGCGCATCGAGGCCATGTCGAACGGCCGAATCAAAATCACGGTCTATGGCGCGGGCGAGCTCATCCCGGCGCTCGAAGGGTTCGACGCGGTGCGCTCAGGCACCGTCGAGATGAACCATGCCAACAGTTACTTCTGGACCGGCAAGACCTTCGCGGCGCAGTACTTCACCGCCGTGCCCTTCGGACTCAACTTCCAGGGCATGAACGGCTGGCTCTACGATGGCGGCGGCATCAAGCTCTGGCACGAAGTCTACGCGCCGTTTGGCATGATCGCCTTTCCGTGCGGCAATACCGGCGTGCAGATGACCGGGTGGTTCAAGAAGGAGATCAAGTCGATCAAGGATTTCAACGGATTGAAGATGCGCATCCCGGGACTCGCGGGGAAGGTGTACGCGACGCTCGGCGTGGACGTGAAGCTGCTGCCCGGCGGCGAGATTTTCCCGGCGCTCGAGCGCGGCGTGATCGACGCAGCCGAGTTTGTCGGACCCTATCAGGACCGCCGGCTCGGTCTGCAAAAGGCGGCGAAGAATTATTACACCACCGGCTGGCACGAGACGGCGACGGTCTCCGAGCTGCTGATCAACAAAGCGGCATGGGACAAGCTGCCGAAGGACCTGCAGGCCATCGTGGAGAACGCCTGCGCCGCATGCAACGTGATCAGCGAAGCCTGGTGCCAGCGCACCAACGCCGAGGCGATGGAAGAGCTGATCAAGAAAGAAGGCGTGATCGCGCGGCCGCTGCCCGATGACGTGATCAAGGGACTGCGCGCGGCGACCCGGAAAGTGCTCGAGGAGGCGGTCGCCAAGGACCCGGCCACGAGGAAGGTGCACAACTCGTACATGGCGTTCAAGGCCGGGTACGACAGCTGGGCGGGCTACAGCGAAGCCGTGTATCACAGCAAGATCCGCGGTGCCTGACCGGCGGCGGCGGGGCGGCGCGCACGCGGTCGACGGCGTGCGCGCCGGTATCGAACGTCTGGTCGATACGGCGGGCATGTGGATTTCGTGGCTCGCGCTCGCCATTGTCGCGCTCATGGCCGTGAACGTGCTCCTGCGCTACCTGTTCAGCGCGGGCACCGTGTGGGCGCAGGAGCTGGAATGGCATTTGCTGGTGCCGCTCATCCTGTTCGGGATGTCGTACGCTCTGCGTCACGGCGCGCATGTGCGCGTGGACATCGTTTACGGCCGGTTCAACGAGCGGACCAAAATCGTCGTCGACCTCGTATCGGCGCTGCTCACGATCGCCGTTTCGGTGCTGGTCATCTGGTTCTCGATCAAATATGTCGGGCAGTCCTATGTCATCGATGAAGGCTCGCCCGACCCGGGAGGAATTCCGCACCGCTATCTGATCAAGAGCCTGATTCCGGTCGGCTTTGCGCTGCTGCTGATGCAGGGGGTTGCCGCCGCGCTCGCGTGCGTCGCCAGGCTGCGTGGAGGCCGGAGGTGAGCGGCACCGAGGTCATCGCCATACTGATGCTGTTGGCGTTTTTCACGCTGCTCATGGCCGGCGTGCCGGTTGCGATCACGCTCGCAACCACCGGCTTCGTGTTCGGTTTCCTGGGGTTCGGCACCACCTTGTTCAATCTGCTGCCGGCACGCATCTACGGCGTGGTGAGCAACTACCAGTGGCTGGCGATCCCGCTGTTCGTGTTCATGGGCGTGATGCTGGAGAAGTCGCGTCTGGCGGAAGACCTGCTCGACGTCGTGGGCCATCTTGCCGGGGGCCTCAAGGGCGGCATGGCGCTCGGCATCATCGGCGTGGGCGTGTTGATGGGCGCCACCACGGGGATCGTGGGCGCGACCGTCATCACGCTCGGCCTGCTCACGCTGCCGACGTTGATTCGCCGCGGCTACGATCCAGGGGCGGCCTGCGGCGCGATCTGCGCATCCGGCACGCTCGGTCAGATCATTCCCCCGAGCCTCATCCTGATTCTGCTCTCGGATATCCTGCAGTTGTCGGTCGGGACGCTGTTTGCCGCCGCCGTCATGCCGGGGCTCCTGCTTGCCGCGCTCTACTGTATTTACATCGTGGTGCTCGGCATGGTCCGTCCGGAGATGGTGCCCGCGGTGCCGAAAAAGGAGCGCGACACGATGCCCCGTGCGGAACTGTGGATGCGGTTCCTCAAAGTCGTGCTGCCGCCTCTGCTGCTGGTGCTGTCGGTGCTGGGATCGATCATCGGCGGGGTGGCCGCGCCGACGGAAGCAGCCTCGATGGGCGCGCTGGGCGCGATCCTGGTGACGGCTTTCGCCGGGCGCATGGCCTCCAGGGTGCTCAAGGACACCGTGCAGACCACCACGCAGATCACGGCCATGGTGATGTTCATCCTGATCTGCGCGCAGGTTTTCGCGCTCGCGTTCCGGGGCCTGAGGGGCGAGGATCTCATTCACGACCTGTTTGCGTTTCTTCCCGGCGGCGTGAATGCGGATATCTGGTTCCTGATGCTGCTCATATTTGTCCTGGGGTTCTTCATCGAGTGGATCGAGATCAGCTACATCGCGGTACCGTTGTTCCTGCCGGTATTTGCGGCGCAGAACGTCGACCTGGTGTGGCTCGCGATGCTGATCTGCGTAAACCTGCAGACTTCGTTCCTCACGCCGCCGTTCGGATGGGCGCTTTTCTTCCTGCGCGGCGTCGCGCCTCCCGAAGTCACCACGCGCCACATGTATCGGGGCGTGATCCCGTTCGTCCTGATGCAGGTGCTGGCCGTGTCGCTGGTGTTTTTCTTCCCGCAGATCGCGCTCTGGCTGCCGCAGGCGATCGGCTGGTGAGGACAGAAGCCGGGCGCGCGGGGATCGCCATTCAACTTGCGCGCAACGTAACGTAGAATCATCGTTTTCCTGGCCCGGGTCCGAAAGTGATGCATTCCATCCGCGGCATGCGCGGGATGGCGGTTGCGCCGCACGCGCTTGCCGCGCAGTCGGCGCTTGCCGTGCTGCGCGAAGGTGGCAACGCGCTGGAGGCGATGATCGCCGCCGCGGCGACGATCGCGGTCGTGTACCCGCACATGAATTCGATCGGCGGCGACAGCTTCTGGCTGGTGTCCGTGCCCGGCAAGGAGCCGGGCGCGATCGATGCCTGCGGGGCGGCGGCGGCCGCCGCGTCGATCGACTGGTATCGCGAGCGCGGAATCGAAGAAAGCATTCCGTTTCGCGGCGGAGCGGCCGCCAACACCGTGGCGGGGACAGTGTCCGGCTGGGGTGCTGCCTACAAGTTGTCACGCCGCGCGCTGCGCGGGCGCATGCCGCTCGCGCGCCTGTTCGAGGACGCGATTCATTATGCGGAACGGGGCATTCCGGTAACGGCTGGCCAGGCGCTCGCCACCGCCAGCAAGAAATCGGAGCTCGCGGGGCAACCCGGCTTTGAAGAAACCTTCCTGGTCGGCGGCGAGCCTCCCATCAAGGGCAGCGTCTTCGTCCAGAAGCGTCTGGGGTCGGTGCTCAGGCGCATCGCCAGGATGGGAACCGAGGACTTCTACCGCGGCGAATTGGCGCGCTCGATCGCCGGGGATTTGCAGCGCGCCGGCAGTCCGCTCGCGCCGGGAGATCTCGAAGCGCACCGCGCGCAGTTGCGCGATCCGCTGGCGCTCGCGCACAGCGCGGGTACGCTCTATAACATGCCGCCGCCGACGCAGGGTCTGGTATCGCTGCTCATCCTCGGCATTCTCGATCGGCTGGATGTGCGCCGCACCGGTCCCGCCGGTGCCGATTTTGTGCATCTCTGTGCCGAGGCGACGAAGGCGGCTTTCCGCTTGCGGGACCGCTACATTACCGATCCCGCGTACATGACCGTTGATCCACGCGAGTTGCTCGTGCCGGAGCGCATACGCGAGATCGCGGCCGGCATCCAGCGGCAGCGCGCGGCGCCGTGGGGCGCGAGCCGCCCGCCCGCCGACACCGTGTGGATGGGGGTGGTCGACGGACGTGGCCGCGCGGTTTCGTTCATTCAGAGCATCTATCACGAGTTCGGCGCCGGCATCGTGCTCGGGGATTCCGGCATCAACTGGCAGAATCGCGGCTGCAGTTTCGCTCTTGACCCGGCGGCGCTCAACGCGCTCAAGCCGCGTCGCAAGCCGTTTCACACGCTCAATCCCGCGTTGGCGCGCCTCAAGGACGGACGCATAATGGTTTACGGCACCATGGGCGGCGACGGCCAACCGCAGACGCAGTGTGCGGTATTCACGCGAATTGTCGTCTTCGGAATGGATCCTCAATCGGCAATCAACGCCCCACGCTGGCTGCTCGGACGCACCTGGGGCCTGCCCAGCGACAGCCTGAAGCTCGAGTCACGTTTCGAAGGCGGGGTGCTGAAGACGCTCGGCGAATGGGGACATGAAGTCGAAATCCTTGCGCCCTACGATGACGCCGTCGGTCACGCAGGATGCATCATTCGCGACGCGAACGGCGTCCTGGAGGGAGGAGCCGACCCGCGCAGCGACGGCACCGTCGCGAGCTTCTAGTCGGCGCGTTGTGGAACCACTCGGGTGAGCGGCGAAAAAATAGGGCGGCCCGGGCTGCCTTTTCGAGGGTGACGGCCCGCTTGTCAAGCCGCGGCTTTCGGCCCCGTGGCCGCCTTCTGGGCGTATTTCTGGCGGAATTTCTCGACGCGTCCGGCCGTGTCGACGATTTTCTGCTTGCCGGTGTAGAACGGATGGCATGACGAACAGACTTCGACGTGCAGTTCCTTGCCCAGCGTGGAGCGCGTGGTCCAGGTGTTTCCGCAGCTGCACGTGACGGTGATCTCTCTGTATTGAGGGTGGATTTTCGCTTTCATCGCAGCTTCCTCCGGAGCGGACCGCGCCCCCGAAAAGAAAGGGTCGGATTATCAACGATTTTGGCTAGCGAAGCAAGGGGCGCTGGCCGGGCGCCCAGTTTTCGAGAAGGTCACAGCAGGCAAGCAATTCGTCGCGTCCCCGGGCCTTGTCCGGGAGCGCAAACAGCGAGTGGCCGCCGATCACGCTCAGCGACACGAAGTATATTTCGTCCGGGCGTACCTCGATCTCGAGGCGCCCGGCATCATGGGCGACTCCGTGCAGGAGATGCTTGCCCGGGCGCACGTCGATGCGGAAAAAACTCCCTGGAAGCGTGGCGCCGATCAGCCGGTGATCGAGGTACAGCACGGAATCATCGGGGGCTCCGCCAAGATCGACGCGATAAACGTAGATCGCGGCGGTCGCGGGATGCGACCGGAATTCTCTTGCCTCGGCATTGCGGTCGGCGCTTGCCTGTGGCGTGGAAGCGCAGCCCGCAGAGAGCGCGAGCGACAGAGCGAGAACGATCCATGTTGCGTAACAGCCTGCCGTCGCAGCTTGGTCCGCAGACCTTGGCGACGGGCGGCGCAGCGAACGCTGCGGCGGGCGCTCATGACCGAATCGGTCGGGTTTGCGCCGATCCGCGAGCGCTTCCAAATGGCGAGCGTGCCGCCTAGAACCTCGCAAGCAACTCACCGCGCATCACCAGCTCGCGGCCATCCCGTTCCGGGATCAGTTGGAGAAACGACCCGGTCGGCGAGCGGTATCCCACCACGCTGTGCTGGACAAAATAGAGCTTTCCGGCCTCCGTTTGCAGCCTGAGAACCGAACTCTCGTTGGCGTAGCCTGCGATCCGGTGCGGGCCCGGCGTCACTTCCCATCGATAATAGGTTCCGGCCTGGGTCGTTACCATGCCGAGATCATCGAGCAGGATAGTGCCGGAGAATCTCTGGTCCAGGGGGTTGCGAACGATGTAAATCACTGCCTTGTCGGGGATCGACTCGAACTTCTTCGCCTGGATATCCTGGGGGCTTGGCGGCAACTGCACACAGCCGGCAAGCAGCAACGCGCTCAACAGTACTCGCCACATAAGCTCCTCCTTGAGGTCCGGTTGGTGAAGCAGCGACGATAAAAGGATGCCATCACTCCGCGCTGTCCGTGCGACCCTGTCAACACCCCAACCGCGCCGATTATTCCCGGGCTTGCCGGGCAGGCATCATGTTACGACCCCTCAGCCTCGCTTCATGCTGTCGAAGAAATCGGCGTTGTTCTTCGTCGCGCGGATCTTGTCGAGGAGGAACTCGGTCGCCTCGAGCTCGTCCATCGGATACAGAAGCTTGCGCAGCACCCAGATCTTCTGCAGCACGTCCTTGGCGAGCAGCAGCTCCTCGCGGCGCGTGCCCGACCGGTTCACGTTGATCGCCGGGAAGATGCGCTTTTCATACATGCGGCGGTCAAGGTGGATTTCCATGTTGCCGGTGCCCTTGAACTCCTCGTAAATCACGTCGTCCATGCGGCTGCCGGTGTCGATGAGCGCGGTGGCGAGGATGGTGAGCGACCCGCCTTCCTCCATGTTGCGCGCGGCGCCGAAAAAGCGCTTGGGCCTCTGCAGGGCATTCGCGTCCACGCCGCCGGTGAGCACTTTGCCGGAAGCCGGCACCACGGTGTTGTAAGCGCGGGCGAGCCGGGTGATCGAATCGAGCAGGATCACGACGTCCTTCTTGTGCTCGACCAGGCGCTTCGCCTTTTCGATCACCATTTCCGCGACCTGCACATGCCGGGTGGCTGGTTCGTCAAAGGTCGATGACACCACCTCGCCTTTTACCGAACGCTGCATTTCCGTCACTTCCTCGGGGCGCTCGTCGATGAGCAGGACGATCAGCACCACCTCAGGGCAGTTGGCGGTGATGGCGTGCGCGATGTGCTGCATCAACACCGTCTTTCCGGCCTTGGGCGGGGAGACGATAAGGCCGCGCTGACCCTTGCCGATGGGAGCGATGATGTCGATGATGCGGCCCGTTATGTTTTCCTCGGCCTTGATATCGCGCTCGAGCTTCAGGTGCTCGGTCGGATGGTAGGGCGTGAGATTCTCGAACATGATCTTGTGCTTCGAGTTCTC